>JAFGDG010000100.1 GCA_016932245.1 Thermoplasmatota archaeon
AGTAACAGGGTCTCTTGAGTTGTTTATCTATCTTAATGCACTTGCTGGAAAAAATGGCATTGGCAGGAGTGACATCGTAGAAAATAGAGTTGTGGGCATGAAATCACGTGGCGTCTATGAAACACCGGCGGGAACGATATTATTGAAGGCGCACAGGGATCTTGAAAGCATTGTGCTAAGTAGGGGGGCAATCCATCTCAAACAGTTACTTTCTCCAATGATTGCGACACTCATCTACAATGGATTTTGGCATTCTTCTGAGATGGACATGTTGATGGCTGCAATTGATAAGAGCCAAGAACACGTCTCTGGATCTGTATATGTGACATTATACAAGGGGAATGTCACTGTTGTTGGAAGGGAATCAAAATATTCACTGTATGACGAAGCAATTGCCAGTATGGATATTGAAGGCGGGTACAATCAAACTGACGCACGGGGCTTTATCAATATCGCAGGCTTGCCGCTAAAACTACAGGGGGTCAAAGATGAAATTATGGGAAAAAAAGTATACGTTGCATAGCGCCATTGAATCCTATACAGTTGGTGATGATTATGTGTACGACCAACAGCTCGTACCCTATGATTGTCTTGGCTCTATTGCTCATGCGACCATGCTTCAAAAGCTTGGTATAGTGAGTGAACAAGAATGTTTGCAACTTCATCAAGCATTACATGAGATACTAACGCTGCATGAACAAGGAGAATTTAAGATAAAGCAAGAAGACGAAGATTGTCACACGGCCATTGAGAATTTTCTTATCAAAAAAGTGGGGGCAGTAGGAAAAAAAATACACACAGGCCGATCAAGAAACGACCAGATCCTTACCGCATTGCGCCTGTATTACAAAGATCAAATACAGGGCAGCATCATGACAGCAAACGATCTTATCGATACGTTAACAAAGCTCGTTAACTCTCACGGAACCACCGCATTACCTGGGTATACTCATATGAGAAAAGCAATGCCTTCATCGATTGGACTCTGGGCCGGTGCATTTATCGAGTCAATGAAGGATAACACTCATCTGCTTATGCACGTCAACACACTGATAGATCAGTGCCCAGCAGGAACAGGTGCAGGGTATGGCGTACCTCTTCCCATTGACAGAACAATGATAGCGAAACTTCTCGGCTTTCAGAAACCACAAGAAAATTCGATATATGTACAAAATAGTAGAGGGAAGTTTGAATCTTCTCTTCTACATGCATTCACTCAAATCATGATTGATCTCAACAAAATGGCATCAGATCTGCTACTATTTAGTATGCCAGAAATGGGATTTGTTTCCTTCCCTGCCGAGTTTTGCACGGGAAGTTCAATAATGCCACAGAAAATGAACCTCGATGTATTAGAGTTGACACGTGCACATTATCACCAGATGGTTTCATGGGAAATGCAAATCAAAACGATGAGTGCAAACTTGATTTCAGGATACAACAGGGACCTGCAACTCATCAAAGAACCGGTAATGAAAGGATGCGCATGCACGAAAGAAAGTATCGAAGTTATGACACTCCTCATAAAAAACATTAAGATACAGAAAGACGCCTGTGAAAAAGCCATGACCAGCGACCTTTACGCAACAGACAAGGTCTATGAGTTAGTAAAAAAGGGCGTTCCCTTTCGTGACGCATATAGACAGATTGCACGGCAGTATTCTCAAGGAGTTTGATTCATTAGTTGTGCCTCTTTCACCAGAGAAGGAATGATTTCTTCCCAAAAGAGAGCGGTTAGATGAATACCATGGATGCTTTTAAGTTTCTTGACTTCGTGAATAAGTTCCAATGCAATTTGATATCCTTCAGCCTGTGGCTGTTTTGCCTGTTTCATTCGTTCATAAAGGTCGTCGGGGAGATCAACACCAGGAACATGAGACTTCATTCGCTCTGTCATTTTAAGTGATTTTAACGGAGTAATACCCGCAAGAATATGTACCTTTTTATCAAGTCCTCGAGAGGTAACTTCATCGAGCCAAGTGGTAAATTTTTCAATGTTATACACGCTCTGTGTCTGAATAAATGCTGCACCCGCGTCTATCTTTTTTTCCAAGCGATCAACACGATACTCAAAGGGACCAGCAAAGGGATTTGCAGCGGCACCAAGAAAGACGTTTGGTGTTCCTGCTTTAATTTCATCCCCGCTCTGAAACAATCCATCGTCCCGCATTGTCTTAATCATCTGCAGTAATTGGATAGAATCAACATCAAACACCCCTCGTGCCTGTGGATGATTTCCCATTGATTGATGATCACCAGTGATACACAAAATGTTTTTTATCCCCCGTGCTGCAGCTCCAAGTACATCACTTTGTAACGCGATTCTGTTACGATCTCGACAAGACATCTGTAATATGGGTTCGAGTCCCTCATCTAAAAGAATGCAACTGCCTGCAAGACTGGACAGCCGTACGACAGCAGTTTGGTTATCGGTAACATTAAAGGCATGGGCAGATTCCCGGAGCATCTCTGCCTTTTTTTTGATGATTTCTGGATTACAACCTTTTGGTGGACCAACTTCGGCAGTTACAACAAAGGTGTTCGTAGACAATACTTGCTCAAGATTACTTTGAAGGGTCATATCAGATGCTCCTCTTCATCTCGGTACTTTTTGACCAGTCTTTCGGTTGACAGATGCAACGCAATTGAGCCGTTTTTCCTTGTTCCTTTAATTTTTTATAGATAAGGTACCAGACACAATCAAGATCTGGATGGACTTCGCATTGGCCATCAATCGAGCCGCCACATGGACCGTTTAGCATTGACTTTGGACATCGGGCAACAGGACAAAAGCCAGCAAACTGGTCTAGAATACACTCCCCACAGAGTTGGCAGCGTTCTTCGAATTGATTAGCACGTTGTATCTCTCCAAGAAATAAAGTATCTGTTCCACAGATAACGTCGGCATCTGTAATGATTTCTGCGACTGTTTGCGTTCCGTTCCCGCACGCAAGCACTAGTATCTTCTGAGCTTTTTTGACAGCATCAGCATGTTGACGAAGAAGTCGCTTATCATTCTGTAGATGACAGGCAGGATCTAAAATAACACATCCCGTGACCAGGACATGATGTTTTTTCAATGTCTCTTTCATGGCTTGGACTTCTTCTTCACCACCCGTGTGGCACAGTGTTGCACATTCACTACAGCCAATAAGAAACACAGGCCCTTTTCCAACAGTAGCAATAATTGTCTGCAGTGGCTTTTGCGCGGTGATGATCATTGAAAAAAGGATAGAGATTCCTAATTATAATAATTGCCCAAAAACAATAATCTCAAATAGCAACCTTCTGTTACTGTAGTTGGATCACATGAGTGCAAATACAATGGAAGGGACTGCAAAAGTTGATGAATCTGGTATGTTAGATACTTTAGAACGTTTTCCTGAGCAAATTGAGGAAACTATTGCCATAGTTGATAAGGCCTCGCTTCCCAGTATCTTTAAAGTTGATAACATTATTGTCAGTGGAATGGGAGGCTCTGCCATCTCGGGAAACATTGTACAAACCTTTTTACGGGACCGCTTTGACATTCCGATCCATGTGAATCGTGACTATGATCTCCCCAAATGGGCACATAAAAACACCCTCGTCTTTTCTCAGAGTTATTCTGGAAATACTGAAGAAACGCTGAGTGCATTTAAACATGCCTATCAAAAAAAATGCCAAATTATCGGTGTTTCTTCTGGTGGAAAACTGCAAGAGTATTGTGAAAAACGAGCGGTTCCTCATATCAAGATTCCTTCAGGTTACCAACCGCGTGCAGCTACTGCCTACCTATTATTTTCGTCGCTACTTTCGTTAAAAAAAATAGGTATCCTACAGAATACTATTGACACTGAAGTTGAAGAAGCTATCCATGCCACCAGAGAGATAAGTAAAACTAACAACAAATCCATTGCCAAAAAAGACAATTTAGCAAAACAGATTGCTTCAAAAATTGGAAAAACGATGCCGCACATCTACGGATGGGGGATCTATGCCCCTATAGCAAGACGATGGTGCACCCAATTCAACGAAAATAGTAAAGTAATTGCCCGATACGATGTGGTGCCCGAGTGCAATCATAACGACATTGTGGGATGGTCTAACAATCCTGAAATGTCAAAACATTTCACTTGTATCGTATTTAGAGATGAAAAGCTTGAATCCCTCTACATGACCAAACGACTTAATTTTATGCGAGAATTCTTTGATGATGCTGCAGCAAACATCATTGAGGTACCGCTACGAGGGAAAAAATCCTTAGAAAAAATGATTGTTGCGATGTATATTGGAGATTTTGTAAGTTGTTATCTTGCCATCGATAGAGGTGTTGACCCCACAAATGTTGACATTATCGAAGAACTGAAACGTGCATTGGCGGATCTGTAAACATATCAGAATAAAGTAGGTTTAAATATTGACAATGTATTCAATACATATTCAAACGCACATCCAATACGTAACGTTGTTGGGATGCAACCGTATGTGATGACGCATGTTGCAGAAAACTGAAGATAGATCTTTTACACCTCGTAAGAAGAATGGTTCTGGATTAGCGGACGGGAGGTATCAGACCCTATTTGAGCAGGTCAATGCAGCAACCTTTCTAACAACTATCGAGGGGAAAATCTTAGAAGCAAATATGCGGTCCTGTGACCTTCTTGAGTATTCATGGGATGAGCTTATAGATCTTTCTTTGCAAGAAATTCTCACTGAATCAACAGATTGGTCTCAACTTGTTGACGAAATCTCTGCAAAGGGAGGCATGCAGTTTGAAACTGAAATAAGAAGAAAAGATGGAAACCATGTCCCTGTCGATGTTAGCACTTCATTATTCATTATGGGTGAAAGACCCGTCATGCTCGCATTGATTCAAGACATCACTAAGCGAAAGAAAGCAGAACAGCAATTAAAAGAAAGTGAACAGAAATATAGAGGGTTATTTGAATCAACAACCGATGGTATTCTGGTACTCAATGCCCGTGGAGAAATTCTGGACGTAAACGGACGTGCCTTAGACCTTCTAAAACTATCAAAAGAGGAAGTGTTACAAAAGGATTTTCTTGGGTTAGATGTACTTACCGCCAAATCATTACCTGTTGTCGTTGAGCAATTTGAACATTTGTTATCTCATAGGGAAGCAAAAACGCATAAAACAGAACTACAAGACAAAGAAGGCAACATTCTCCACATTGAACTAAGTTCATTTTTCTTAGTAAAACAAGATAATGAAGTGGATAATTTTGTTGTTACCTTACGAGACATGAGCGACCGACGAGAAGCAGAAATCAAACTTGCTCGAGAACACGAATTGCTCCAAACGCTACTAGACAACACTCCAGACTCCATTTATTTCAAAGATGAACAGAACCGATTTATTTTGGTCAATAAAGCAAAAGCAGCTCATTCACAAGTCAGCCCAAAAGAAATGATCGGGAAAACAGATTTTGATTTTCTTGCAAAACAAGAAGCAGTACGGGCTGCAACTGATGACGAAGACATTCTCAAGACGGGGAAATATATCGTGAATAAAGTTGAGAAACTTACTGCAAAGGACGGTACTGAGCGTTGGGTTTCAGTAACTAAAGTCCCCCGTTTTGACGAAGAAGGAAATATTATTGGCACTATGGGCATCTCGCGTGATGTTACGGAATGGAAACGTCTCGAAGAGCCCCATAAACAAGATTGAAATCAGTAGTTGTTACTTTTTATAATGGCGTGTTTTAGGGATAGACGTAGGAAAAACTCTATGGTTTGTATGGTAAAAAAGAGACGCGGGAGGGGAGATTTGAACTCCCGAGGTCAGAGACCAAAGGATTAGCAATCCTTCGCCGTGCCGGGCTGGGCCACCCCCGCATAAGAAAGGGAAATAAGCCAGCTTGATAAAAAGGTTATGTAACCAAAAACAAATATTAAAATACCAAGGGGACGTTATATCAGATAACATGGAGGACTGGACCGAAAAATACCGACCACAAAGCCTAGACGAGGTTGTCGGAAACGATCGTGCAATTACTGAACTCAGAAAGTGGGCTAACACATGGAAAGAGGGGAAACCAAAAAAACGCGCTGTAATTCTCTCGGGAAGGGCAGGCACCGGAAAAACTAGTAGTGCACTTGCTCTCGCTCGTGATTATAATTGGGCGGTCATTGAACTCAATACTTCAGATGCAAGAAATGCAACAACTATTAAGCGCATTGCAACATCGGGATCCATTCATGAAACATTTGCTGACGATGGATCGTTTATCTCATCTAGAACAGGAGGAAGAAAACTCATTATTCTCGATGAGGCAGACAATCTGTATGAAAAAGCAAGTGGAGGAAGCAACACCAATGTCGATTTAAGCGACAAGGGAGGGAAAAAAGCGATTGTTGAAACCATCAAAATGACCAATCAACCAATCATGCTAATTGTAAACGACTATTATGGTCTAATCAAGGGAAGCGGAGACTCTCTGAAGTACAGTTGTCTCCTGACACGATTTCATGATCCTTATCCAAGTGCTATTTATGCCCTGCTAAAAAGAATTGTCTCCGACGAAGGGATTGTTGTTGGCCAAAAAGTACTTCGGGCGATAGCTGATCGCTGCAAAGGGGACATCAGGTCAGCCATTAACGATCTCCAATCAATTTGTTTAGCAAACAGCCAAATAAGTACGCAATCCTTAAACGTATTGGGGTACCGAGATAGAGAGAAAGTTATCTTTGATGCACTACGAGAAATTTTTAAAACAAAAAACATACAGAGCATCAGAGAAAACTTGTCTCATCTTGATGAAGACCCGCGCAGTGTGCTTTTATGGGTTTCTGAAAATTTGCCTGCCGAATATCGCGATGTTAACGACTTGGTCAAAGGGTATGATGCGCTTTCGAAAGCAGATCTATTTCTTGGCAGAACTAAGCGCAGACAACAGTACGGCTTATGGGCCTATGCTTGTGATATGATGTATGGCGGTGTAGCCACTGCAAAAACCCACGAATATCCCAATGAACGATATGCATTTCCCACGTGGTTACGAGAGTTGAAGCAGAGCAAAACTTCTCGGGATGTGCGAGAATCCATTCTGGAAAAGATGGGTAACTGTTGCCATCAATCAAAAGCCAAAGGAAAAGACTTTCTCTCAAGCTCATTTATGCCCCTGATGCGCAATAATACTACGTTCGCACTGCAGATGAGTAAGCAATTTGAACTTTCCGAACAAGAATTAAGTTATCTAGTGGGAAAAGCACAGGCCCAAAAGCTGAAAGAAATCCTTGAGGGAGAAACCGTGCACACAAAACAGTTTGTTGCAGAATCTGAACCAGCACCCATAAAGAAAAAAGAAAAACAAGAAGAAAAAATACAACAGAGTCTATTTGATTTTTAAGTTATTTGTTTTCCTCGAGCGCTTTCATGGTTTCAACTGCTTGTTGTTTATACTGCTCCTTCAGTTTATGATAGGCATCATCTGAGATTTGTTGTGCTCGATGTTGTTTTTCAATCTCCTTAAGCAACGACATGAGAAGCTTCTTCCTGGTTTGTAGGACTTCTTGAGAATCACCACCCACTTTTTTAATCGTTGAAGACCTTTGCTTTCTGAAGGAATAGAACATGGAGACCGCTAGAAGGATGACTAGCAAGAAAATAAAGGCAATAATATACCAGCTCAGCGGGGCTTCTGTTGGTTTATAAAGACGGAGAGTAACGGAGGTGCTTGCGATCAACTGTTGTGCACTATAGAGTTCCTGATTATTAAAGGCGATTGTAAGTGACGCAGTATCGTGAAGAAGCGTCCGTTGGAATTCCTCGTTATCGCTTGAGAGGGCATAGGAGATAGCTACTTGTACTGACGTGTTCATAGGAATAGACAAACTAGAGAGATTGCAAAGATATTCATTACCCGACACGGCAGAAGTAACTGCATTACTGTTTATGGCTATACTGACATCTTCTGCGCTTGTTGGGAGCCAAAAAGCCATGGTTTTATAGGTTTCATTAGTAATGCCCTCTGCGACATGTAAACTTTCACTTACTGAAAGTCCACTTTTAGTAGTAGTAATGGTGATCGTATGAGTAGCAATGAAAAGACCTGTCGTCTGTTCATTTGGGACATCATCAGCAGATACTGGAAGGGGGCAGATAACACCCACAAGCAGTATGCCAATAGCTAGATAGAGTAATTTATTCATATGTCTCCCGAGAAGGGCATATTTACATAGGTCTTTATGTAGTTTTCTAAATACACCAAATGGGGAGAACGAAACATGTAAAAGGGTGTTGTGTGTTACAGGAGTGAATCATGAAGATCAGAAACATTCTCCTCAAATCCATCGAAGCAAGACGTTACACCGGACGTAACGAACGGCCAAAACAAGTGCGCATTGACCACAACAGCACCATTACCCAGATTTATGACGTGCAGGACAAGCAATCAATGATTGATTTTCAATATACTGCAAGTTATGGACCGGTTGGAGTAATTAAACTTGAAGGAACGTTGCAATACCAAGCAGATGATGCAAAAACACTAGCCAAAGAATGGAATGCATCACGAAAAATGCCCAACCAGATTGCCAGCCAATTGCATACTGCCATTATGCATGCTTGTGTTCCTGAAGCCGTTGGTATCGCAAAAGATTTAGGACTGCCTCCACCCATTCCTTTACCACAGGTGAGATTAGGTGACAATCCTAAACAAGGGCAGGTCGGTCCAGAAGTAGCCTAAGTACGACATCAGATTAACAATTCTAATAAATCACCTCTGCATACTAGTCTACCCATGGAAACCATTGTAATCTCCATTGGTGGGTCTGTTCTTCTTTCTTCAGAGGCAAATCATTCATTTTTTACTAATCTTGTGGATCTCTTAACAAAGTTAAGTAAACGATATAAACTCTATGTTGTGGTTGGCGGCGGAAAAACTGCACGAGAGTATATTTCTATTGGCAGATCATTACGGCTCACTGAAGAATCATTGGATACCATAGGTATTGCCATTACTCGAGTAAATGCATCACTTTTGTCAAGCCTCATTAAGGATGCCAATACAGACATTCCTACAACAACAGATGAAGCAAAGGAGATAGATGCCCCCATCGTAATAATGGGGGGGACGACACCAGGTCATAGTACAGACATGGTAGGTGCAGAACTTGCTAAAAAGGTGCATGCACATCGTTTTGTGATTGCCACTAATGTCGATGGTGTATACAACAAGGATCCAAACAAATTTGCTGATGCTGTTCACTTGCCAGAAATATCAATTGATGAGTTATTGGACACGTACGGAACGACATGGACTGCAGCGGGGAGTAATGTAGTCATTGATGGACCAGCACTTCAAATTATGAAACAGACAAAAATACCCACAGCAGTAGTAAATGGCAAACGACTAGATCAGCTTGAACGCGCAATAACTGGACAATCTTTCGAAGGAACTGAAATTACCATATAGAGAAAAATCATACACTAGATGCATGGTGATGGCACGAGTATAGTGGATAAAAAAGTAAGAAAAAATCTTGGAAGATATCTCTTCCAATGTGCACTAGCAACGTTTACTATTCTTGCTGTTCTTCTTTTCTTTGATGTTTTAAAAGAAACAGCGCTTATTGCATCACTTGGCGCAAGTGCATTTGTTATTTTTACCATGCCCACAACATATTCCTCTGATCCACAGCGGTTATTGGGGGGATATACCGTTGGTCTGGCTGTCGGATTGTTATTTTATTTTTTTTCTACAATTGCTGACATTAACTTACTGTTTATTACAGAAACAATGTCTCTGATTGTATTTGGTGCTCTATCAGTTGGAATGGCCATATTCATTATGACAGTGACCAATACAGAACATGCACCTGCTGCAGGCATTACCCTTGGTCTAGTTATCAACAACTGGACCCATATGACTATTATATTTATTGTGAGCGCAGTTCTCTGGCTAGCCCTGATAAGAAGGATGCTCAGACCATATCTTATGGATCTTATTTCTCCCACAAAGTGATAGAAGACGATCTATCTATTTTTCTAAGAAGATAGTCTGGGTAGGGAATGCCATCTCGATACCTTCTTTTTCAAAAGCTTCTTTGATTCTAAAATTAATCTCCTGTTGAGTGTCCATATATTTATTGTAGTCGCCAGTTTTAATATAATACACCACTTCGAAGTTCAAGCTGAAGTCTCCAAATTTTTTAAAATGCACCCGATCAAGTGTGTCTACATGTTCGATTTTTTGGGGGTCAATAATGCCTTCAATGATCTTGGGGATTTTCTTCAATTTAGAAAGCGGAGTTCCATAAATAACACCAAAAGTAAATACAATACGGCGTTTCTTCATTTTCTTATAATTGTGGATCCTGCTGTTGATCATATCATTGTTTGATACGACCAGTTCTTCTCCATGAAGCGTCGTCAGACGAGTTGATTTAATTCCTATCTTTTTTACTATACCCATGTCCTCTCCGATAATAATGAAATCGCCGACTTCATAGGGTTTATCAAAGTAAATGGTAAACGCACTGAAAAAATCACCGAGAATGTTCTGCAGCGCAAAACCAATAACAATACCAGTAACTCCCAAACCAACCATTGCACCAGTAAGATCGACGTTAAAAGCGGCAAGAACGGCAAGAAACGCAAAAATAACGACAATAATCTGCAGGATTTTTTTCATGATGAATAGTAGATGATCACTCATAGATTTGCCGCGTTTTTTACTGCGTTCTCCGTACCAAGCAATAAGCACGTTAATAATTCGAATAACAATGAGTGCAACCAACGCGATCTGTGCGACCTTAAAGATAGCATCAAGAAGACTACTATAGGGTTGTAAGATACTGAGAGTTTCTAGACCGTAGAAGGCTCCGAGAAGAATGACAAAAGCATAGGCAGGAGCTTTAATGTTAGCAAGTATTTCGTCATCAAGCCTGGTCTTTGTTTTTTTTGCCCACTGAGTAAGAAATCTTTCAAAGAGATGATAAACAATCCAACCTGCAATTAGAAACAGGATAAAAATCAAGGCAGAAGCAAGAAGTTCCTCAGCTAGTGGAGTAAGATTAATACCAAACAAATCAAAGAACCATCCTATTACTTCTGATGTCTCTGCCCCTAAACTCATATGAATCAAGCAGTTGTAAAAAACAAGTCCTATTTAATATTTAGGCCTGAACTTACTTATCAATAGATTTTTGGAAAAATTAATACATAATAATCTAATACATGCAGTCTAAGCTACGCTTATGTACCCAATGGGGGATAATATGACTATCGTTTTAGATGGTTCAAACCTTACAATCAAAAAATTAGTTCAGGTAGCAAGAGATCATGAAAAAGTTAAACTTCATCCTGATGCAATCAGCCGTATCAAAAAATGCAGAGACACTCTTGAAGAAAAAATAAAAAAACGAGAAATAATGTACGGTGTCAATACCGGCATCGGAGAGTTTTCAGAGATAGTTCTCTCTGATAAACAAGTGAAGCAATTTCAAAAGTATCTTATCTATAACCATGCAGCAGGAATCGGTGATCATGCGCCCATTGAATATGCGAGGGGAGCAATGGTTTCAAGAGCAAATGTTCACGCGCATGGTCAATCTGCTTGTCGCCTTGAAATAACGCAAACATTACTAGAGATGTTGAACAAAGGGGTCACGCCATTCGTCTGCCAGAAAGGGTCTGTTGGCGCATGTGGTGATTTAGCCCCCATGTCACAAATTGCTTTGCTCATGATGGGTGAAGGAAAGGCATTTTATCGAGGTAAACTGCTAAAAGGAAAGGAAGCCATGAATAAAGCAGGCATTCCCATTCCTGGATTGCATGCAAGAGATGGCCTTGCAATAATAAATGGGTCTAACCTTCTTACCGCAATGAGTGCTATCTTTCTATACGATGCTAATAACTGGTTAAAGCAAGCAGAAATCGCTGCTGCAATGTCTCTTGAAGCACTCAAAGCAAACATGAGACCTTATACTGTAAAACTACATAAAGCTCGGGGGTTCAAAGGTGCGATACGAAGCGCAAACGCGATTCAAAAATTGATCAAAGACGGCGATCTTGAACAAGGGAAAATCAAATGTAAAGTACAAGACGCATATTCAATGCGATCAACGCCGCAGGTCATTGGTGCTGCTCGTGACGCATTGGAGTACGCACGGTCACAAGTTGAAATCGAACTCAATGGCGTAGGGGATAATCCTGTATTTTTCCCGAAAGAAGATCTTCAGCTTTCTGGTGCGAACTTTCAAGGAACACCAGTGTCATTGCCAATGGACATGGCAGGCACGGCCATCACAATGGTAAGCGTTATGTCAGAGCGGCGAATGAACCGGCTCAACAACCCTGCACTCAGCGCAGGATTGCCTGCATTTCTTACTAAGGGAGCAGGAATGATGTCTGGGTTAATGTTGAGCCAGTATACTGCAGATAGTTTGATTGTGGAGCAACGGATTCTCTCAATGCCTGCATCAATACAATCCATACCTGCCGCTGCCGATCAAGAAGATTTCGTCTCTATGGGAATGAATACAGCAATAAAGAACTTTCAGATACTTGACAACGCCTATGGGATTCTGGGTATCGAATTTATGGCTGCTGCTCAAGCTCTCGATTTTCGAGAATATGCCTTTGGAAAAGGTGTTGAAACAGCAAAAAAGGTTATTCGAAAACATGTGAAATTTCTCGATGTTGACAGGCCACTTTATCCAGATCATACCAAAATGAAAGAGCTTGTAAAGTCTGGAGAAATACTTCAAGAAGTAGAAAAAGCTGTAGGAAGCTTAGATTAGAAGATTACCGAAGTTTCCACCAAAGAATACTTTTATACACCACAACGAGAAGATAGCCTATTGTAGCCACTGGCAATATGACTCTAAAACTTTCAACTAGGAAAGTATGAGGATAGATAGTATAAAAGAACCATGAGGCAATGAAGAGAGCAAGGGCAATAGCAAGAAACAAAAAGACACTGAGAGCCTCTATTCTCCCACCTAACCGATTGAACTTTAACTCAATATCTTCAAGCTTGTCGAAAATCTCTCTCTCAGTTAGCGGCGTTATTGTTCGTTTACTCATCTCAACACAGTAATATCATACAAGTATTATTATTTTATCATTGGAATATGAATGTCTGTTTTCTTCACAAGATCAATGGATTCAGCATATCCTGCATCAGCATGCCGTGCAATACCTAAACCTGGATCCGTCGTGAATACGCGTTGTATTCGTTCGTCGGTTTCTTTTGTACCATCGCACACTACAACCATACCTGCATGAGTTGATAGGCCTATGCCAACACCACCGCCGTTATGAATCTGAATACTGTCTGCTCCTGCAGCACAATTTAATAACGCATTTAATAGCGGCCAATCGGCAATGGCGTCACTCCCATCACGCATATTTTCTGTTTCTCGATAAGGGGATGCAACGCTACCACTATCAAGATGGTCTCTGGTTATAGCAACAGGACCGATATCGCCATCCCGTACCATTTTATTGATCTTCAATGCAAATTGCGCTCGTTCACCATACCCAAGCCAACAGACACGAGCTGGCAGTCCTTCCCAAGGAAGATGTTTCTCTGCAAGAGTAATCCAGTTGGTTAACACCTCATCATCGGGAAACATTTCTATTACCGCTTTATCTGTCTTTATAATGTCCTCAGAGTTCCCCGTTAAGGCAAGCCACCTGAATGGACCACGACCAATACAAAACAGAGGACGAATATAGGCAGGAACAAAGCCGGGATAATCAAAAGCATGGTTCAATCCTGCTTTCTGTGCTTGCCCTCGAAGGTTATTTCCATAATCAAAAACAATGGCTCCATTCTTCTGGAAGTCAAGGAGTGCCCGGCAATGACGTTTTATACTGTCCATGGATTGTTTTATATACTCTTTTGGATGCTCGTCTCGCAGGACTATAGCATCCTTAAGAGACTCACCAGCGTATCCCGCAGGGACATATCCATTCAACTCATCATGAGCAGAGGTTTGATCGGTCACCACATCTGGGGCAAACCCATCCAACACCAATTGAGGCATGATGTCAGCACAATTACCAAGAACACCTATTGAAAGAGGAAAATGTTCTTCTTTCGCCTTATGAGCTAGCTCTACCGCTTCCTCAATATGCTTCACTTTCTTATCGCAAAAACCCGATTGTATTCGCCGATCGATACGTGTTTCGTCACATTCAATTGCAATACAAACACCATGATTCATGGTCACTGCAAGGGGTTGTGCACCACCCATACCGCCAAGGCCGCCAGTAAGAACAAGTTTACCAGTCAGATCTTGTTGAAAATGCTGTTTAGCAAGAACAGCAAAAGTTTCATAAGTCCCTTGAATAATCCCTTGTGTACCGATGTAGCACCATGAACCCGCAGTCATTTGCCCATACATAGTTAGGCCCAATTGGTCAAATTTCCGAAATTCTTCCCAATTACTCCATTTAGGGACAACATTCGAATTTGCCATAAGCACTCTGGGAGAATTTTTCCATGTTTTAAACACCGCAACAGGCTTCCCCGATTGAATGATCATGGTTTCGTCATTTTCTAGAGTTTTGAGTGTCTCAACGATAGCATCATAACATTCCCAACTCCGTGCAGCCTTTCCCGTACCGCCATAGATAATCAATTCTTCAGGAATCTCAGCATTTTCTAAGTTGTTTTCAAGCATGCGCAACATTGCTTCTTGTTTCCAACCTTTGCAACGTAAGGTGTCGCCAGTGGTTGCTTCGATAATTCTCCCCATAAAAATCGAGGTCTAGTATTGAAAATCGGTACTTAACCTTTATTGTGTAATCTGTGTAATAAAAATGCGTAGGGTACAACATAAATATCATAAGACAAAAAGGGAAGGACGGCTGGCCTCACTAGGAGGGGATGGGATGCACTCTAACAAAACTACCAGCCCGATTCCTTCCAATACCTACATATAAGTACTACATATATATGTTTTTCGCTTAAATGAGTGAAATACTGACAACGTTATTTCCTCGAAGAATGATGGTGCCGAGTCGTCGCTTTGTTTCATCATTTTTTTCTTCGACATCATTTAACACCATATTCATATACTCATCATATCCAGAAAGCGTCCCTTCAATAAGTCTTCCATCCTTTAGCAAGAGAGAAAGTTTTTGATTCACTGACTTTTCAAGAACATCCAATGGTAATGCCATGAGATAGGTGAATTCTCTTTCCCTTTTTAAGTATTCCCCTGGCACCCTCTGTGAACAAATGATAACAATTAAATGGCATATGCCGATTACAGAATTGCTCTATTGGGGAGGCGTATGTATAATGGCAGATGGAAAAATTATTCATGTAGTGGGTACAGGCACCATAGGGGAACCACTAATTGGCTTACTTTGCGATGCTAAAGATGAATTGGGAATTGATGAAGTGACATTTTACAAACACAGCCCAGTTCTTACTGATAGACCAAAAGTGAAAGGGCTAACCAAACGAGGGGCAAATCTTGCAGTTTCTGAAGAAAAAGTAAAGGAGTTTCAAGAACTTGGTACCGAACCAATGTACGAGGCAGAAGAAGCAATAAAACGAGCAACTGTCATCATTGATTGTACTCCCAAGGGTACCGGACTCATGAATAAGGAGAAATATTATAACAGGTACAAAAACAAAATAAAAGGTTTCTTGGCTCAAGGATCGGAGTTTGGCTTTGGAAAGATGTATGCAGTCGGTATCAATGATGATGCAATTACTCCAAAAGACCAATTTATCCATATCGTTAGTTGTAACACTCACAACATTGCCGTGGTTATCCATACCCTGGCCATGGAAAACAAAAAGAATCGTCTGACTGAAGGCAGATTTCTTTGTATGCGAAGAGCAAATGACATTAGTCAAGTAAAAAGTTTTATCCCCGCTCCTGAGGTGGGAACGCATAAGGACGAGAAGATGGGGACCCACCATGCCGTTGACGTGAATCAACTCTATAAAACCATGGGAATCGATCTTAATGTGTTTTCCAGTGCCTTGAAACTTAATACCCAATATATGCATTCCATATGGTATGATGTTAAATTAGATAAAAAAATAACAAAGGATGAGGCCATTCAACGATTTATTGATAATCCTCGCGTGGCGGTAACGTATAAAAAGGCGGCAAATCTAGTATTTTCGTTCGGAAGGGAGCATGGCCATTATGGAAGAATTCTTGATCAAACCGTTGTTGTCCTTCCCACCATTCACGTGCTCAACGAGCGGGAAGTGATTGGTTTTTGCTTTACGCCGCAAGATGGTAACTCTATTTTGAGCAGTATTTCTGCAGCCGAACGATTTCTCTATCCGGAGTCTTACAAAGAGAAATTGCAGTGTCTAGGTGCATTCCTTCTTCAAGAAGTATAAACAGACTACCTCCTTGAAAAGAAACTATTTCAAGTATTGAGCCATTCTTCTCAAGATATTTGATAACATGACCGAACAACATAAGATTATAAGAGATTCAATTCATGGAGATATCAAACTCGAAGGGGTATTTCTCGATCTTCTGGAAACCCCAGAGATACAACGATTGTACAATATCAAACAGCTGGGTCTCGCCCATCTTGTCTTTCCTGGTGCGCACCATACGAGATTAGAACATTCGCTCGGCGCTTATCACACGGCATCCCAAGCAGTAAGACACCTAAATGTTGGCTCAGAAGACGAGGAGGTTGTCCGCTGTGCTGCGTTACTTCATGATATTGGTCATGGTCCGTTTTCTCATACCTTGGAATCCATCTTGCGAACATTGCTTGATGCCGATCATGTGGATTTAACAGAGAAGCTTCTCTTAGATACGTACCAAATCGCTGATACAAAAGAAAAGAACATTATTGCGTCACCTAGTGTTAGTGAGGTGCTCGAACAGCATCAGGTCAATACAACAGAGGTTGCTAATGTTATCCGGGGAAGAGCAGGAAAAAAGCCCTTTCGCGCCCAGTTATTGAATAGTGCTATAGATGTTGACCAGCTCGATTATCTTATCCGCGATGCCTATTATACTGGTGTTGCCTACGGTATGATTGACATTGAACGATTTTTACAGACGTTACTCATTAGTCAAAATAATCATCTTGCAATCAAACGGAAAGGCGTTGGTGTCGTTGAAAATATCTTAATGGCACGGGCGCTGATGTACTCTTCAGTCTATTTTCATAAGACGGTTCGTATCGCTGAATTAATGCTCTCAAAATCCCTTGAGTTGGTTTCCGATCTTGATCCCTTCCAGTTCTTTAAGATGACTGATGCAGAACTGATGAACGCACTAAATAACATGGGACCATTTCAACAAGAAATTGCCATTCGTCTGAAATATCGTAAACTATTCAAACAGGCATATTGGATATCTGCCTCTCAGCTAGACAAAGATCGCCTTGAGTTGGTAAAGGCCTTAGAAGATAACAACCTTCGGAGAGCAAAAGAACAAGAGATTGAAAATCAGTTTAACATACCTGAAGGACACATCATCATTGATGTCCCCTATCGAGAACTCCATCTTGCTGAACCACGCATCTCCCAAACGGACATTATGATTGACGACAAAAACCAGCTTAAATCTTTAGATGAGTTTACACCAACTGCTGAAGCGATTCGGGCTCGCATGATTCCTGATTGGAGTATCATGATAGTCACTAATGAGAAATTTCGAGAAAATGTTTCAAAAAACGCAGAGCGGATATTATTTAGATAACCCTTTCTAAAAAGAGAGAATGGGAATGGGGAAGATTGAAGGTGGTGAGGAGAGATTTTAAAAAATCTATCAGTATCTCCCCCATTCGTATAAGATATATATAAGAAGTGAGTATATAAATCTTATTAT
>JAFGDG010000101.1 GCA_016932245.1 Thermoplasmatota archaeon
CTCTCTACTCAAGTGCAGAAAATCAGCAAACCAATGCTCATTGCATTTAACAAAAGTGATTGTGCCTCAGATGAGATGATGGCAAAGATGAAAGAGTTGAAAACCAAAGGATATGTAGTCGTGCCTACCAGCGCAGAAGCAGAACTTGCACTGACAAACGCATCAAAAAAAGGATTGATCGATTACACTCCGGGTAGCAACAACTTTTCGATTGTAAAAAAAGTGGAACTTTCCGATAAACAGCAAAAGGCATTGAACTATATTGAAACACATGTGTTGCAGCGTTTTGGATTTACAGGCATTCAACAATGTATCGAAGAGGCCGTGAGGATGCTTGATTTAATTGTAGTCTATCCTGTGGAAGATGAAACTCATCTGACTGATAAAGAAGGAAGGGTCCTTCCTGACGCATATCTTATGAAAAAAGGGAGCACTGCTAAAGATTTGGCCTATAAAGTACATACTGATCTCGGTGATCACTTCATTCGCGCGGTTGATGCAAAAACACATCGCGTTGTCGGATCAGACTATGTATTGCAGGACAGCGATGTGATACGAATTGTTGCCGATAGTTAATTTCTCTTACTTGACTACGCCTGTTTTTCCACAATGAGGACATTGAATTTTTGTTGCCCCTTCCTCCCGTTCAACAGTAAATATCTGAGAACATTGTGGGCATCGAACAGAGACTGTTCGTTTCACAGGCTCTTCTGTAGTCTTTTTATCAAATGGCGAGGGCACCGGCTCTTTTTTTGGAGACATTGGCTTTTCTATTGGCACTGGGTACTCTTCTTTATCTTGTCCTTCTGATGCCCCTTCTGGTCTTTTTTTGACTGCAGGCATCTCTTTTGTTGAGTCTTCGTGCGTCTTGATGGTTACTCGCTCCACAGGAATTCCACTGTATGGAACTGTTGGAGTCGATGCTGCTGCTTTTTCTTTTTTCCTCTTAAACAGTCTCTTTTCCCTTTTTGGTTTTTCTTGCGGTGTTGTTGTCTTTTGCAATTGTTTAAGCGAACCAGTAACCCGATGCAGCCAATAATTGAAAAAAGTGATCGTGTAAAACACCGATCCAAGCAAGGACAAACCCCCCATGATAACGGTAAGATGAATGTATTTAATCGGCAACTGAGTAATGATTGCTGATAACGATAACGATGGTGCACTTTCGATCTGTGCAAAGATCTTCCATTCCAATGCTATAACAATAATACTGAAGATGAGAGTTGCGCATCCTACCATCATAATGAACTGTCCTAAGCCGGCGTACCGTTCTGATGCAAGAACGGCACTTCCCACAAAGGCTGCCACGCAAAAAATAATAGTAATCCACATCATCATTGCCAACAGTTCTATTGCATCGCCGATTTCTTGAACCTGGGCGTTACCCTGTTCCATCATACTCCAGCTGTACGTTACTTTAGCTTCTCCTGAAGAGGTTCCTTCTGTTACTGATAACCAAGGAAATGACGCAATAAAACTTAATCCAATAATGCATGAGGCCGTGATGAGCGTGAGAAGTTTCTTAGTTCGTATCGCAAACCGTGTTTTTATTTTATTCCCCCCCATATGGGCGAAAGAGCGTTTGTTTTGGCTCTTCCATTTCTTTGAGTTTATGCAATTCATTAAAGTCCATTCTCATGACAGTAAAGGCGAACTTGATAATAATAAATCCTAACGCTACAACGACAAAAACTGCGGGGAAAAGCACGACGACATTGGGGGTTGATATCCATGATCCATTGTAATAAATCAGTAAATGAACTCCTAAAAACTTTATAGAAGATAGTACAATCAGCAAGCCAGGGATAATCATTACCACTCCAAATATAAAATGGATAATAATAAACATAGGTATCGAAAAATTGAATAGTTTGTCCACTAGACCAAAAACAATAACTATAATGCCAAGAAAAAGTAATCCCATAAGTCCCGAAGAAGCAGCATTAGGGGCATCGGTAAAATCGGTAGCAGTAACGCCAATGTAGTTGGGCGACTGGAATATGGAAGTAATATCAAACCCTGTTTCGTTATAGACAAAGTTGCGAGCAATCGACGTTTCAATATACCCCTCCCCAACAGGATATTTTAAATACGCCCAAGGAACATTTGAGATGATTACTAACCCGATGACTGCTAAAATGAGTAGTAAGAATCCAAGCTTGGGGAAGGTTTTTTCATAGACTCTCTTTTTTTGTTTTTTACCTGAAGAGCGAAGACCATGGTTGATTTCTGCCGTTTTAAATGCATCATCAAGCATTTTTTCTTTGATGAGATCTTCTCGTTTTTCCTTTAGTGCAACTTCGTCCTCCATAACCTCTCCTTCGCACCGGACATTAAATTGGTATGAGCCTCTTAAACCTTTTTGTAGTGAACTATATCTACATATGCATCTGCAGAGTAGATGCATACTTATCTACAGAATTAACTTTTTAAGTGTAGGTGTCATTATGCTTTTGGGATCACTCTGGGAAATTCTTTTCTAGGAGGAGAAGCATTGCCAAAAAAGAAAAAAAACACTCAGTATATGTTTTCAAAATTCAAGGATAAAAAAATACCATTTGAAGACTTACCAATCAAGACCATGAAAGTGACCATCTACGCACTTCGCTGGATATTTCTCCTTATATTCTTGTTTATTACGGTCGGTATCTTTGTACTATTTTTGAGTGGCGGACAAGACTATATTCAAATTATTCTTGGGTACAGTATTGCAGGATTTTTTACCTTTTTCATGGGCTATTTTGGATGGATTCTTGCGCAAGGAATTATAGAAATGATTACCGGGAAAGAAAATCGTGAGGAGCGAACGTTCTCGTATTATATTGGTCGAAAAAAAAAGAAAATACGATTATAACGCAGTCAATTACTTATGTCTGTAACCTATTCCAACAATTCTGAAGTACTCAATGAGGAGAACTCACATGATTATTTTTGATAATCATCTCCATCTTCGGCGAGATGGACGTTTTTTGGATGCGGTACAAGAATTTGTTGCTGCAGGAGGTACCCATTTTGTACTTTGTCAATACCCCATGCCTGCTGTGGTGCTAAAGGATCGGAGTTACATTGGTGCATATCGCGGAACACTTCGCATGGCTGAGGAAATCAGAAAGGCTACTACTGTCGAGGTCTTTGTAACTGTTGGCCCCTACCCTGTTGATTATCTTACTTTTACAAAAACTCTCGGCAGAGAAAAAGCAATTGCCTTAATGAAACAAGGCATGGACGAAGCAGCAATGTTATGCCGAGAACATCATTGTATTGGCATTGGTGAGATTGGACGACCGCATTTCCCTGTTAATCCGCAAATTATGGAAGATTCAAATGAAATTTTGTTGTATGGTATGCAACAAGCAAAAGAGGCAGGGGTTCCTGTTATTCTCCATACAGAAAGTACCACTCCTTCCCAGTGCAAAGAACTTGTTGCTATGGCAGAAAAAGCGGGGCTTTCTGCAGAAATGGTTGTAAAACACTATGCGCCTGCCCTGGTATTGCCGGAAGAAAACCACGGTCTTATGCCATCGATTTTAGCAAGTAAACAGAATATACTTGCTGCAATCAAAAAAAGTGATCGCTTTCTCATGGAGACTGATTACATCGATGATCCTAAGCGACCGGGGGCAGTGTTGGCGCCAAAAACCGTTCCCAAGCGAACCAAGACGCTTTTTGAACAGGGACTTCTTACTGAAGAAATGATCCACCGCATTCATCAGGAAAACCCAGAAAAAACCTACGGCATTAGCCTGGATGCATAGAATTTTAAAGAGGAATAGTATTTGAGGTAGAGGATTGTCATGAGCCCAAAAAATTCAAGGAAAAATTTGATGAACATACTCTTAGTGGCCCTTATTGCAGTTATTGTTGTTGGTGCAGCATATGTACTGATCAGCGATCCTGCAGAGGGCCCCGAAGTTCTTACCGTTGACGATGTTGTTGATAATTATGAGGTGTATCTTGGGCAGGAACTTGTAGTCGAAGGGTATTACTACCATGAAAATTATCCTCCCGGGGAAGGAGTTATTACATCAGCTATCGTTGAATCGGGCCAAACATCAGGAACAGGGGTTAATCGATTGCTAATCAATCATTCAGCGGCCAACGCTTCACTTGCAGATAGAGTGAAATATCGCTTTGTCGGTACTTTAGAATCCGACCCCTCGAACCCTATTCCTATTAATGCAATTGTCTTTGTGGCAACAGAAATCACGCAGGTGTAATTATTTTCTTTTGAGTTGTTGTCCAGTTTGACATTTTAACACGATGTTCTTAAATACGATGAATTTTAAACAGTACCGTGGTACTATTTTTCAGAAGAAGAAAGGAGTAAGTATATGGTAGAGTTACCTCAGCAGCACGCTGTTTCGGCACCTATGCGTAAACGACGCATAATGAAACTCATGTTACTCTCAGTCGTTGTGGTCCTCGTTGTGGGAAGTGTTGGTGTTATTGCCTTTCATGCTGGCTTTCTCCCCATCAATGAGTTTTTAAGCATAAAAGAGCCTGCCGGCTCAGCGGTACCGCTGTCAGTTGCAGGATATATGCAAGCGTATCCTGAACTTGCACAAATCCCCAATTTAGACCAGATTAAATACGAAGCATTTGGCACTGATGCATCATTGTCACTGGTGTTTGCGGAGTATGATGATGAACTTCGTAATGAAGGGTATCATCGTGAATATCAGGGAACTGGACAATTCGGGGATGCCTTATTTGAGTTTGCTGGATATCTAAAAGGATTGACGGCGGTAGGCATTATTGCTCTTTCTGGTGCCTCAGACTATGCCGGGCACGAAACTGTTGTTTTTTATTCGACAGGAAACGCTCTTGAGTTTCAAGCAATGCTTGAGTGGTACGAAAATGCGCAATGATGGACTATCCGATGTACTTCAACTCTTCAGATTTCTCTTTTGATCCCGCTTCAATTTCTTTCAATTGATGGGCGATGTGTTCGATTTCTTTTGCCTTTTTTTCTAGTGATGAAAAATTAATATCAACGTTGAGAATTTTTACTAAAATTTTCAATACCGCTTTTGCACTTTTCGGGTCCACTAAATAACCCGGTGTTTCTCCCATAAAGCATGTTCCTTGGATGTCACGTAATCCACCTAGGCCTAAGAGTAGCCCACTGGCACCAACGATGCCGCCACCTGGTTCATTTTTTTTGAATACGGCGCCGTATTTTTTCATTGTTTTTACTAGATGCTTATGGGTCGTTGCACAGAGGACTTCGGGAGTTTGTAATTCGTGCCCTAATCCATAGCCACCCAATGTGTACATTTCTTTTACACCCAAACTTTCAGCAAGATCTAAAATCGTTTCTACCAATTCGTATTGGCCTTGTGAGGAAAGCCCCTGATAGTCGCCGGTAAGAAGCAGCAGATCTCGTTGATTACGTTTCTTTGCTTTCCAGTAATAAAATTCGTTATTGACCAGTTTAATAGTTCCATCTGTGTTGATGAAGACTTGTGGAGGGAAATCCTTACTGTACAATTCTGCAAATTTGACGGCCTTAATACTGTCAATCAGATGTTCAACGGCTATTTTCCCGACATTGCCGATTCCAGGCAATCCTTCTACAAAAATGGGGTTTTTTAATTTCGGTTTTTTTGTCAGGTAATTCACTGATACATAATCCATTTTTATTCACCCTTGTCCAGTTTTTTTAATTTTCTTCGGTATGCACCATAGCGGTCTTGAGGAGAAAATCGCGGAGGGTATTTTTCAATAGTTTGGTTATGGCAGTGTGTACAGGCGGGATCGAGGGTATAGATCTGACAGCGTGTACAATATCGCAACAGTGCCATTTATTCCTCTTGCTTTCGATGAAATGATAACTCACCCTCGTTGCTTTTCATGATAGCTTCTATGCGACTTACTGCTTTTTTCATTTCATCTTCAGCGATTTTATAATCAGGTGCTTTTACTGAGATAATATAATGGGGCGCACCGAGATATCGTATGGTAATTTCCACATCTTCAAATTCACTTTTTTCAGCTTGTGAAAGCGCATCTTTAATGCTTAAAATCCCATTAGGAAGCCATGACTTGACCTCAAGATACCCTTTTATTTCTACAAAGGGAATAGAAATATTTCCTTTTGCGACAGTTTCAAATTCCTTTAACCAATCGCCGTCAAACCCCTCTTTTTTTAAGGAGTCAACGTCATAGGCACATTCTTCAAATGCTGCGTACAGCGATCCATATTTTTGGATAAGGCTCTGTGCAAATTCCTTATAGCACTGATCAACAGTTTTTCCCAATGGTTTTGCAACCATCTCGATAAGTTTTTGCGCCTTTTTCTTGTTTTTCCATTCTTGAATCTTATCGCGCTTTTGATGCTCGTTAACTCGTTTTAACGAAAGATCGACATGGTCTTTTTCCGTGTCAACACTGAGTACCTTACAGACCACTTTTTGTTTTTCTTTGATATGATTGCGTATCCGTTTTACCCACCCCGTGGCAATTTCCGCGATATGAATGAATCCTTCTCTTCCAGGATATTCATCAAGGGAAACAAACGCCCCAAAATTCTGTACTTTAGCAACTGTTCCAACTACTAGCTCTCCTTCTTCAGGATATTCTCTTTTTATCATGACACGAAACCTTTTGGTTTATTCAATAACTTCCAACACTTCCCCTTTGATTATTGCCTTACCGCCATGGGGAACCGCAAGTTTTCCTCCGCAAATGTGACAGGAGACAACTGTACTTGCTTTATTGAATAATACCTGCTCATTTTCACAATCTTTGCAACGCACTTTGATAAATTTACTCTCAGGCCCCTTCATTTCTTTTCACCTGTTTCAAACTTTTTCGCTCGGATACTTGGAGGTTGATGACTCTTTTTACACTCGGTACACGTATATTTGATCCCTACGCGCCTGGTTGTCTTTTCACGCCCTTCTGGCTTTGGACGTGGAAATCCTCGGTACCCACTAGTCACCCGGCGAAATCGTCGCTGCCCTTGTTTTAACTCACTTGCCTTTTTCTTTTTTATTCTATCAACTTCATGAATGGTATGTTTTTTACAGGTAGGACAGTATCGTTTGATTTTCCGTGGTCGTAGCATATCATGCTCCCTTATATATCATAGTTTATACGCGTAATAAGGAGGTTATATAAAAAGGTAAGCTACTTTTTTATTTTTTTTGCCACCCCTCGTTCAATGAGAGTAGAACTCATATCCTCAGATAACGAAAGGATGTCAGAGTGTTTTAACTGATAGTGTTTTTCATCAGTACCAACAAATTGAGGAATGTCTTTGGTAATCTGTATGATTGGATGGGTGTTGCTTTTTTGTTCTGGCATGGTTGGTGATGTTGTGGATTTTATAGGTTCCTGTTGTTTTGCTTTTTGTGTTGTAACTTTACTGTGCAAGAGTTCTTCTCGTTTCTTAGAGATCAACGACAACAACGCGTCATATAATTGTTGTTCCCGCTCGACCAATGCGGTTACATCTGGATGACCTCCACGGACTTTTGAAATGGCTGCAAGAACAATTTTTTTCTCCCGTTGTTCATAGATGCCAGTACCCAATTTTTTGGTGTTGTGGAGTTCATCCTTGAGCAGTGTTTGTTTTTGAGAATCTGTTTCTCGTTCTAATCGCTTTTCGAGTTCTGCAATATGTTGCGTAAGGAGGTGATAAAACTCCCTGTCGATTTTAGTAAGTATCGGAGTATTTTGTTCTGCTTGCTGAATGTGCCGAAGGGTTCGGTAATTGATGTCTTCTATATCCATGGTCTGCTCGCCTCTTACATTCACTGACGGTTACATAATATTTGCCATCTTTCTGCCAATGAGAAAAACTGCCAGATAGGTAGGAACTTCTTCTCCTCCTGGTTTAAGTGAAAACGTCTCGTTTTTGATCGTTATCTCTGCCGGCTTACTCATGTCAACAGATACCGGTTTATCTGAGCACACCACTGCATCGTTGAGTGGGTCAAATGCTGCTAAGTTATCCAAAGGTATCTTAGCAACTTGGAATCCCGTTTTCCCATGTAATGACCCTGGCAATCTGATGAGTCGCTTGATATCGCAGGTAACCGGCTCATCAGTTTCACCTGCACTCATGGAGACTGCTGTTTTTCGTAAGGCATTGTTTAAAAAAAACTTGCGGATAGCTCGTGATTGGTCGAGTTTTCCTTCTTTGATGCGTTGCACTCGTTCTTCTGAAAGATCCTGCAATAATCGTTCTGCTTCTGCTTTTTTGACTCCATATGATTGAAGCCGCTCAACAGGATTATCACTATTCTTGATTTCGTTAACAATTTCAATAATTCCGCGACTAATGCGCCCTCTCCATCCTGGTTCATCAGGGGTAGGCATTTTGAGTGTTGTACCGCTGGCATACGTTTGTCTTCCGTAGTTTTTTCGTCCTGTTGCTTGTTGGTGGAAGATAAGAGAATCTTTGAGATCTCGTCCTGTAATGTAATCAACAATTTCTCGCCGTTCATTACTATCTAACTGTAATACTTTGGGGTCAGTGACGTGACAGTGATATCCTCGGCCCCCGCTGAAGTACAAATCAACATATTTTTCATCAAATCCAAAATCGTGTAGTAAAAAATCATTCACCAGCTTAGCAAATTCTTTTTTCACTTGCCGTAGCGATTCTTCATAACTCATCCGTTCTGCTCCTGGCAAATGATCAGAGTCTAAATCAAAAATCAATTCCGCACCCATCCATGTTTTTTCGTGCATGGTGGGAGCATCGGGATGTTGATAGTATGCTGAAGAATAATATATGTGGGCAGGTTCTTTCTCTTTCACGAATTGTGCAAAATGCGTTCGCTTCTCAAATGCGAGATGTCGGTACATTCCTTTTGCATTAAATAACAAAAACGCAAATTCTCTGCGACCAAAGCGGTCGGGTAAGGAAATGGCCTTTGTGTTATAGTATTCTGCAAATCGATTTTTTACAAATGCTATCGACTCTTCCGACAGTGAAGCTCCACCCATAATACATATAGACATGGCATAGGTACCTATAATAATTATTCTGCAAGGATGTTGAAACTACAGCACACTAGCAAGCTAAAATTTTATGAGCACTTGCCCGTTACAGGTAACAATGAACAATATTATCGAAGATGAGCTGAGA
>JAFGDG010000102.1 GCA_016932245.1 Thermoplasmatota archaeon
GGGGTTTCCTTTCCTTGGGTGCATGCCTTGAACGCTAAGTGAGCGAGCAACGGACGAAGTCGCTTTCCACCCTTTAACACAGAGAGGATGGTTCTGTCGGTAAATAGTGCAGATATTTTGGTATCCAAATCGTCTCTTGTTAATTGAAAAAATGTTTCTACCGTGAGCGTGGGTTTGTCCATCCGATGACTTCCTCTTAGACAAGAATCGTGCAAGAGAGACAATCCGTCTCTTGTCCACCGATAATCTTCAAACTACCACCCATATGTGTAAACCAGTATATAAGTGGCAACTCAACAGGCGTCCATAAATTATATAACTTTTAGCATCCGGGAGCAAAAATAAGAAAAACTATAAGTCATGGAAAAATATTCTATCTACCATATTCTCATACTATATGTGGGGAGAAACGTATGAAGGGAAGGCCCAACTGTTTGTACCTGCTTGTTGTACTGTGGCCGTTGCTGAGTGTCCTCTTTATCGCATGGGGCGCGTACTCCCTAACCTTCGTCATCCAGATTCCTAATTGGACACCTCCTGCCCACCAACAAGATATTATTATTATCTATCAAATGCTCTACTTTGGGACCTTGGTCTCGACGATTACGTGGTTTGTGTTTTCAGGCTTATTCTTTGTGTTTTCCTATCTTTCATGGAACGCAAAGAGTTGGGCGTGGACTGCAGGATTAATTGTCTCCACCATTTTTATCATCATCCTCGGAATGATGCTTGCCGCTTTCATGGTTACCACCATCGTCTACTTAGATTTCTTCCCAGTATTAGGCTTGATGACCGTCATTCTTGCCTTTTTAATCGATCTGGGCATTATCTACTGTCTTACCAGACCAGCAATGAAACTGTTTATTGAAACCCATCGAACTGAAAACACGTAGAAAGAGCGGCATCCTTATACTGAAAGTTGAATTTCTTTAAGCATTTTGTTGATGATGTACGAGGGTGCATCCGTCATCAGTTGTTTATACGGGGAATGAGGGATTGCTTCTACTTTACTTAATTCCTCTGCTTGTTGTATATGGTGTTTAATTTCATCGAGATAGAGTTGTTGAATTTTGTCTTGATGCTGTGTAACTTTTTTCTTGATCATGCGTGTGGCAAAGGCACGTTTCATAGTTGTTTGCTGTTCAAGTTTGTTTACTAACGGAATGATGACGCTGTCAATCATTTCTCCACAGGCCAAATCAACTAGGTCATCAGCCAGCTGGTAGGCCAGGCCAATTTCACGACCATAGTGCCCAAAGACCTGCAAAATATCTCCCGTCATATTAGCTTCAATGGCACCCGCTTTACACGCCGATGAAAAAAGAACTGCAGTCTTGAGGTCAATGATTTTGTTGTATGCTTCAAAGATTTGTGACTTAGTCGACATATTTTGCAGTATGGTGTTCTCGTCGGCGTTAAAGGATACTTCATCAAGTTCTCCATTGACTACTTGCTCCCAGGATTGCACATATAAATCAGCAACTTCTTTGCCGTGCTTTAAGGCTATGTTAAATCCAGCCGAGAGCATTTTATGACCGGTAATCAGGGCTTTGGCAATACCCTCTTTAACATAATAGGAGGGCTTTCCCCGGCGTTCATTATCCTTATCGATAATATCATCGTGCACCAGCGATGCGGTGTGCGCAAGCTCAATACTAACCGCCCCTTCCAATGCCCTCTCGTACTCTTCAGGGGTTTCCTTTCCTTGGGTGCATGCCTTGAACGCTAAGTGAGCAAGCAACGGACGAAGTCGCTTTCCATCAAGTAAAATAGACGTGATATCTTCATCAGCAATAGTAGCAGTTATTTTTTTTTCAAGGTCTACTCGAGAGCGATCGAAAAAATCATCTACAGTGGTTACTACATGGTTCATAACTGCCTCCCAAAGGAACTCCCTATACTATGAGGGGGTCGGTATTTATACTTGAGTATTTTATACTGTTTTCCTTTATACTTTTTTCGGTTGGAAGGACCGAGCAATAAGATACATCTCAGAGCTACTTTTTCGTGATGCCTGCGGTGAGGATGTTTTTACTGTTCCGAACTGGCTCTTCACCATCTTGAGGAAAGCAGCTGTATCTTCCCCTTGAAAGATTTTACATAGGAAATGGCCACCTGGTTTGAGGAACCGGTGGGCAACTGCTAACGCTTGTTCACATAACCAAACGCTTCGTGCTTGGTCTACCGAGTAGTTGCCAGAAATATCGGGTGACATATCAGAAAGCACCACGTCAACAGAGGTCCCGTTGAGGAGTTGTGCTAGGGCATCCATGGTTTCTTCTTTAGTCATATCACCCTGCAGAAACGTCGCTCTCTCAAGCGGTGCAATAGGAAGTACATCCACGCCAATAACCGTGCCAGTCTCTCCGGTGAGCGCAGTGGCAACCTGGCTCCATCCACCTGGTGCTGCTCCCAGATCAAGTATCGTATCTCCCTGAGAAATGAGTGAGAATGCCCGATGCATTTGTTGAAGTTTAAACGCAGAACGGGCACGGTACCCTTGTCGCTTTGCTTCTTTGTAGTAATGTTCTTTTTTCTTTTCTGAGTACCAGCGCGTCATAACAAGAAGAAAGAATTAGAGAATGATATCAATATCTAATCGTTCTGCCAGTTCTTTGTACCGGTTTCGAATAGTCACTTCAGTGACTCCGGCGACATCAGCAACCTCTCGCTGGGTTCGGCGTTCTCCACAAAGAATGGATGCAATGTAGATAGACGCTGCGGCAACCCCTGTGGGTCCTCGGCCGCTGGTCAATTCTTTGTCTGCGGCATCTTTGAGAATTTCAATAGATTTGGATTGCACATCCCCAGAAAGTTTCAGTTCACTGCAGAACCGTGAGATATAATCCTGAGGTGACGTGGGCATCAGTTTTAGTCCGAGTTCTCGAGCAATAAACCGATAGGTTCTGCCAATTTCTTTTCGTGAGACACGAGATGATCCTGCGATTTCATCAAGGGTTCGGGGAACGTTACATTGTCTGCATGCTGCATACAGTGCTGCTGCAGAAACACCTTCAATGCTTCGTCCTCGAATCAGGTTTTTTAACACTGCCTTTCGGTAAATCATGGCAGCGGTCTCACGAACATTTCTTGGAAGACCCATACCAGAGGCCATCCTGTCAAGTTCTGATAATGCAAAAGCAAGGTTTCGTTCAGTCGCATCAGATATTCTGATACGTCGTTGCCACTTTCGTAATCGATAGAGTTGCGCTCTGTTACGGGTTGGAATTGATTTTCCATATGAATCCCTGTTTTTCCACCCTATCATTGTGCTTAATCCTTTATCATGAATGGTGTAGGTCATGGGTGCACCTACTCGAGCTCGTTTTTCTCGCTGGTCGCTATCAAATGCCCGCCATTCGGGACCGTGATCGATAAAATCTTCATCAATAACAAGACCACAATCTTCACAGACAAGCTCACCACGAGAATAATCTCGACTGAGGTGTGTGCTTCCACATTGCGGACACTGCGTAATTTCTTCTATGCTTGGCTTTTCTTTCTTTTTTGACGGTGGTGATGGCATAAGGAAAGGTCCCCCATAAATCTTTTATACTTTGCGATACGCTTTTTAACGACATAATAGAACTTCTATATAAATTTTATTGCGGGTTTAAGGGGTTGTGTTATCCCGAAATTACCTAGTGTAGTACTGTTGTGTTCTGTTGATTTTAACGGTGTTTATTATACGGTGTTGATTCAACGGGTTTTCTATTAAACATAGCAGTATCGAAAACAGAGTGGAGTAATAAGTGTAGTAAATTATCTTTTAAAGATTAAAGTTTTAATTTTTTTCCTGGAAATAAAAAATCAACTCTTCTTTTCCATTCCATAAGTGCATGTAATTCATAAACTAAAATAATAACACAATAAATTGCATAAAAAATAAGAAAAGATAATCCAATAGAAATTAAAAGATTGTTA
>JAFGDG010000103.1 GCA_016932245.1 Thermoplasmatota archaeon
CTGATATCCGCACGCCCCAGTTCTTCTGCTGCGATACATGCCATTGTCCAATCGATTCCTGCGCCTCCATATTCCTTTGGCACGGTCGGCGCAAGTAGTCCCAGTGCAGCCATTTCTTTAACAAGAGCCTCCGGGATTTTCTTTTTTGTATCAATCTCTCGGACTTTTGGCTTTATCTTTTTTTGGGCAAACTCCCGTACGGTTTTTCTCCATAGAGTTTGCTCATCGGTCCAGCGAAAATCCATTTATGTTCCTCCTATTAACATGGGGATGGTAAGGCTTCCAGAGGGCATCACGATAATACGTGGTTGTCTCCCTTTTTGTAGCATTATTTTTATTGCATCATCGATTGCGTTCTGAATGTTGTGATAGGGTTTTAGCATAGCTTTTTTCACAATATCATCAGAAAGATCGGTAACCGCCCACATTTGAGCATGCGTCCCTATTGCCGCCATTTTTGCCGCTTTGTGATACCCAAGTTTATATTCATCATCAAGGATTTCCAAAACACCTTGTGGGGTTTCTGCTTTGCAAAAAAGATCAAGAAAGGCGTCTTCTCCAACACCCATGCGGCATTTAGAGACAAGGATAATAATACCATCATCCTCTAACGCTAATTTCCCGTTATCCAGGGCTTTTTGAGATTGATACAAATCAATATCCATCGGATATGGTGCTATCGTTAAGATAATGTTTCCTTTCTTCTTGAGTGGAACGCAAAATACTTTGTTGGCAAATTGGACAGCTGCCTCAAAGGATTTCAAAAGGTCACCACTTGTTGCAGCATAGATGTTATGGTCACCGGTAAGGACGATTTGTATGGAAAAAACGTTGATGTCTTTTAGCACATTCATCGCATCGACCATGTCTTCGTGCACGGGGTTGCCTTCCAGTGCGAGTGAACAGGCACACTCGCTTAGGGCAAGTTTATGGTTCATCTCAATAGTTTTGTAGGATGCAACTCCCGGAAGAAACGATTTTCTCCCTCCTGTATATCCTGCAAAATAATGTGGTTCAACGCTTCCGATAACAAGGACGTTCCTGCTCTCAGCAACCATCTTGTTAATGTACATCTCTGTTCCATTCTTGGATTTTCCAAGATATATCATATCTGAATCATTGCGGGCGTCATGCGCATAGATGCGATCTTTGAAAATCTCATAAAAACGTCCGAAAATGTATTGATATTCCTCTTTTGTTGGAGCCCGATGGACTCCGGTTGCGACAAGAAATCTCACCGCAGGATGAGAAGAAAGCAAAGGATAGAGGTATTCAAGGATTTTTGATGTGGGGGTCGGCCGTGTCGCATCATTAACAATAACCAATAATCGTTCGGATTGCTTGGCAAATTCTTCAAACAATTCTTTCCCGACAGGGTGCTGTAATGCATCCATAATGATTGTATTTTGATCCCGACATCGCACGGTATTTGGGGCGAGTATTTCATGGGGGTATGGAATTTTAATTTTGATGATTTCTGTTCCATACGGGACGTCAACAATCATAGATGTCACTCCATCGATAGATGCCATAACTGCCTTGATAAAAAATAAGCCAGCATCATCTTCTGTCAATGCCTATTCTATTTAAATAATGAATGGTTATTCTCCGTTGAATGAAAAATTTTCATGTTGCTGTCATCGGTGGAGGTGTTATTGGTTCTGCCCTTGCATGGGAATTATGCCATTACAAAATCGATGTGGTTGTTTTTGAAGCTTCAAGCGATGTCGCATTCGGTACAAGTAAAGCAAACAGCGGGGTCATTCATAGCGGTATTAATTCCCCCCCTTCCTCATTGAAAGCTCGTTTCTGTGTCGAAGGTAATAGGATGTTTCAATCACTTTCAAACGAATTAGGATTTCCGTTGAAATGGATTGGAAAATATGTCATAGCCAAGAATTGGGATGAAATTAAAGAGCTGGAACGATTAACAAACATCGGTAATCAGAACAAGGTTAATGGTTTAGAGATACATGAGGGATTCCTCGTAAAAAAGAAAGAACCACGTATTTCCTGTGTCGCTGGTCTTTGGGTTCCAACTGCAGGGATTATTGCGCCGTATGAATGTACGATTGCTCTTGCTGAGAATGCTGTTGAAAATGGTGTGAGATTTTTACTTGAAACTAAGGTCGAATATTTAAAAAAGAAATCAGATCATTTTGCTATTGGAACAAACAAAGGGGAGTTCCAGGCAGATATTGTCGTGAATGCGGCGGGGTTAAACTGTCGGGAAATCGTCTCTTTTATTGAGACACCCGATTTCCAGGTGTACCCTTGTCGAGGAGAGTATCTTGTTTTAGATAAGACCTATGGGTCATTGGTCCATTCAATGGTGTATCCTATCCCGGTTAAGGAGCTTGGTGTCCTTGGTGTGCATATCACTCCGACTGTTGATGGAAATATCCTGCTTGGCCCGAGTGCAGAATTTCTCGATGATTTTTCTGACACTGGTACAACCAAAGATATGATGAAACTATTATTACAAGAAGCACGGGAAATACTTCCTGCTTTACCTGAGAATGCGACGATCAATGCGTATTCCGGGATTCGATGTAAGCTTTCTTGCCCTAAAACTGGTGGATGGTCAGATTTCCGTATTGAAGAAAGTCAACAGCATTCTGGTTTGATTCATCTGCTTGGGATTGAGTCACCTGGATTAACTGCAGCCCCTGCTATTGCTAAAGAAGTAACGAAGATGATTTCTTCTGAGATGAAGCTTGAGAAAAAAATAAGTGTAAAAATACGTCCTGTTCAAAGAAAACGTTTTTCTGAGATGTCGATGCAGGAACAATCTGCTTTGATTGAAAAAGATGAACGATGGGGCAGGATGATATGCCGATGCGAGCAAGTAACCGAAGCAGAGGTTATTAACGCTCTTTTAAACCCATTAAGGGCACAGACCTTTTCTTCTGTGAAATATCGCTGTAGAGCAGGGATGGGACGGTGCCAGGGTGGGTTCTGCACGCAACATATCGTACGGATCATGGAACAGCAGTTACAGATAGATGTAAGTAAGCTTAAGCTTAAGTCACCAACATCTCATCTTTTTACTGGGAAAGTACGAAAGGAGAAGAAATGATTGAAACGACCGCTGATGTTGTTGTAATTGGAGGTGGACCCGCAGGCCTTGCTGCGGCGATTTCCGCCAAACAACACGGAGCTGATCGTGTTACTGTCATTGACAGAAATCAATGGCTGGGTGGTATACTCCCCCAATGTATCCACGATGGATTTGGGCTAGAAGAAATTGGAACTTCCATGACCGGTCCTGAATACGCAGAAAAATACATAGAAATGGCGCAGTCACAGGGGATTACATTTCTTACAGAAACCCTGGTGTTTCGATTCAATGAAGTATTTGAAATCATCGCAGTTAATAAAAAAGGGATTCACAAACTAACGGCAAAAGCTATTGTTCTTGCGACGGGATGTCGGGAAAAAACACGGTGGCATGCGATGATTCCGGGGACTCGCCCTAGTGGTATATATACCGCAGGAGTCGCGCAAGCTTTGATCAACCTCTACAACATCATGCCTGGGAAAAAAATCGTCATCCTAGGATCTGGAGACGTCGGGTTGATTATCGCACGACGACTGAAGTTTGAGGGGGCAGAAGTTATGGGGGTTGTTGAACTCCTCCCATATGCAAGCGGGCTGCCTCGGAATATCGTTCAGTGCCTTGACGATTATGACATTCCATTATACCTCAATCATACAGTTACCGCTATTGCCGGAAAGCACCGATTGGAGCAGGTAACAATCCAGCAAGTTGATGACACAATGGCTCCCGTTGTCGGTACTGAAAAAGTGATTCCTTGTGATACCCTTCTTCTTTCACTTGGTCTTATCCCAGAAAATGAACTTGCAAAAACTATTGGTATTGAAATCGATGCACATACTGGGGGTCCACTGGTTGATCAGCGATTGCAAACAACATTACCTGGAGTGTTTGCATGTGGAAATTGCCTTCAGGTGTATGATACGGTAGATATGCTTTCTTTTGATGCAAAAAAGGCAGGGAAATTTGCTGCACAACACTCAATCAAAAAACAAGTTATCCTACAAAATAAGACGAACGGAGTAAATGTCCGTCCTGGGCATGGTGTAAGATATGTTGTTCCCCAACAAGTGTCAACGTTCGGTTCTGTTGATTTTACATTACGAGCTGATAAACCAAAAGGCGCTAGCATATTGAGGGTGATGGCAGGAAACAAAGCACTATTTAAGAAAAAACTCAATGGGGTCAACCCAGTTAACATGATTCGTGTTGATACGCACATCCCTCCAGAGATTTTTATGAATATAATTACTATAGAGGTGACAATCAGTGACAAATGAAAAGGAAATTACGTGCATTGTCTGTCCA
>JAFGDG010000104.1 GCA_016932245.1 Thermoplasmatota archaeon
ATAAGTAATCTCAACGATGAGAGGTCCTTTTTTACTGATTCTACTTCTCGCAATTTTTCTTGTTCAAAGCGTTTCATAATGGTGGGGAGGGGTGCTTTGAGAGAATAGATATGAACAGGACGACCTTTCCCCTTCTTTTTTAAGTCACGTTTTTCAATCCATCCTTTATCCTGCAGATGTTGCATGGCAATGCTCACTTCAGGCTGTCGTAAATTTGCTCCCCGCTCGATTTCCGCAGAGCGGCATTCATCAACATGAGAGATATACATGAGGGTTTTCGCCAAGTTCTTTGGCATGCCTAATTCGCTAAAGACGTGAACGATCCGTTCATCTTGAGGTTGTAATTTATAGGATGTTTTTTTCGCCATGTTTTCATCCTTCAATATTATAATTATAAATGTATAATATATGGGCAGTTTATAAATTTTTTGCGCCTTTCACCCCAAAAATCCCAGTGCTTCCTCGATTCTTCCCATTTCAATGCCAGTGGTGCGGTTACCGATGATGGCACCTTTGGTATTTGCGACTAGCCCACTGCCAATGAGGGGGGCTCCATGGTTGACCGTACCAATCATGACAGGTACCTGAAATACTTCTTCCAACCGTCTTTTTTCTTCGTCAGTGACCTTTGGGTGACATAAACATCCTTTATTGGTGGCCACAGCGGCCATCCCCACGGTTTTCAGGGTGCCCACCGTTCCCCTGTAAACAGGAACGTCACAGGTTTGTTTGATGTCATGGAGTACTTTTTCTCCCAAATCAGGATGTACCAGTGCCCCATAATCGTTCATTAACACGTCGTTACCGGCAGCATTGTAGATATCTTCAATCACACACACGCTGAGCCCCTGATCTTTGATCATCTGTAAACTCTTTTCATCAATAAAATCGGTTACGATGGCCCCTGTTGAATTGACACTTAATAATGATCCAATAATGGTTGCATCTGCAATGTTCAGTTCAACCAGTTTGACGTCTAAAGCATCAACAATTTTCTTCTTAATTTTCTTTAAAAGCTGGGTCCGTACAAATGCCAAGTTGTCATTTGCACGACAAAACACACCTACATTTGGATTTTCATTGAAATCCAATAGTTCAAGCATAGACTAGTCACTTTTCTTTTTGCTGGCTGATTTCTTTTTTGTACTCGTTGTTGTCTTTTTTGTTGCTTTCTTGGCTGGTGCTTTTTTCGTTGTTGAACTCTTCTTTGTCGTTTTTGTAGCGCTCGTCTTTTTTCCTGTCTTTTTTGTGGTAGGTTTTTTAACAGCAGGCTTTGGTGGTTGCTTTTCTTTCTTTACTGGTGGTTCTTCCGTAGGCGTTTCTTTTTTCTCTTTGGGTGCCTTCTTTTTCTTGATCTTTACGTCACCGTCTGCAGTGGGTGCAATCGCATAGTCTTCAGTACCTGCTTCTTCACCTACCTCTCCTTCGCCCTCTTCTTCTTTGCGGAGGATAGGCGCTTTCTTTCCCTTCTCCTCTTTTAATAATTCTCGTCGAGATTTGGTAAATGCGGTCTCAGGTAAGTATGCTTCAACAACCCCGTCATCAAATTTCACTGCCTTTACCCGAATTTTGGTGGGAAGGTGGTACTTTCCTTTCGACCAGAGTGCATTATTGAGTGAGTCATCAATCCAGATGTCGGTTTCCATTACCTTCATATGTTTTGTTAAATACTGCTTCACCCGTTTCACTGCAGTTGGCGCTGCCGTTGATGATTTCACTCCGATTTTCTTTAGCGGAATCACATAAATACGTTCGATTTCTTCTGTCATAGTGATCAAGCTTTCTTAAGATTGTTTCTTCGCCAGTGGCGTGTTTTAGGATGACGGGTAAACCGTCGATTAGTTCGAATCATAATCCAGGCAGGAACTCGCCGGTTACTCTTCGTTGCTTTGTTTAATCGAATTTTTTTACCAAGTGATTTATGGGTTGACATGGGACTACCTTCTTTTTATGGTAATATCTCGCTTTTTGGGCATGATTTTTTTGAGTAGCATCCGTAACTGCTCATCATTTATTTTACTTTGCAATTGCCCTTGTTGGGTGGCAAGGATGAGTTGGTTTTCAATATTTTCTGCAATCTCTGGTCGAGCAACCTTAATGCGCCCTAATCGTTCCCGTGCGTCATTGGTCAGGATGGCCCGTAATATCTGTTTCTTCTGCTTTTCGAAATCCTGTTGTTGTTTTTCTTGTTCTTCTAGCATTGACTCTTGCAATGCTTGCTGTTGTTGTAGCTCTTGGGCACGTTTTTTCCGTATATTTTCTAACTCTTTATCCATAACTCCGAGAACCATGTATTAATATTTTTTTAATTCAGGATGGTATGAGGCTACTTCTTTAAGCACTTCATGTGAAGCATTATCTAAAAATGATCGTCCTTTTGGGGTAAGGATTCGTCCCCTGCCTTTGACTTTGGTTACTAACCCTGCTTGTTCCAGCTGTTGAACGGCGTGTCTGGTAATGGCACCACTGCCACTGCGTGCTTTATACGGTTTTGATCCGCGATCACGTTTACCGCCATATTCTGCGCGGAGATGTTCGATGCCGATGCCATCATTCAGGTAAATCTTTCGTAGAATGGATGCACAACGGGTATGCCACCAGTGTTTGTTTTCAGGTGGTTGCTCCTTGGTGACTCCTGTTCTGAAGTAACTTGCACCTTCTGGGGCAACAATGGTTTTGTCTTGTTGTAGCTTTTTTGCCACATGATCGATTAATGCTTGTGTGGGGACATCATAGATAGTTGTCATAGGTTTATTGCTCCTAGTATAACCCTACTGCGGGTAACGGTAATAACCGATAAGTTATTTAAGCCTAGCGGATGGTGTTTTCTTGTGTTTTAGTGGAATGCGCGTGTATTTTTGACAGGCATAGCAGTACATGATTAGTGTTCCCCGGTGAATTCTCACCCTGCAGGAAACATGAGGTAAAAGGTAGCGATAGCAATGTTTACACATCCTTCGCTTGTATTCGGCAGGAAGGGGTACAAGATAACGCATGGAAAGGTTGCGCGCTAATGTGATATATCGGTTTGCCAACGAAAGATTGTGTGATAAGGCATGGTGCTCTGCCAGAGAAAAAAGAGATGCAATTCGCCTGCGAGCAATGGGTTGTTGTTGTTTTTTTGAATTTTTCTTCCCCATGTTTCATCAAGTACCTGTGCAATACTTGTTACCTCTTATATGTATGTCCTTTATATACGTTTTATAAAAGGTAATGGGAAAGAGCGTTCTTTAGATGAACACATGCACAGAAATCAATCCATTCTCATAGTATGGTGACCATAACTCGCCAAATGCTCCCCCTGCCACCAGTTGGGGCTTATAGTAAATCAATATCTCTCTGCTAATCGACTCGATAGCATTTGCACTTTCACGGGATGGCCCAAAGGAAGTAATAATCCCCTCGTCGTTACTGATAGTAATATTAACGTTGTAGAACATGGTTTTAGAGGTATCAAGATTCAAAAGAACAGTTGCATTTTCATCACTAATTTTTTGTAAATTTTTCACTTTATGATAATCAAGAATGATATTTTTAGACGTTTTGTATTTCACCTCAAAAAGATAGCTGTTTTCTGCAATGTGAGTATAGTTAACGTAATAATTCGATCCCACTGAGGCCATGGTCTCACTGCTGGAGTCGGGGAAGATATCCTTACTCACGGCAACCCACGGTTTTGCATCATCGTCTGGCAGCGTCAAGGTATTTGCTTGGACCACATGAACACACGTATCATTTGCTACGGTATTATTCACCCTAAGCATTACGTAGTAGGCACCATTGTTTTCATAATCGTAGGTAGGATTTGCCCCTGTTGCATTGGGTGCTCCAGGAGGGCTGGTTTCATCCCAGCTTGTGTCCCAATACCACCACCATTCGAAGGTTGCTTCTTCTGCATTAAGTACCGAATCTGATGCGTCAAACCGTATCTCTGTTCCTGAACCAAGCCCATCACTGTCAAAAAAGGAAAAGTGAGCGACTGGTGCATAGCCAACCGTTGCGGTTGTTGTTGCATCTGGAAACATCCATTCTGGTGATGTCAAGGAACGATCTCCTCGAGAGTCTTCTACCCAGAGTGTTACTTCGTACTCTCCTGGTTCATCATACGTCCATGTTGGCGTTGCCCCTATATCTTCTTGAAGGCCTTGTCCATCTCCAAAGTCCCAATCATATTGTACAATAGGATCATGTTCCCAAGGGTCTTCTGTACTGCCGGTTCCGTCAAACGTAATTGGTTCTCCTGGTTTTCCGTAGTAGGGTCCATTTGCATCAGCTGTAGGCGGGATGAGATTATGAACCAGAGCATTGTTGTTATCGATTGCTACAAAATAACAATGATCGGTATCGATTCCTAAATCATACGTTGGTACTTGCTCATATCTTTGTTCCAATGAGTTGATTACTATGGCCGTTGAGGAGAAAGATAACGTGTCACCAATATGTAAACCTCCTGCATCAATCCATGACCCCTCAGAGTAGACACGATGATTGGGTGTGAGTCTTAAACAATCATTGATTACTAGATAATATTCCCCCATTTCTTCAGCAGCATGGTGATAGATATTTTTTACTTCCCTTTCGGTAATTGTTTTTGTTTCTTCATTATATGATTTTATCATATCACCAACAACGATATCTTCGATATTTTTGTATGACTCATCTGCCATCACGACTTGTGTGCCAGCAAGAAAACAACTTTCAGCAATCCCTATGCGGCTGTCTTTTACTCGTTCCCGTGAAACAACGGTGATGTCACCCTCTTCGCTGATATTAAATATGCCGTATTCTACGGTGGGATATGTTGCAAGACCAATGATGCTTATATTTTCTATATCATTCTCCCATCCTGGAGTATGGCCACTCCCTTGTCCTGGTGAATTGACCAACAACTCCATGATGTCGATACTTTTCGCTTCTAAATCAACCTTTGGCCGGTCATGGGTACTATAAATGCTGTTTGCGGCAACGAAAAAGACAATAAGTAAAGAAATTGAAATGCCGATGGCAACAAGAGATTCTAATACTGGGGATATGCCCTCACGATTCTGACTAAGATTTCTTCTTATCATGCATGATCACTTTTCTATTTCTCTTCTATTTACCTTATAGTAATTATCCTGGCTGGCAGATGATCGAGTATGTGATATTTTCGGAGATGGTGGTTTTCCCGTCATTGAACGTCAGCGAGACATCAGCATAGTACACATAATTTTCGTTCTCTAGATGAGAATACCAGTAGCTGTTGAGCGTAGCATCCAAAAGATTCCCATAAGTAAGTTCTACCAGTCTAAACTGGTCCTTGGTTTGAGTGAATGCGTCGGAGATAGCATTGATAGTTCCTGTAAAGGTTAACACCTCCTCGTTGTTTGAGATGTCTGTAAGGAGGTTATAATTCAAGGCGGTTCCAAAGGATTCTTTCACATAGTTGAATTCTGATACGGTTGATGTTGCCCGCTCATTTGAAATAGCAATATCAAGATTGATGATATCTGCCGCAAGCGATGAAATGACAAAGATAGACAATGCAAGTAATATTCCCATGAGGATAATCATTTGACTTGCATTTTCCCGTGGATGATATGTTCTCTTCATATGTAGCACATCTCCAATATCACATCATATAATGATCCGTCATAATCTTGGAAATACGCTGGCGTTCTTAGTTTACCTGTAGCAAATGAAAATTTTCCCGTATCTAAAAGGTCAGGATGGATAGCAACAGTAATGTGGGAGATGGTAACAGGTTCTGACAATTTTGCCGGCTCATCATTTAGCAATGAATTGTACCAAAATACGGTTTTTGTGCCGTTGCTAACATAAATGTTGTATACGGTGTTTGACGGCAGCATATGTTGTAGATTCGATAGAATAAGTGCGTTGTAGTCCTCAGTTATCAAATAAAAAATCAGTTTACTTTTTGGAAAACCTTCTGGCAATACATCGCTTACTTCATCATTATACAAGGTTTGTAGGGCGTCGTCTCCTTTTACTTTTAACGTATCGGTATAGATGCTACTGACTGTTGATGTGGGTGATAGTTGATAAAGAAATACCAGTGCAACGAGGATGGTAATGGCAAAGATGACTGATTCCAATACCATCATTTGTGCTTTGTTATCCATCATGGTTATTACTCCAACCCTACTCTAATGCCCTTTCCCCCTCGTTCTACGATAATTGCGTTTACGAGCCACGTCTTTCCTTCTGCAGCCTCATGAAAAACAATATCTAGATCTCCACCACTGTGGTGTACAGGCAACCATTTTGTTTCATACTCTCCTTTTCCCGATTCTGGAAACCGCAAGGTTCCTCCAGGGATGGTGGCATTCATAGCGTCGCAGGTTCCACTATAATTTCCTCTTGTAATCGTAATGACATAGTCGTCAGCAGGCAAATTTACCCTAAATACTGCCTGTCCTGATCCATAATTATAATCACGAAGCACAGGGCCTGGTGTGAACGGATTAAAGGTAAGAATGTTTGTTGCTTGTATGCCGTCGGTATCTCCCCACCCATACTCGGCAGATTCTGGTGACCCAATTGTGATTGTTGGTAGAACCGCTGGGGTTTTTAGTACCCGTATCCAGTCAACAATACACTCTCCGTCTTCTGATGACATAAGGCCACAGCCAAGACCAATTTTTCCCTCCATGTATGGTTCTCCTACGGCATTTTCGACAGGTTCTCCATCAGCTCCCGTTTCGTACCAGTAGGTATCGATGCCGGAGATGTCTCCCACATCTGCAAAAGTATCATAGTGGTATAGATAGGCAGTTATGCGGGAAATGTGGTCTTTATGCGGGTCTCCCGTGTCCGGTTTGTACCAAATCTTTCCCGTATAAAGGAATGTTTTCATTCGTAGCCAGTCGGTTACGTCAATTGTTGGTTCTTCTGTTAAGAGCCAAGCATCATCGTCGGAGGGAGGAAGCCAATAAGGCTTGTAATAGTTGCGTTTGTAGATTGTTAGATTCGTATTTGGGGTGCTGTTTGCTGAAATCACATACCATTGCCTTCGTTCCCTTATGGAAAAGAAGGGGAAAGTCGTTTCTTCATAAAGATAGTTCCCAAGCACCATCATATTTCCCTGCCCCTCGTTTACTTTCATCCGTGCTTCAACACTGTATGAAGACTCATTTGCTGTTATGGATGGCGGCTGCCCTTCGCTTGGGTCAGCAATGGGTGAAATGGAAAAATCTTTGGTCATGATAAATTCCTTTGTGGTCAACTTAAGGCAGCCATCTGTGATATTGTTGTTTATATCGCCACTTGTAGGTGAGAGGTCCCAGTTGGTTTCTATGTTGTATGGGGGTGAAGGTCCTGGTGGATTTTCAAAATCATCAAAAAATGCAGACACCTCATCTATCGTGTGATTGTGGATATCTGTCAATGGTTGATCATACCCATAATAAAGATAAAGGGGATGTTCTCTTTGATTTTTCAAGTTCATTTTTACCAAGATAATCGATTCACCATATGGATTCCAATAATCGATATAGTATGGCCGCACGTTATACCGCCCTCCTCCCAGAGGCCATCGATCTTGGTTTTCAGGAATCTTGCCGGAGATGTTGTAGGGCGTGTCGACCTTGCCGTCGCTTCCAAGGATATTTTGATCAAATCCCGTATAAAAGTCATAGGCGCCTTCCCATCCTTCGTCATACTCGTCCCAGTGGTTTCCTCCTGTGAGATAGTCGTCACTATCCCATTGGTTGGTGCCCTCGTCTCGTGGTGTACAATTTTTGAAATTATTGTAATATATCTCATTAGAGTTGCATGTAGAATCGTTGATGTTAATGCCATAGTTATTATCACTGATTTCACAGTTTGTGATGGTGTTCCCATCTGCATCATCAATTATGAAGATGCCGCACCAGTTTTTCGAAAGCATATTCCCTGTAATGATGTTTCCATCTGCATTCCATTCGAGGCAGGTGCCATAGTAGTTATTGTAGATATCACAGCCTTGAATCCTGTTTGCATCTGCCGTCTCATAAATATAAACACCGTAGTTATCGTTGTCATATATCTGACAATTTATAATTTTGTTTTGGTTGGCGTTGTTTTGGATATGTATGCCATTATCAGCGTTTGAGTATATGTCACAATTTGTAATCTCATTTAGATCCGAATTATCATAGATATAGACGCCATGCTGGTTATTTAGATACATTTTACAATCTGTAAACTCATTGCCGATCGCATCGTCCTCGAGACGGACGCCGTACTCTTGATCCGTTCCACCATCGTTGTAACACTCACAATTTGTAAAGGTGTTGCCATGTGAATATTTGACGTATATGCCAGAGATGCCGTTATCATAGAAAGTACAGTTCGCGATGTCATTTGCATCAGAATGCCCGTCTAACATGAGTCCGTAATTGTCATTGTTGTATATTTCACAATTAAAAATCTTGTTGTTATCAGAATTGTCATCAAAGTAGATGCCAGAGTCGCCATTTGCATAAATTTCACAGTCTGCGATCTCATTTGGCTCTGCCGCATCGATCTCATCGAGGAAGATGCCATGTTCGCCATGGTTGTAGATTTTACAGTTTGTGATTACGTTATCTTGAGGACCAGAGCCACCAGTGTTCCAAATAAATATGCCATATTCATTTCCTTTATCAGTTGTAGAGATGTCGCAGTCTGAGATGAGAGCACGCTCTGAACCAGCATAAATATAGAGGCCATAATGGGCACTTCCAGTTGAGGTGATGTCACAGTCTGTGATGGTAACATCATCTTTACCAGCTATCGATATGCCACACGGATTGCCGTTCCTTACCGTCAACGAGGTGATTGTCGTGTCTTCTCTAGCAATTTGTATGCCGTTTCTAGCCCCTTCACCATCAATGATAACATTTTCCCTACTTTCTCCAAATATGGTTATGCCCATCTTATTTATAGTGCATTGTTCGTCATATATACCGTTATAGATGTAGATTGTTCCATCGGTTGTCACATGCGATATCGCTTCGGTTATGGTCTCTACATGATAATAATCATACCAGGATGGATCGGCATCATCGTCAACTTGAATAAAATTCCGTTGATAAAACCGTTCTGTTGACCCGTGTCTTGCGTCGTTTTCTGGGTATCTATCATAGACCTTCGTACCATCGCTTAATGGTGAAACTTCGTACACGTCATAATAGGTTACTAATCCAATGGTTACGACCTCAAGGTGATGGTTCCCTACATCAAAGTCACCCCAGTAATTACCAGTTTCCCATGGCAATAAGGGGTGCCCTATTCCTGTGTCCCATTGAAAGCCAATGGAATCAGCATATGCTTCGTATAGATCGTTATATTCGATATTGTTTTGATAAATTACATTATCAAACAGTGGAGCATTGTCGAGGTAGATGCCAGCTTGATCATTACCAAAGATGTTATTATAACCGATTTGATTCTCAGAAGATCCAAGGATTTGGATGCCATCATCGACATTATCAAAGACATTACACGAAGTAATAAAATTAGCGACACAACCGGCTTTTAAGCTTATACCATCTTGGCCATTCGCGTAAACATCACAATTTTCTATAACATTTGTATTACTCCCCCCTTCAGTATAAAATCCATCATTGGCATTTTCATAGAATCGGCACCATTCGAAACGATTATTTAATCCTGAGGCAGTGACACACCCTCCCCAATCATTATGGTGGAATGTACAGTATTTTATGGTGTTCCATAGGGAACCAACAAGACCGATACCGTCTGCTCCTGCTCCGCTATTGGTGTTGTGATGGACATCACAATAGATAATGGTGTTATTATTTCCGCCGTATATCTCGATACCCCCGTTACCCTCTGTTCCATAGGCATTGTGATGAATATTGCAGTATTCAACGGTATTATGCTTAGCGTAAGTCCAGAAAATGATGCCATCGGCAGCATTGTTATAGATTTCGCAGTGGGAGATGGTGTTATACTGGACACAATTAGATGCTGTCTCACCCTGGAGGATAACCCCTGCCATTGAGTTATCGCGTATGTTACAATTTGTTACCACATTGTCTGAACAAACATAGGAATCAGTCGTAATTGCAACGCCGTATTTACAATCGTACACTTCGCAGTTCATAACCTTGTTATCGTTACTCTTTTTATTCACGACAATACCTGCATCATAATTGTCATATAACGTACAATTGTTGATCGTATTATTGCTAGACCAGATAACCAAATTAATCCCATCGTCATTGTTGTTATAAAATTGACAATCTTTAATGAGGTTGTAATGAGAATGCTCTAAGGCAATACCATCGGCGTCATGTTCTCCAGCAGCAGGTCCATTATCATGAGACGTACAGTTTATAATGGAAAGATAATCAACATTCCACAAACGAATACCATCATCTTCTGTGACATTGCCGTTGAAGTAGACATTGCAATTCTTAATGGTGCTACTACTTCCATCATCTGCTCTTTTTATATGTATGCCGTTGCCTTTATTGCTATGAATGTTGCAGTTAGAAATAGTAAACCCTGTGACATAATCCATAAAAATACCACGACCATCTGTGCCACTCCCACCCCGTATGGTGAACGAGTCCAATTTAAACTTATCTGCATTAGTAGTCATAGTCACCACATCATTTCCTGCACTACCATCAATGATCGTACTCTCTTTATCTTCGCCGAACAGACGTATCTGTTTATTGATGACAATATTTTCGTTGTAGGTGCCCTCATATACGTAGATAACGTCTCCTGTATTTGCAGCAGCAATCCCTGTCTGAATGGTATCAAAACGCGTAATACCCCATCCAGGGGTATGTTCGTTGAATTCCTTACTCACTAAAAGATCCCCGTCAGCAACAGTAATTACGTTCCGACCGGAGAACGGAGTTCCATCATTGAGCAGTCCTGAAAGCGATATCGTATATGTTCCTGGTGTGGGGGGAGTATATTTTTTTCCTAATCGGCTGGACGTAAGTGACATAAACGCTGCTTTTGCATCAAAACTGAACGTTGTTCCATCCCAACTATCCCACGGAAGTTGATTATTGAGTCTCACCGTATCCACATTGATCTCTGCTATGTCGTACCCTTCTGACAACCCTCCGATGTGAATATCAACAACATCGTCTGTCTCTCGCGAATACCACCACATGTACCATGTTTTCGGCGTAACCTCCATACTGGCAATAACGCTAAAATGATCGTCGACAAAGACTAGGTTTGATGTTACGCTTGAAGACGAAGTATTGGTAACATTGGCATGATCATAATTAAAATTGGTAGGGCTGAGAGTTACTTTGATGACTGCTTCGTCAATATCTTGATCTATCTCGTTTGTTACTTGTATGGGAATGCGGTAAGGATACTCCTGGTTCCACCATGGCGGGTCTAACGATTCAGCGAATGCAGACGAGGTATTGCTCACGAGATAATAGCCTGCTTCAACCGGTGAATGTTTGGTGTTGTTTCCTGTCCCAAAATCAAACTGATAGACCACATCTGACCGTTCAATCGAAATATTAATCGCTCTGCTCCCGCTGTAGATCCTCTCGCCGGAGACGCCTGTTTTTGATTTCCCTGCACCATAGGCTGGAGAACTTTTGCTTACTAAACCATCCGTCGTATTGACATACACTGCCTTGTCTGTGACCTCGACATAATAGCTTCTCCCTGCAATATCTACAGGAAGATCAAGCGTTTTTGTATAATCTGCATCTGGCATCGATTGATCGACGGCAAATGCTTCCACCAGTGCGTCTGCGACCTTATTGGCGATACTTTGCGCTTGGAGTTCTGCGACCGTTGCAGTTCTGTTATTGATAATGCCCGTGGTGATTACCACGGCACTGACCATCACAATTGATGCGATGCTAAACGAAAGCAGGTACCCTAACACGTTTGAAACGCCTTTTTTATTTTTCCAGAGTGATCTCATACTATCATCCTACGATTGCAATTTCACATGTTGAATGAGTGAGGATAAATGTTTTAATGGCGCGATGGTATAAAATATCTGCGCCATCTTCTTTGATAAACTTATATTGTGATATAAAATAATTTTTCCATGCGCTACTATGCTCCCCATAAATTGCACATTTAAAACTGGTGGTTACGCTGGCACCACTCTCTCTTACAAAGGTCCCATTCGATTTGATGAGAAAGGTTCTTGCTGCAGAATCGCCTGCTAATACGTTCTCGCTTGTTGAGGTTAGTTGGATAAGAGGTACAAACAATACCTCGCCATTTTTCCGGATGTTTGGTTCATATGCAAGATAGCGTTGTTGGTTTTGTACAGAGATCACACCACCATTTTCCGCAATCATCTGGTATGATCCTTTTGTGGCAACCAATTCATAGTATATGCTTCCGGGGTCAAATAGCCAGATGCGGCCCACGGGTATAGTGTCCTCTGGAGCCCCAGGGTCGACAGCCTTAATATCAATTTTCACCGCTTCGATTAGAGCGTAGGGACATTCATATGTATATTCTATTTCTCTAATGACTTCATTGTTTATTGGGATGATATCCTCACTAGTACTATCATCATTAAGATAGGATACATCACTATACAGATAATAATCATCCCAAAACATTGGAGGCTCTGCATCTTCGACACGAATAAAAAAAATCTCATCATCATTGTCCAACCCAGACACGTTAAAATCAAAACCGTTGAACAACGAATAATAAAAAATGAAACGTTCTCCAGTCGATGAGATGAACATGTTTCCCTTTTCTGCCACAAAATCAATCATGCTGCTTCCGTTTACTCCTTTTCCACTTACCTCTTGAATAAGATCGTTAATTGTTCGAAACTGTATTAATGCACTTTCTGCAATGACTGATTCTTTTTCTTGCTCCATATACGGAACGCCCCAAAATATAATAAAACTAATAGAAGATGTTGCAATCATAATCACAATAATGAGCGCTAGCGTCTCGGTTACTGCAGAACAAGAGCGATGTGCATCGTTCATTTCCATCTCCAAACGCATGTAACTTTCTACCCCTTATTTAAACCCTCTGTCGCAATCAGATACAATGCTAGGATTTCTTTTTTACACGTACTCAGTTCTTAAAGTTTATGAGTACAGATGAATGGGCAAAGGCAAACCAGATCTTGGATGATGATGGTGTATAGAATAAGGTGTTTGTTGATTCCGATTCAAAGTCGTATTTGCCTGAGAAATAAGCTATCCATGTGTTAGCATTATCTCCGTAACACTGTACTCTGAGATTGTATATGTGTTCCTGCTCTCGGATTCGGTTCATATGGAGATCATTACTTATCTTTATGGTAAATTGATTTCCACCACCTGCAGAAACCTGAGATCCTATCATCTGAACAACATGTACTGAAAGGAAACCATCTCCGGCAAATATTGGGGAGGATGAATAGACCTGCCCCTCGTCGCCAATGGCATTGATGATTCCACCATTTTCTATAGTAATTTTCTGATGTATTCCTTGACTTGAGAACCATTCATACAGTATCGAATCAGAATCAAAAATCCAAATACTGCCAAACCAATAGGTGCCATTGATTAAGTCAATACAAACGGCACCGCTAATGGTCGGTGGATCCAGTTCTCCGCCATAGTCGAGCCAATAGATATTCGCCTTAGTGACTGCGCCCTTGAGCATGGAAAGGCCTAATTCTCCCTCGGGATCAGCTATCTCATCACTGTATACAATTCCTTCATGTAATTCGATAATCGAGAATCGCTTACTGATTTCATATACTCCCGGATCCTCTTTACTTATTATCTTAATGGTGTAATTGAGGTACCCGATCGTTTGGTTTAGAGGAATAGACCAGTTATAGATGCCTTGATTTCCCGTTCCTTCGTTGCCGATTGGGATGCCATCCACAGGCGTAATCGTTTCCTCTTCCCCATCACGTTGCCACAAGATATCGATCGTATGCTCTCCCAGTATTGGTTCATATGCCCATGTTATGGTTTGCGTTGTTCCTCGTCTCCACTTGTATCGTTCTCCTGGAGAGAAAATAAAAATACCATCGATATCCATCTTAACTATCTCATCCTCGCCGTAAAATTCATACCCATCAACTTCACCAACAGTACGGAAATGATAGGTCTGCCCAGGAGTAAGCTCTTCAACAAAGGCTGAAAATGGTTGATTTGTTGTCAGAGGATTTCCCTGATCGCATTCTATATAGCTCCCATACCCATCATTCGGTCCATATTCAAATCCTACATTACAGTAATCGTAATCGCTATTCGGCGCTAAATTTGACAATACTCCGTTGAATACGACGGTAGTCGATAAATTTTCAGTTGCTTCATGTGTCGTAACAGTAGGAATCTTTGGAGTCGTTTTTGGTCCAACTACTGCTGAGTCTCCGAAAGGAAATGCATCACTTCCATTTGATCGATATCCGCCGTCTTCAGCAACTGCCCAGACTTTATAATAATAGGTCGTATCAGGGGTAACATTGTGAATATAGCTTTCTCCAGAGACATATCCGTCAATAATCCCTTCCTCAACAGGGGTTCCTGATCCTACATTCCAGGGGCTTGGTTGAGACCCAATAGCATATTCAATGTAGGCACCATCGCCTCCTTCGCCGTTTGTCCAGCTCAATCCCATTGTTCCAGGGTTAACCACGTCAACGTCTAAATTGGTAAGCGGTGCAGGTTTGGTAAGAAAATAGACTTTTTCCCCTACATCAACTACAGCAGTTCGAAAACTATGCCGAACATGTGCCTCGTACCATCCAGATTTTCCTGGGTCAGTATTATACACCTTTGAAAACGTATCGCCTGTTTCTTTGCTTCCCGTCCATGAATAATATGCACCGTTGACACGAAAACGATATTGAACAGGTTCTCTGCCGTCATCAATGACTTCCCCATTCAGTGTTACGCTTGTTTCGCCAACATTCGTTGGTTGATTGGTTTGACATTCAGGGTCTGTTACATAGCTAATCAAAAGGTATGGCTTATCTGATGATTCACTGGAACGATACTTTGCTATCTTTTTCAAACCAGCCTGTTCTGTTTCATCTGCTATCAACCACCCGCAATCCCATCTATCATCATTCACGAATGCTTGTACACTCTCGGTGACATCCCATGTTTTCCATCCCAAACTTCCGACTTGAATGGTGTCTATTACACCAACGTCAGTTCGGCATGCGTTCCAACCACCATCCCAACCAGATTCGCCATCTTTAGGCCGATTCCAACACACTTGGTTTTCATCCCAACTGGCAGATAATTCCCAACACTCGTGTATTCGACTTGAAGGATTCCCATCGTAACTATAGTATCTAATCTTTAAATCAGCAGACATAATATATGCATCTTCTGGAATAAATCCTGGTTCTTGTATCCAAAACCACAAAACCATCCGTCTTGTGTTAGTCAACCTATAATCTATCCACAACTCAGCATCATTATAGTTTTGATTTGGAAGAAGTTTATACACATACGCATCTCTCTGGCACTCTCTGGTAACTGGATTTGTAGAGGAGCCACCTCCTCCCCCACCAGCATTGTGCACCAGTACATCAATAGTAGTTCCCATCGAGACAAAATAGGTATGATACTGGCCTATTTCCAGATCAAAACTAGTCTCTCTAGCAAATACGTTTTTCAGTGCATATACTGGAATGGTCATTCCCCGCTCTCGGTCAAAGAGAAGGTCTCCTATCTTGAGATTTCCTGCAGCTATCCATTGCCCATTGGCGTAAAACAGATGATTAGGGGTAACGCGCAATTGGTTGTTAATAATGACATAATACGGCGTCATTTCTTCAGGTGTATGATGAAATACCGCAGTGACCTTGCCAGGTTGCAGCTCTGCTGTTTGTTTATCATAGGAAAGGACGTGGTCTCCTTTGGTGATGTCTTCGATAGATTTGTAGGTTCCATCTGCCATCGCGACCTGTGTACCTGCAAAGAAACACGTCTCTGGCCAATTAACGGTAAAGTCATACTCATCGCTAAAGGTATACATCAGCACCGTCCTCTCCTTTTCGTCAGTATCCATCGTAAGTGACCCGCCATGTAAATCGAGCGTAGTAATGGTTTTATCTCCAGGATTAGAATTTACCAAGTCGTCAATTGCTTCTGCAGCTGAGAGAAATTGCCGGTCGGTGCTTTCTTGATTTGCCGTATTTTCAACACTTTCAATATACGGTACGCCCCATAAAAGTACCGAGGCCATGGTAGACGTAACAATAAGTAAGGCGACAATGGCCGAAACAACCGGCGTAAGCGCATCATTTTTCATAGTCATAACAATCTCTTATCTCCATCACTTTCTTATATAATTATTGTTAAACAGTAACATGATATATTTTATCATTCCTTATATTTATACTTATGGTGGGGAAAGCACCTCCTTATATAAAGATATGCACTAATAAATATAAATGTATGAGAAAATATCCTTTTTTTATCTCCTACATGCCAACGAGAAACTTGAACACCACCCACGTTATCACAACCATGATAAAGACATGTTTTACCCCTGAGGTGATCTTTCCTTCTTCGAATACGCCAGTTACAATTCCCATGCCCACTCCTTGTATAAGTGTTGCATAGAAAAATACCGGCACAACATCGTTTGTTTCAAGCGTCTCTCCACCTCCATGGGCAAGGGCTAATTCTGCTGCCCCTTCTCCAGTCATGGCTGGAATAAGACTGCCGCACAAGATGGCAATGATGAGCAAAAAAACACCCATGCCAACATAAATAACAGCCACATAGGACATCATATTCCCTCGTCGCTCGGTGTCTAGGAGTTTGATTTCTCGTGCATCCCGTGCAGCTGCATCCAATACGTCAGCAACGTTTCCGCCACTTCGACTTGCTTCGATAATAAGAGAAATAGTACGCCGGATTAATTTGGTATTGACTCGACGGGCAAAGGATGCTAGTGCTTCATCAACGCCACTGCCCCAAGAAATTTGCTGTGCAATTTTCTTGATTTCGGTTGTCAGCACTCCGTAATTTCCTTGGGAAGAATACATGATTGCTTTTGTAAATGTCATTCCTGCACGTCGTGATTCGGCAAGATCGCGTACGAAATCGGGAAACCGCCCGTCAATTTTCCGTACTCTTCTCAATCTCAGATACTCATAGAATCCATAGGTTCCTGTTCCAAGAAACATAGCAAAAAGGATAAAATCAATAGGAGTGCCGATGGTAATGGGCCCAAGGGTCAAGGCTCCAATGACACCTACTTGTACAAGCAATGCCAATACCACAAAAATAATTGCGGGGACGGCTGCCACTAAATAGATGGTAAATCGAGTCAGCTGCCCGGTAAAGATCAGATTTTTGATGAATCCTGGTTTTTTTCTTTCATTTTGCATGTTTACACCCTCGCAGACATCGATGAGAGTACAACGGCAAAGCCTAGGTGAATCAAGGGGATAATCAGACCTGAAAAAACAAACATAATGCTTAAATCGTTGCCTCCAGAGATAATCGTAAGTAACGGGATAATGATGATAATCAGTAAAACGCCAGCAACCGCTGCGGTGACATAACATTCTGCCATGATTCCTAGACTTTCAATTTGTTGCTTTTGCACCAGCCTGTTCTCTCGCATATACTGGTCTGCTTTAGTCATAAAATAGGGCTTTAAGGCACCGCCAGACTGCACCGTTACCACTGCCCCTTGTAGGAATTCTTTGAACTTTTCGGATGGTGTTCGATTGATGTTTGCTTTGATAGCTGAAATGATGTCCCGGCCGAGAAGGCTGACATCACGGTAAATCCATAATGCTTCTTCTCTAATTTCTCCATAGATGTCTTGCTTTGAAAGACTTTTAAATATCTCTGTTGGTGTGATGCCTGCAGAAGACATGGCCGAAATAAAATTGAGTGCATAGGGAAGATGCATGTCAATTTTTTTCCCTCTTGATTTTGCCTTACTTCCAGGCATTACTATGTGGTACAGATACACCACTGCGGTGACCACAACAGGAATAAGTCCCAAGAGCAGGATGAGCCCCAACTCCATGGGAATAAAGAGAATGAGATTAAGATAGACAAGCGTAGATATGGTTGTGCCGATAAGGGTATTAATCCACGCGCAAGACAGATATGCGCCTGCCCTCATTTCTATATGGGCCCGTTCTAAGTCTTCCTTTAATTTATCGGTAGCAACATTTTCAGCGATGGCACCAAGTCGCCGGTAACACATTTTTTGATAACTATTGAGTGGCATCTTCTTTCCCCTCCTTTTGGTGTTTTTCAGGTTCAGGTTCCTGTGCTACTTCTTCCTTTATTTTGTTAGGGTGTTCTCGCACCATGGTGAGAAATTGCTCAGAATTTTCTGTATATTTTGATATTGCTCTTGCGACATCTTTAAATGATCTGATGTTCGTTTCCCTCATCCATTCAAGTATTTCTGCTCGTTGTCGCAATTCCTGGGTTATCCTTTCCTTTGACATATCCCATCGAGCACGGATTCCCTCTAACACATAGCTTTTACCTGTGTAACTAAACCGATCTTCAACAGGGTCCCACCGGAATGCTTCATTGGTGAGAATCTCTTTGGTAGTTGGATCGATATCAATAATCTCGATGATTTGTTTGCATCTCCTCACACGCTTTCCTTTCACTCTTGTAGTAATTTGGATGGATACCACATCAAGCGACTGTAACATCACTCTCGGGATGTCGATCGGTTTTCCTTCTAACCGATGAATCAGTGATTTTGCCGAATCAGCATGCACGGTTGAATATGTAGCATGACCCGTAGCCATTGCCTGGAACAGTACGTAGGCTTCCTGACCACGAATCTCACCCACTAAGATGTATTCTGGTCGCTGTCGCAGTGCTGCTTTCATCAGATCGTACAGATCAATTTCTCCCACCATC
>JAFGDG010000013.1 GCA_016932245.1 Thermoplasmatota archaeon
CTTTATCTTCACAGCCATGCAGAAGATATTCCCGCCATTGTTTTAATAGTTATCCTGATGGGGAAACAGTACTTCCGAAGGTAAAAATCTACGAAGGAAATCATCAAAATTCGTCTGAGCCTCCTTAAGAACTGATTTTTTTGCATCCTGTAAACTCCTTATTTTTCGAGATATCTTCTTTCGTTTTCTACGAAGGAAGGTTTCTTTCTCCGATTTATTCAAATCAGTCCCAAAAACCTCAGTAACCTGCCGTAATTCCTGATAACTAATAATCTTCTTATTCACTCGATCCAGAAACGCTCGTGCCGCCTCATCCTCCTTTCCCTTAAGATAAAATATCGTTCTACCATAAATCGTTATTCTTCTGATGGTGGGAAAATACTTTCGCAGTGTCCTATATCGTTGTTGGACGTATCCGCGAGGAGGATATGCATAGCCTTTTGTCACAATTTCTTGGAGTAAATCAAGCGTTTTCCCTCGAATCCCCGCCCAACCAATTGATGTACCATTAATGTCCTCTGTAAATCTATATACTGCAGATCTGGAAAGATTATAGTCTTTTGCCGCTTGATATTTTGATTTTCCACTTATAACTTCTTTACGAACCTTTTCTTTCAATTCCTTTGAAATCACTTTCTGTGTATGGATATCTTGCGTATGATTCCATACTGTTCTAAAAGTAATACTAAGATCTCTAGCTACTTGAGATTTTGATTTACCGTTCAATACTTGCTGTCTAAGGAGTGCTTTGGTTTCTTTAGATATAGATTTTCTCTTTGACATCACTAACTAGTGTAAAAACTCATATAAAACAATTGCGAAAATGTCATTTTTAATTAGCTATTTATTACTGGTAAAAATATTTTATTGATAATGAGATTTCAAAGTTAAAACCAATGGAAGGATTACAGTGTATGACTAGAAAGCCCGCAGGAAAAAACGGTTAAAATCCTTCTATCATGCTATGTAATCTTGTTTATGCAAATAAACATATTGATGATGTAATGAGCAATGATTGCGTTGAGTGATCTTTTCTTTTTACTCGGCAGTTACCCGATGATGCTTTGATCTGAGGTCTTCTGCTCTGGAGACGTATATTACCATTGCAATCCAGACAACTACACATGCGATAAGCATCGAAGTACCTATAGTAGCCATTTCAGAAAGCATAGTAGCTGTATCTGCTGGACTACTCATCGCAGTCAGGAAAGGCGGGTACAGCACAACTTCTTCATGTGCAATATGTTCCAACGCCAGTGCGACTACACCCCCACCAAGCAACATAATCAGCCAGTTTATGTGTAGGTTTGCTGGTATTTTCTTCCGGATTATTCCTATCACTATTGCCAATGACATTGGCACAATAAAACATGCCATATTCTTATCACCTCGATGTTAATTTACCTTTTAATTTAACGTGTATTAATGAAATCTCCCATATAATAAATATAGGTATCAACATTGTAATGCCTAGTATAATTCCATTTGGAATAAGCCCATCGGTTTCCATTTCTACAAATGCTCCCCCTTCATAACCTAAGATATGGTCGACAAGAACCATAATCGATAATCCCCAAAGCATTAAACCTAAAAAACCTAATTGATATTTTTTGGGGGCAAAAATCCATATGGCCGTGACAGCAACTGCCGCGATAAATGATGTTATTAACCACATTTTTTTTCTCCTCCAGTAACAACTTTTTTAATTTCGTATCACGACAACGATTACACCCTTAAAAGACTTGCGGTAACAAAAAATATTAATTAGTGCTACAAATACATATAGAACGTGCTACCATGGAAAAAATAACGCGATTTGGCGTCTCGATAGAACCTGATTTACTCGAAAAATTTGATCGTATGATGAAAAAGAAAGGGTATACCAATCGTTCCGAAGCTCTTCGCGATCTCATCAGAGAACATCTCATCGTTGAACAGGTAAAAACCTCTTCAGCTGAAGTGATTGGAACATTGACAATGGTCTACGATCACCATGCAGGCCCTCTGGTAAAACGACTCCTTAACATCCAGCATGACCATCATCATGAAATACTCACCACGACACACATTCATATCGATCATAACACCTGCCTGGAAGTATTAGTGCTCAACGGCAAAACACAAAACATCCAAAAACTCGCTGACACCATAAAAGCATTAAAAGGGATAAAACACGGCGAACTGGTTATAACATCGAAATCACTCTAATACACATGTTATAAAGAAATCTTGACTGCTATTTTCTTTTTGTTGACGGGAACGAGTTTTTTCACCTGGAGCGTGACGTTCTTTTTTGGTTTATACTCATTGATTGGTATATCCGGAGGTTTCCCATCCACTTCATAGATATAATACCCTTTTTCTCCATTGATGGACGTTATGTATTGATTGTTACCGACCTTTTGAACATCAACGCCAGGGAGCTGTTTCAATGCATCGAAAAGGCTACCATGTTTTTGAATTTCAACAACTGATTCTTCGATAAACGGTTCCAGGGCTTCTTCTAAGTTTTCTACAGCTGCTGATAATAAATGGACGTTACCAACAATTCGCTTCTGTATCAACCCTGCCGACTCAAGGAGTTTTACATGTCTAGATACAACAGGGACTGAGATTTCCAACTCTTTTGCCAATGCTGATAGATGCATTTCCCTATTGAGAAGTATCTTCATGATCTGCATTCGTTTTTGGCAGCTTAAGGCTCTAAAAATTTTATTGTTGCTCATTTTGCTAATAATCGTTATCAAATTCGTTAACTTTAAATCTTTCTATCTGATGCAATCCCTCAAGAGGTCGACAATATGCGAAAAGAACTAATTGTAGCGATGTTGGTAATAATTGGTCTAATGCTGGTGAACATTCCAATAAACATGTTAAACCCGGTCTGCGCAGACCCAAATGGAGGGTATCCTTTTCAGACCACTGATGATATCGTGGTGAACGCGTTGCAGTATTTGCGAAACAGGCAAACCAGTGACGGAAGCATCGGTGGTTTTTCGGTAACATCATGGGCTACGATGGCTCTTGCCTCAGCAAACGAAGACGTCCACAAGTGGGGAAATTTAGTCAATTATATACACAACAATGTTGAACGTCTTGATGGAAACATAGCGACTGATTGGGAACGATATGCATTAGCGGTCAGTGCATGCAATGAAAATCCAAGAAATTTCGAAGGAATCGATTTTGTCTCAAAAATAGAAGGTTTTTATGATGGGATACAAATAGGGAACCCAACGAGTCTCTATGATGACATTTTTGGGATATTGGCATTGAGATCCTGTGGTGTCAAAACTGAAACATCAGTGATACAGCAGCTGAGAAGGCATATTCTCTCGCAACAACAAAGCAATGGTGGTTGGGGTGATGTTGATGCGACATCAGGAGCAGTGATGGCGATGATTGCAGCGGGAGAACATCCACAGTCAACGTCGATAACCAACGCAATATCGTTTTTGAAAACAAAACAAGCGGGAAACGGCGGGTTTGAATCCTGGGGGACTGCAAACGCTGCCTCCACGTCTTGGGCGATAGAAGCCTTAGTCGCTGCAGGTGAGAATCCAGCAAGCCCAACCTGGCTAAATAACGGAGAATCACCTGTTGATTTTCTCCTTAGTTTACAACGATCCGATGGTGGTTTTAATTGGGCCACTGGCCAAAACATGAACTCTGAATGGATGACATCGTACATCATCCCTGCGTTGCTTGGAAAACCATATCCTGTCACCATCTATGAATCCGACAATGGAGATGATGGCGGTGACACGCATGATCCTGCCGGTGTATGGACCGGGATGATTCGAATCGAAGGAAAGAATAACACTGTCTGGAATGGTGTTGTCAACGTGAGTGAATCAACCATCACCGCGTTTAATGAAAGCTCTGGACATATGGAAACCTATACGATCCCGTATCCGAGTGTTCTCGGTGCGCTTGATGAAGCAGCAGATGCAGGACAGTTCTCCTACTATGTTATATATTACCCCAGCTGGCAGGCGTTCTATGTGAAAACAATTAACGGTGATTCGAACTGGTGGCATTACTGGGTTGACTTTACGCTCCCGATGGTTGACGCTGGCCACTACGAATTAACAGAAGATAACAAAGAAATTCTTTTTGGTTACCTGGAGAACTGGACGGCACATGCATTACTGATTGCGATCGATAAAGTGACGGTGAATGTATCAGAGGAAATCCATGTGCAGGTACAAAATGAAACAAATGCTCCGGTGATGAATGCTTTGGTGTTCGTCGGTTCAACGAGTTATCTGACTGATGAAAACGGCAATGTCACCCTGACGATTACAACCCCAGGGAATTATATGATTTATGCGGAAAAAAACGGATACGTGCGCTCTGAGAAAATAGCAGTTCAGGTGAAAAAATCAATCGAGATTGTGAAACCTGAAAATGGTGCGGTATATCTGTGGAACCATAAAACAAAATTGCCAAGTAAAACTATTGTGATCATCGGACAAATCGACATTGAGGTCAATGGAGCAGAGTCAATACAGAAAGTCGAGTTTTATGTAAACGGTGAGCTGCGTTTCACCGATAACGAACCACCGTTTTCCTGGCAGTTAAACCAACGAGCTTTTGGAAAGAAGATGACGGTCCAGGTCATCGGATACACATTTACCGATCATGCACTTCTGAGGTTATATGACAGTGACGTTAGAGAGATGGTGGTTTTCAATTGTTTTCCCTTTTTTCATAGGTGAGGCTTCGGAGAGATCATATGAAAAAAATAGTGCAACACTTTCTATTTTTTTGTGCGCTTGTGCTCTTTGCAGCTCTTGGAAGATACCTCTTGGTCTCAATAGGGCTGCAGCCGTTCCCTAATTTCGAGGTGGTTACTGTCGCGGCCTTCATTGGGATGATGCTTCTTGATGTCCGGGTTGCGTTGTTTATTCCTCTTGTTGCGATGGTTTGCAGTGACATTCTCATTGGTAATCTGATATTTGTTGGGGAGAAAATGAACCAGATTGTAATGTTCACCTACTCTGGTTTTACGCTCGTGGCACTTGGAGGGATGTCGATAGGCAGAACGGTTAAACCGTATGTTTCTTCGATCAAAATTTCTTCTGTTTTCTGCATAGCTGGGACGGGGGCGTTGCTTGTATTCTTATATGATGTGTGGACGAATTTCGGATGGTGGTATCTCATGTATCCGCATACTGGAGATTCATTGGCGACCGTCTATGTTCTTGGTGTTCCATTTATGATATATCATCTGATCTCAGGGGTTGTAACGTTTGTTTGTGTTGGACTCCCGGCGATTTCATATTTCTCTACTAAGCAACCAAGGGCTGCTTCAAATAGATCCACCCGTGAAATTTGGAGACGTGGAGTTCCTGTTGGTGTCGTCGTTTTTCTATTAGTCCTTGTTTCTCTGACAGGTTGCGTCTCCACCTCTGTAAAGGAACAAGGTGCTTTAGGGGAAACGATACACAACGCTAGCATGGAGATCATCGCACCCGGATGGAATGTTGTGTATCGAAATGTCACAACGATGAATATGACTGTTGCAAGTTTCTTGTTTGAGTGTGCAGATCATTATGATTTTTCTGTGAAATCAAATTATTGGCAAGGGTATAAGTCATTGTTTGTTGAAGAAATCAATGGTATTAAAAATGGGGCGGAGGGAAGTTACTGGCAGTATTATGTCAACGGCGAGTATGCGAATACGGGATGTAGTAATTATTACTTGAAAGATAATGATGTTGTCAGTTGGCGGTTTGAATCTCCGGAGTGGGGAACATAAAACCATGATACATACTAGAGATTTTTTATTGTGAAAGCGGCTTTTAATCTATACAATAAGCGCCGTCTGCGGGATTGAAAAAAAGAGGGTGTTTTACAGGAGAAAAAAAGTTTCAGAAGCCGCTGGAGGGCTCATGGTGTATAGCTAGAAAGCCCTCAAGTAAAAATAATGTGACAGTTTCGTTCATCACATGAGTTTCTGATATGCAACAGTTAGTAAAAAAATACCGGCTGATGTAAACACAATAACACCACTTGTAGCAACATTATAGATCGCAGAAAGAAAAATACCGATAACAACACTCATTATTGAAAAACCAACTGTTGCAATCATTGTTCCCTTAAATGATCGTTTTAGTTGTAATGCAGCTAGTCCTGGTAAAACCATCAAGGCAACCACGAGGATTATTCCAATGACTTTAATGGAAAGAGCAATAGTGGATGCAACGAGAAGATTAAAACCCAATGAGAAAAAATTCACTGGTATCCCTGTGATTTTTGCTGACTCTTCATCAAACGTTATCGCAAGTAATTCCTTGTAAAAAATTCCGAAGAAACAAATCGATGCAACACCAAGAAGTGATACAATAAGAAGATCAGTTTGATTAATAGTGAGAATGGAGCCAAACAAATAGCTA
>JAFGDG010000014.1 GCA_016932245.1 Thermoplasmatota archaeon
GTAATCACTGGGAGCATGGTGTAACCCGGCATCATTGTGGGCTCCAGTTAGGAATGATTACAAGAGGGTCATCTGAACGGTGATGAATAACTGGAGCGATGACCTAAGAAGAGACCCGCCGATCTGGGTTCAAATCCCAGTGCTCCCACTTCATCTTAACAAAAAAGAACGGTGGAAACATGCTGAAATTAAATCTCAAAAACATAAACAGTTATACCATACTTTCGCTGTTGTTCCTTATCGCAGGTATTGGCATTTATTTGTATTGGGGAATGACCCATGATGTATGGTATGACACTGGCATCTATGCCATCACCATTGTCTTTGTACTGCCAGGGATAATCGGTTTTGTGTTGTCGTTAATGGAAAAACCAGAAGATTAGATCATTTTCCAAGTGAGAAGTGGGGTTTTTGTTGCACCTACCTCATCCAGTCGCTTGACTGGAGTCTGTACCGGGGATTGTTTAACAACTTCGGCGGGTTCATCTGCAATTTTGATAAGTCTATCTACATACGTGTCCAAATCCTGTTTTGATTCAGATTCAGTAGGTTCAATCATCAATGCTTCTTTCACAATAAGTGGGAAATAAACAGTTGGTGGATGAAGGCCATGATCGAGTAGTCGTTTGGCAACATCCATTGCTCTGACGTCTTTCTCTTGCTTTAATGATTCACAACTTATGACAAATTCGTGTTTTCTCAATTCTTTATACGGCATGGTGTATTTACCGGATTTGAGAAGCTTTTCCTTCATATAATTGGCGTTTAATACGGCAATTTCAGAGGTTTCTTTCAACCCATTTCTCCCCATAAGAAGGACATAGATGTACGCCTTTAAGAGCACGGAGAAGTTGCCGTAGTGTGCTTTAATTTTTCCAATTGACTGAGGTGCATCATAATCAAAAATGTATTTGCCATCTCGTGTTTTGCCAATTCGAGGCACTGGAAGGAATTTTTCAAGCTTTATCTTCACACCAACAGGTCCGCTACCAGGGCCACCGCCACCATGAGGAGTGGCAAACGTTTTATGCAGATTAAGATGGACAATATCAAACCCCATATCTCCCGGTCGTGTTTTCCCCATAATGGCATTCATGTTTGCTCCATCATAATAGAGAAGGGCACCAGCTTTATGTACCATCTTTTGGATCTCGAGAATATCTGACTCAAAAATACCTAAGGTATTAGGATTGGTCAACATAAAACATGCAGTTTTCTCAGAAAGGGCTTTTTCAAGCATCGCTAAATCGACGGTGCCTTGTTCATTTGATGGAATTTCGGTAACGGCATATCCTGCCATCGATGCACTTGCAGGATTAGTGCCATGTGCCGTATCAGGTAATATTACCTCAGTTCGTTTGTCGTCATTGTTGTTTTCGTGATACGCACGAGCAAGCAAAAGGCCTAAAAATTCCCCCTGCGCGCCAGCAGCAGGTTGCAGACAAAAATAATCCATTCCTGTGATTTCGCACAACATGCACTCTAATTCAAACATAATCTGCAAATTTCCCTGCACCGTTGATACGTCTTGATGGGGATTTGTGCAGGAAAATGGTTCCCATGCAGCAATTGCCTCACAGATTTTAGGATTATATTTCATGGTACAGGAACCAAGAGGATACATGCCGGTATCCACTCCGTAGTTCATCTGACTGAGCCGATGGAAATGACGTACTACCTGCGTTTCATCAAGATTCGGCAATTCAAGCGGTTTTTTCCGCTGCAGGGTTTTAGGCAACCCAGGTACTACTGACAAACCATGAGTGCGAACGCTTGCCAATTCGTTGAGAAGAGGCTCATCATACACTGCAGATCTATACATGGGCTACCTCCCTCAAAGCATGCTGAAGTTTGTCGATGTCTTCATTACTGTAAATCTCTGAAATGCCAAAAAGCAGACAGTTCTTTAATTCGGGATACCACCTATTAAGTGGCAAACCACCGTGAACGCCGTGCTGCAATAGGTTTTTATTAATCTCTTTACCATCAGAGGAGCACTGCACCACACATTCATTGAAATGAGTCCCAGAAAACCGTTGTGTAAATCCATCAATGGAAGTTAATGCATTAAGAAGAGTTTGTCCGCGTTCAATATTTTGTCGCCCAATAGCTTCCAACCCTTGGCCTCCAAGCCATGAAAGATATGCAACAGCGGCAAGCGCACATAGCCCCTCGTTTGTACAAATATTGCTAGTTGCTCTTCCCCGACGGATGTGTTGCTCTCGGGTCTGTAACGTCATACAAAAGCCACGGTTACCATCAATATCTTTGGTCATACCAATAACGCGACCAGGCATTTGTCGTAAAAAGTCTTGTTTACATGCAAAAATACCCAATGTTGAGCCGCCAAAATCCATAGGATTACCAAGTGATCTTCCCTCTCCGATGACAATATCAGCACCGTACTCGCCAGGACTTTTTATAACACCGAGCGATAGAGGATCGGCACCAACAACAAACAGTGCTTCAGCATCATGAGCACCTTCACTGAGGATGTGAACTTGTTCTTCAAACACGCCAAAAAAATTCGGATTTTCGCAATAAATGCCTGCAGTCGTACTATCTATCAGTTCTTTGAGGTGTTTGATATCAATCGTTCCTGTTTTTTTGTCATAGGGGGCCTCTCTGATCTCCATTCCTGCCCCTTTTGTGTAATTCTTGAGGATCGATCTTTTTTCCCAAGATACATTTCTTGCAACTATGAATGTTTTTTTGCGAGTGACGCGGGCACTCATAAGGGCTGCTTCGCCCACCGCAGTTGCCCCATCATAAAGTGATGCATTGGCAATGTCCATGCCAGCGAGTTCAGCAATCATGCTTTGATATTCAAACATAGCCTGCAGAAATCCCTGACTTGCTTCTGATTGATAGGGTGTATATGCTGTGTAAAGCTCTGCACGAGAGGTAATTGCCTTTACAGCCGGTGGCAGATAATGGGGTTTCACTCCACCTCCAAGAAAATTGAGCAGTTCATGGCACGAGAGGTTCTTCTGTGCAATGCACCTAAGGCGGCGGTCAACTTCTTGCTGAGACAGCCCTTCAGAAAGGTCAAGTTTTTTTACTTTGAGTTTTTCTGGGATGTCGACAAATAATTCGTCAATATGTTTTTGACCAATCTCCTGTAATATTGCATCTTTGATAGTGGCATTGGGTACAAACTTCATAAACTCCCCAACCACGGTAACAACAAATTATTAAAGAACCTTATTGTAAAAATCTAAAGTGAAATCTTTAAATGAACACAACCCATGCAGAAGACATGCCCCAGTATCGTATGGACGATGCTACACAAGACCCAGTTGCAATAGGAAAAATTATCTGTTTGGCACGGACGTACAAAAAGCATGCCAAAGAGATGAAGAGCGAGGTACCAAAAGACCCGCTACTTTTTCTTAAACCGGCTAGTGCAGTGATTTTTGATGGAGAAGCCATCATTATTCCTCAAAAATCGAAATGCTTGCATCATGAAGTCGAGCTGGGAGTTGTCATAGGGAAAAAATGTAAAAACATATCAAAAGAAGAAGTGTTGGATTATGTAATGGGATATCTACTTGCATTGGACATCACTGCAAGAGACATCCAGGCGGAAGCAAAGAAAAATGGTTGGCCCTGGGGAATCGCAAAAGGATTCGATACCTTTGCACCTATTAGTGACGTGCTACTCAAAAACAAGACAATCGATCCAAACAATCTTGAATTATCACTGAGTGTCAATGGAACATTGCGTCAACAAGCAAATACGAGTCAAATGATATTTTCAGTGGAAGAAATTATCGCATTTATTTCCTCGATTATGACCCTAGAGGCAGGAGACCTTATTATGACGGGAACACCAGAAGGTGTTGGTGAGCTTGCTACTGGTGATAAAGTAGAAGCAAAGCTTGGGGGATTGACCGCACTACATGTTTTTGTCAAATAATATTTGGAAAACGTTTTAAATTCGCATCTGATTGCCAGGTCTACAATTCTTGTTTGGAGGAGGCAATTAATACATGAAAGAAGTTGTAATTGTATCAGGTGTGCGAACAGCACAAGGAAAATTTGCCGGTGCGCTTAAAGGTTTTTCAGCACCACAGCTTGGTGGAATCGTCATTAAAGAAGTAGTAAAGAGAGCGGGTATTACCCCAAACGATGTTGATGAGGTTATCATGGGCAACGTTGTTCCTGCAGGCCTTGGTCAGAATGTTGCCCGTCAAGCAGCGATCGAAGCGGGCATTCCCTATGAAGTTGGCGCATTTCACATTGACAAAGTTTGTGGGTCTAGTCTGAAAGCAGTTGTCTTAGCGGCTCAGGCAATTAAATGTGAAGATGCGGACATCATTGTTGCTGGTGGTATGGAAAGCATGAGCAATTGCCCGTATTCGTTACCAAAAGCACGGTACGGCTATAGAATGTTTAACGGTGAAGTTGTTGATTTAATGGTGCGTGATGGTCTTTGGGATGTATACAATGATTTTCACATGGGTAATACTGGTGAAGTTGTTGCTGAAAAACATAACATATCTCGAGAGGATTGTGATAAATTTGCTTTGTGGAGTCATCAGAAAGCAGCAAAAGCAACGAAGGAAGGAAAATTCAAAGATGAAATCATGCCTGTCGAGATTCCACAAAAGAAAGGAGAGTCGATCGTCTTCGATAAAGACGAAGGCATTCGTGCCAATACAACACTCGAAAAGATGGCAAAATTGCCACCATTCTTTAGAAAAGATGGCGTGGTAACCGCAGGTAATGCCTCGCAAATTACTGATGGATCATCTGCTGTGGTAGTCATGAGCAAAGAAAAAGCAGACGATATTGGTGTCGAACCGCTTGCTGCTGTCAAGGCATACAATACCAGCGGTGTTGAGCCTGCTTATGTGATGGGGGCGCCACTTCCTGGAATCAAAGCCATCTTAAAAGATAACAAGCTGTCCATGGACGATATCGATTTAGTCGAACATAACGAAGCGTTTTCATCTGCCTCTGCTGCAGTGATGAAAGAATTTAATATCCCCAAAGAAAAGTTCAATGTACATGGCGGGGCTGTTGCTATTGGCCATCCAATTGGATCCAGTGGTTCGCGGATATTAATAACTCTGATGCATGCAATGAAGCGGTATAAGAAACATCGCGGTTTGGCTACCATTTGTCTTGGTGGAGGAAACGCAGTACAAATGATTATTGAGAGGTGAAAAAATGACGGTTAAAAAAATAGGGGTCATTGGTGCTGGCCAGATGGGGCATGGCATTGCGTTAGTTGCTGCCCAAGCTGGTTTTACGGTCGTGCTCCAAGACATCAAAGATGAATTTGTGAAGAAAGGAATTGGAAAAATTGACAAGTTCTTAAACAAGAGTATAGAAAAAGGAAGAATGACTGAAGCTGACAAAAAAAAGATTATGGTTAATCTTTCTGGTACAACAAAGCTTGCAGATATGAAAGATGCTGATCTTGTCATTGAAGCGATTTTTGAAAATGTGCAGGTCAAAAAGGAGCTATTCAAGCAGCTGGACGCGCTTTGTAAAAAAGAGTGTATTCTTGCATCAAACACGAGTACAATTCCCATTACCGATCTTGCATCTGCAACAAGCCGTCCTGAACAATTTATTGGTATGCATTTTATGAATCCTGTGCCTTTGATGAAGCTTGTGGAGGTAATTCGTGGTCTCCGAACTGATGATGCAACAACCAGGATTATCTATGATCTTTCTGAGAAGATGGGCAAAATACCTGTCGAGGTAAACGATGGCCCAGGATTTGTGTCCAACAGATTACTCATGCCCATGATCAACGAGGCAATCTATTGTTATATGGAAGGCATCGGCACTCCTGAAAATATTGACAATGTCATGAAACTGGGGATGAATCACCCCATGGGTCCGCTTGCTCTTGCGGATCTGATTGGACTTGATGTGGTTCTCAATATTATGCAGGTGCTGTATGAAGGATTTAATGACTCAAAGTATCGACCGTGCCCCTTGCTCAAAAAGATGGTACAGGCAGGTCACCTAGGAAGAAAAACCGGAAAGGGATTTTATGAATATGACGGGTGAACAGTATATGAAATACTCCAACATACTTATTGAAAAAAAGGATGGCATCGGAACGATAAAAATAAACCGACCTGCCATGCTGAATGCATTGAACAAAGAAACAATCATAGAGTTGACAGAAGCAGTCAAAGAATTAGAGAACGATGACAGCATCAAAGTCGTGATTCTTACCGGTGAAGGGAAAGCGTTTATTGCAGGAGCGGACATCAAACAGATGAAAGAGATGACACCTGCAGAAGCAAAAACATTCGCAGAGCTGGGGCACAACCTGCTGATGAACATCGAGAAATCACGATTACCATTTATCGCAGCAGTCAATGGCTATGCACTTGGTGGGGGATGTGAAGTAATGATGGCTTGTGACATTTGTATTGTTGCAAACAGTGCGAAAATCGGGCAGCCTGAAATTAACCTTGGGATTCATCCTGGTTTTGGTGGAACCCAACGATTGCCAAGACTTGTTGGCCGCATGAAGGCAAAAGAACTGCTGCTAACTGGTGACAATATTGACGCTAACGAAGCGCATCGCATCGGACTAGCAAACAGGGTTGTGCCAGATGATAAAATCATGGAAGAAGCACAGAAGCTGGCAAACAACATTACAAGTAAATCATCTGTACAAACAGATTTTATTAAAGCACTGGTCAATAAAGGAATGGATGTCGATTTACCTAAGGCATGTTCATTGGAAATAGAATATTTTTCCAAAAGTTTTCGAACAGAAGACCAAAAAGAAGGAATGGCTGCATTTTTAGACAAACGTAAGCCGAATTTTAAAGGGAAATAAAATCTTCGTTCCCTTCTTTTATTTTATAATTTTACCTAAAATTTCATCAGCAGCTGTATAAGGATCTAATTCCTTCTTTGAGATTTGATCAATTAATATCTCGACCTTTTCTTTAAAGGTTGATTCATCAAAAATAAAATTCATCAGTCGTTTTCGAATGATTTCAACCAGTTCTGCTTCATAGCGTTTTCTTCGTTGAGTATCGAATAGTCGACTTTTTTTAAGATATTTTTGATGCCTCTCCATTTCATTCACCAGTTCAATAATGCCCTGGTGTTCTTTTGCTGCTGTCTTGATAATGGGTATTTGTCGATCCTTACCACTACAAGAGATATCTACCAAACTTTGAAGTTCTGCTTCGGTTTGCTCGACACCTGGACGATCTGCCTTATTGACAACATAAATATCGGCAATCTCCATCACTCCTGCCTTGATGGTTTGAATAGCATCACCAAGTCCAGGAACCAAAACAACAAGCGTGGTATCTGCAATTTTAACGACATCGACCTCCGCCTGCCCTACACCTACCGTTTCAACAAACACGACGTCTTTGCCAGACGCATCTAAAATTTCAACCACATCGTAGACAGCACTTGTTAGCCCTCCCAACATTCCTCGAGTTCCCATACTACGAATAAAAACACCATCATCGGTGGCGAGTTCCATCATACGAATACGATCGCCAAGCAAGGCACCTCCGCTAAAGGGACTTGTGGGATCAATAGCAATAATTCCTACTTGCAATCCCTTTTTACGATATTCTGAAGTAAGCTCGGCAATAAGCGTGCTCTTTCCACTACCCATCACCCCTGTAATACCAATAACGTGTGCATGACCAGTATGTGGATGGATATCCTTCATTGCTTGAGAGGCAAGAATATCACTATTTTCCGCAAGAGTAATCAGCCGTGCAATCGAGCGCTGATCCCCTTTTAAAACTTGAGACGCAAGTGCATTCATTGTTTCACATTCTTCTGGATAAACTCAACAATGTATTCACATGGAGTACCCGGCCCAAAGACTCCGGCAATGCCTGCTTTTTTCAACGTAGGAACATCATCTTCAGGAATGATGCCGCCTCCAATGAGTAAGACATCCTCCATCCCTTTTTTCTTCAGGAGTTTTGCAACGTCAATAAACAACGTCATGTGGGCACCGGAGAGTAAACTTAACCCAACAACATCAACATCCTCTTGCATTGCGGTATCTACCACCATCTCAGCAGTCTGATGTAAGCCGGTATAAATCACTTCCATCCCTGCATCACGTAGCGCACGAGCAACAATCTTTGCACCACGATCGTGACCATCTAATCCTGGCTTTGCAACTAATACCCTAATTTTTCGTGTCATACTCTTTTCCTCATTCAATAAATCGCAGGTTCTTCATATTCACCAAAGATATCACGCAGGACCTGACAGGTTTCACCCAGTGTTGCATAACTATGCACACAGTCGAGAATATATGGCATCAAATTATCATCCCCTTGGGCGGCTTTCCGAAGAGCCTTAAGATGTCTCTCAACGTTCTGATTGTTTCTATCTTTTCGTAACGCTTTCAAACGAGCAATCTGTCGTTCTTCTCCTTTTTCATCTATTTTCAACAACGGAATGTCAATGGGTTCATCTAATGCATACTCATTCACACCAACAACAATTCGTCGTTTCTCATCAATTTCTTTTTGATATTTATAGGAAGCTTCCGCAATTTCTCGTTGGAAAAAGCCTTTTTCAATGGCCGGAATGACACCGCCAAGTTTCTCAACTCTATCAAAATATCGGTAAGTTTCTTCTTCCATTTTGTCAGTGAGCCACTCAATATAGTATGAGCCGCCAAGTGGATCGATGGTATCAGTGACGCCCGATTCCTCTGCGATAATTTGCTGTGTTCTCAGTGCAATACGTACCGCCTTTTCAGAAGGTAGTGCAAGTGCCTCATCCATCGAATTAGTATGCAATGATTGTGTACCGCCAAGAACGGCAGCAAGCGCTTGCATGGTCACTCGGACGATATTAATTTCTGGTTGTTGAGCCGTCAAACTACATCCTGCCGTTTGGGTATGAAAACGCATCAACAGTGAACGGTCTTTTTTTGCTCCTAATTTTTTCATTTCTTTGGCCCAGATTCTTCTGGCAGCACGATACTTTGCAATCTCTTCAAAGAAGTCATTATGCGCATTGAAAAAGAAGCTTAACCGTGGCGCAAAATCATCGATGCAAAGACCTCGTTTCTCTGCCCAGCGTACGTATTCGAGTCCGTCGCCCAACGTAAACGCTAATTCCTGAATGGCTGTAGAACCTGCCTCTCGGATGTGATATCCACTGATACTAATCGTGTTCCATCGAGGCACATGCTTGTATCCATATTCAAAAGTGTCAACAATTAAACGCATCGAAGGTTCTGGTGGAAAAATCCATGATTTCTGTGCAATATATTCCTTTAAAATATCGTTCTGGATGGTTCCACCAATAACCTCTTTACGAATACCACGATTTTCAGCATTGGCAACATAAAACGCCCACACCACCGCCGCAGGGCCATTAATCGTCATCGAAGTGGTGACTTTGTCAATGGGAATGTCACTAAACAATATCTCCATGTCTTTTAACGAAGAGATTGCAACACCACACTTTCCAAACTCGCCACGGGCAAGGGGCTGGTCAGTATCATAGCCATATAATGTAGGATAATCAAATGCTACAGAAAGGCCTGTTTCCCCGTGATCTAAAAGATACTTGTACCGTTCGTTAGTCTCCTCAGCACTCCCAAAACCAGAAAATTGACGCATGGTCCATAAGCGGCCGCGATGCATGGTTGGGTACACCCCACGAAGAAAAGGATACGCGCCAGGGAAACCCATGTCGCGTTCGTAATCAAGATGGGCAATATTTTCAGGATCGTAAAGATTCTTTATCTTGACGGCTGACAAGTTTTCAAACTTTTTTTTACGTTCTGGATGTTGGTTTACTGCAACACCATAACACTTTTTTTCCCACTCGGCTCGTTTCCGCTTGATTGAATCCAGTGTTTTTTTCTCATACATGTGTTCTTTTTCCCCTCTAGCAATCGATACCTTTTCTGGCCAACACTCCCTGCTGATAGGGGTGTTTGATTTCTAGCATTTCGGTCACAACATCTGCAACTTTTGTTATTTCTGGATGAGCATATCGACCCGTTAATATCAGTTCGAGAGAGTCTGGTTTATCTGCTAATAAGTTCAAAACGTCTTCCAACGAAATTAAATGGTAATCAACAGCAACATTAATCTCATCAAGAATGACCATGTCGTACTTGTTACTTGCTACTATCTCCCTAGCATGCGCAAAGCCCTTTTGCGCAAGATCGATATCAATCTGTTCAGGTCGCTCTTTTGAAACAAATTCATCACGACCATATTGGACAATGGTAAAGTGAGGAATGTTCTCAACGGTGTTGATTTCACAGTACCGTCTTCCTTTCATGAACTGAATCATATACACGTTAAGCCCTGCGCCTACAGCGCGAACACCCAAACCAAGAGCTGCGGTCGTTTTTCCTTTGCCAGGTCCCGTATACACATGGATGTATCTTTTTTCCACCGAAGTCACCCCGTCCTTAAATTAGCTAGGTCATTATATGTCTTTCTTTTCCCCTAGATAGAAACCTTTATGTTTCCTAATTTTATTCCCACCCCCATGAAATTAGAATTAAATGAACAACAAAAAATGATCCGAAAGATGGTACGAGAATTCGCTGAGAAAGAGATTGCACCTGTTGCTGCAGATCTTGACAAGACGGGAGAGTATCCTACAAAGATCCTTAAAAAAATGGCAGAGCTCGGCCTTTTAGGAATAATCATTCCCACTGAGTACGGTGGAGCAGGTCTTGATATCATTAGCTATGTGACAATCATTGAAGAAATATCAAGAAAATGTGCATCAACCGGTGTGATTACTTCAGTTCATAACTCATTGGTGTCATATCCAATAATGAAGCATGGTACTGATGAACAAAAAAAGAAATATCTCCCTTTACTAGCAAAGGGTGAAAAAATTGGTGCCTTTGCAGGAACCGAGCCGAACGCAGGATCAGATTTGGGCGCCATGCAAACTAAGGCAGATCTCAAGGGAGACCACTATGTCATAAATGGAGACAAATGTTTTATAACAAGCGGGGACAAAGCAGGCATCTTTATTGTCTTTGCGGTTACGGACAAAAGCGCAGGATCAAAAGGAATCAGTGCGTTTATTGTTGAAAAAGAAACGCCAGGGTTTAAAGTTGGAAGCCTCTTTGATAAAATGGGCATCAATGCAAATCATGTCACTGAGTTAATCTTCGAAAACATGAAAGTTCCCAAAGAGAATCTGCTGGGAAAAGAAGGGGAAGGATTTAAAATAGCATTAGCAACACTCGATGGTGGAAGAATTGGCATCGCAGCACAAGCTGTAGGTATTGCACAGGCTGCCCTTGAAGAAAGTATTGAATACGCAAAACAACGACAACAATTTGGCAGGCCTATTGCGCAATTCCAAGCCATTCAATGGATGATTGCAGATATGGCAACAAGAATTGAAGCAGCACGTTATTTGGTCTATAACGCAGCATACACAAAAGATAAGGGCGAACGTTTTTCTAAAGAAGCGGCCATGGCAAAGTTATTTGCTTCGGAAACAGCAATGGATACAGTCGTTAAAGCAGTCCAAATCCATGGGGGATATGGATACACCAAAGAATATACCGTCGAGCGTTTATTCCGCGATGCGAAAATCACCGAGATATACGAAGGTACCTCTGAAGTACAACGGATGGTTATCGCTGGAAGTCTTCTTCGCTAAAATACAATAGTTGAGTGATACCATGGGGGAGTTTACCTACGAAAAAGAATATCAGAAGTGGAAATGGGACATTCCAAAACAGTATAATATTGGTTATGATTGTATCGATAAACATGTAGAGGGGAAAAAGGGAAACAAAGTCGCTCTGTACTGGGAAGATGGTGAAGGAACTACTGATAAATTTACCTTCGCGGATATGAAAGGGTTGACCAATAAGTTTGGCAATGTATTGAAGGGTCTTGGATTTTTAAAGGGCGATCGATTTCTGATTCGCCTGCCCAACGTCCCTGCATTCCAAATTTCTTTTCTTGGCGGTGTCAAAATTGGCGCAGTTCCCATTCCTTCGAGCGTGATGTTTCGGACTCATGAGATTGAATATCGGGTCAAAGACAGCGGGTCAAAAGCAGTCATCACTACTGCAAAATATGCAAAAGAAGTTGACGAAATCATAGAGAGTTGTCCGTCCTTAGAGCACATCATTATTGTCGATGATGAATATGACAATCATCTTGCGTATGACGAGCTGATGAAAACAGCATCAAATAAGCTGAAGATAGAACCCACCACTAAAGAAGATATGGCTTTCTTCTGCTATACCTCAGGCACTACAGGAAATCCAAAGGGTGCTGTACATCTACATCGATGGGTTCCTGGGAATGACCCAAGTGTGCGGTATTGGCAACATGCCAACGACAACGACATTATTGCTCACACCGGCGATTTGAGTTGGATTTTTCCTCTTGGCAATGGATTTTTATATCCCTGGCGATGGGGGTTTTCCACATTTATCTATGATGGGCGTTTTGGGGCAGAGCGATGGTTTGAATTGCTGGAAAAATACAAGATTACCAATCTTGCCTCAGTACCAACCGCATATCGATTATTTGTTGCCGTCAAACATGCTGAGAAAACATATGATCTGTCTGCATTACAACACTGTATCTCTGCAGGAGAGCCCCTCAATCCTGAAATCATTAAGGAATGGAAGCGGCGATTTAATCTTGATATTTACGACGGCATTGGTATGACGGAAGTGATGGTGTATCTATCAAATATGCCTGGCATGAAAATTAAACCAGGATCTTGTGGAAAACCACAACCTGGAAAAATCTGTTCCATTGTCAATCACCGAGGGAAGCCAGTTAAACAAGGAGAATCAGGAATTCTTGCCATAAAACAGACCGACCCAGGATTATTTAGAGAATATTGGAACAAACCAGAACGGACGGAACAAAGCTTCAAAAATGGATGGTTTTTGAGTGGCGATGTCTTGTACCAAGATGAAGAGGGGCACTATTGGTTTAGTGGCCGCGATGATGATTTAATCATGGCTGCAGGTTATCGGATTTCGCCTTTCGAAGTTGAATCAGCAATTATTTCTCATCCTGAAGTGCTTGAATGTGCAGTTGTTGCCAGCCCAGATAAAATACGAGGAGTTATTGTCAAGGCGTTTGTCATTTTGCACGATAAAACAAAAGCATCAGATGGTCTGGTAAAAAACATTCAAGAACATACTAAAATGATTGCTGCTCCGTATAAATATCCTCGAGAAATTGAATTTGTTGAGGAGTTACCAAAAACTCAAAGCGGGAAGATAAAACGAAAACAATTGCGGGAATTGGAGATAGAAAGAAAGGGAGTGATAAAATGAACATTATTGTGTGTGCAAAGCAAGTTGTTGATGCATCAGAAATGAAAATTGATTCGAGCACAAAACGGCCAATTTTACAAGGATTATCCCAGAAAATAAGCGATATTGATAAAAATGCTGTAGAGGAAGCTATAAAAATCAAAGAGAAACATGGGGGAAAAATAACGGTCATCATGATTGGACCGGCAAACGCCAAAGAACGAATCAAAGAGCTGTTAGCAATGGGTGTTGATGAAGGAGTAATCGTCACCACCTCAGATACTATTGATTACCATATGACCGCGACGCTGCTGGCTGAAGCGATGAAAAAGATTGGGTCGTATGATATAATACTTTGTGGAGAGGCATCTACTGACTTGTTCTCAGGACAAATCGGACCGCGCGTTGCCGGTCTTCTCAATATTCCACAACTAACCTATGCTCAATCAGTAACTGCTGAAAAAGACAAAGTAACGGCCAATCGGAACATGGGTGCTAACGCCGTAACTTCTGAGTCGACCTATCCTGTGCTGATTACGGTAACCAAAGAGATCAACGATCCTCGCTTACCAAGTTTGATGCAAATATTAGCAGCGGCCAATAAGCCTATACAAGAATGGACGGCAGAGTCGTTGAGCAGTGGACTCCAGCCGTTGGTCGAAACCATTGAACTAAAGGGGGTTACCATGGAACGGAAAAATGTTATATATAAAGATGATCTCGATGAATCGGTAAATAAACTTGTTGATAATCTTGCAAAAGAAGGAGTACTGGGGAGGTGAAATGTATGGTTCTTGTCTACTCAAATAATAAAAATCTCACTATTGAAATGCTCAGTAAAGCTGTTGACATCGCAAAGAATCAGAAAAAAACCGTCACCGCAGTTATCATAGGAAAAGCAGAGGAAAGATTGGCTAAGGAATATATCTCCTTCGGAGCGGACAAAGTCTTTATCGCAGAAACAAGCCAAGAATCCTTTAAAGCAGAGGAATATGCAGATATTCTTGCTACTGTTGTCAAAGAAATTGGCGCGGAAACTATCTTCATTGGTTCAGATAAAAATGGAAAGGAGCTTTCAGCACGACTCGGCGGTAAATTGAACGCAGGATGTGTTGTTGATTCAAA
>JAFGDG010000105.1 GCA_016932245.1 Thermoplasmatota archaeon
AAACCATTGATATAATTATTTTCACATTGGTTTCATTTCCAACGTTATTAAAAAACCTGGCCCCTTCCAACCTACAATTTCAATACAACTATTGGTCTATAACAATATTTCTACCTACAAAGTATGGTGGACAGTAAAAAACCTATTTCAATTTTATTCATTAATCGCGGTAGTATGTGATAATGTAATTTTTTTTGCCATTCATTAGTATGAGGTAACTCAAAATCATCATCCAGCCATTAAACGAGTCAATATTTCTCATTTTTTAATTTGTTTTCCCGTCCATCAAATCTAAAATTAAGAAAGATAGAGTAACAGATGCTAGATCTTTTAATTTGGTTTTATTTCATTGATATTTTTCCACGCCTTTTCCACACGTTGTCCAAATGTTTTCCTTTCTTCCTTTTTTTTCATTTTATAAATAAGAAACCTCTCATGCATTTCGCTTATTCTTTTATCTCTGTGCTTTTCAAAAGCTTCACTCATTTTTTCTTCCCCTTTTAAACATATCAATAGTTCGTAAAAAGCGAAAAAATGAAACTCTTATTGCTAGTTCTTTCTAAGAAATAGAACAGCCTCTTATCTTAAATAGTTATGTATCATAATTGCTTTGACGGTATATTATAACCTGTTTTTTTCCATTAACCCTGATCTAGTGGGTTTGAAATGAAATCGGTGTAAAAGTGCAGGGGAAGGGATTCGAACCCTTGGACCTCTGCAGGACAAGGCCCTGAACCTTGCGCCGTTGACCAGGCTTGGCTACCCCTGCGTGACCTACGGCAATAAGCTACCACTTATTTTAGGTTGTCGCGTTAATACAGAGATTTTAAATATTTCTTGAAGTATTGCCTGCTTCTGAACACGATGGCCCGGGTAGTGTAGCCTGGCAACATATGGGACTGTGGATCCTCTGTGGCGGGTTCAAATCCCGCCTCGGGCCCTTTTATTGATACACAAAAATAAATGTTTGTTTTTCACCGCCTTCATAGTACACGTATGCCTTGTCAATAAAGACCCCAACATTGACATCTACCCAATAGGGATTTGATGCAAAAAGACTTACATTTTCATTCCAAGCATTTGCTAGATAATTCTGGGCATCATCGATATCTCCAGTAGAAATTGGATCAGTGCTTGTTCCAGACTCTCCAAACTGAGACAATAAAAAGTCGTGCAAGCCGTGTCGTCCAACCCATGACACACCAGTATATTGCGGCCAAGGACGCGCGATCAGTCGTTCTTTGAGCGAGAGGACATTACCAAATGTTCCGAAGGTTTCGACAATCACATACTCTGTAGACAGGTCAACAGTATACGGGTAGTTCTTCTTGGAAAAGAAAAACGTCGTAGTATTCTCTACAAAATAGGTATCGACTCCTTCAACTATAGTAGTAAACCCTGAGGCAATATGTTGTAACTCTGCAGTTTTTTGCCAATCGTTGAAAAACACCAAAGAGCAGATAGCTGCAAGAAGAATACCTGCGGCAATAACAAGTGCTAATTGGGAAAGCACCAGACCCATTACTCCCTTTTCATTATGGAGAAGAAATCGTAACATACGTTTTCCCTCCGTATTTTACAAGCTCTAGACGAACATCATACGAACCCTGATAAAGGAGGGCAACTTGGCTGATAGTTTTATCGGCAAAGCGAGCGTGCGTATGAAAGGTTTGAAACTGCCCATTATCCATGACGAAATAATAATTATTGCTCGTCGTTTCATTCAGCGAAAGACTTGCGGGTTCTGAAACAATGCTTGTCGGCAATCCTCCAAACACCACGTAGTGCAGAGAAGATGGAAGCTCTAAGTTCATGGTTACTATCGTTCCTTCATCTGCATATTCAAACATGGCTTCCGCCTCCGTTACAAGTTTGTCAAGTTCCCGGGAAACCTGATAAAGCTGAGTGTCGTTCCAGAGAGTAACGAGAGAAAATGAAAACACTGCAAGAATGGCTGCTGCAACAACCAGAGTAACTAGAAGATACGTTGGCAGTCCAAGGACACCATGATTATCCGCAAAGATACAATACTCCCCCATTTATTAATAATACATGTATAAAAATGTGTAAATATTTAAATAACTATCCATCGATTGGAATGTGAATGAAGAAAATGAGATGGATAAGAGACGTTCAACGATCATGTTTTTATATCGATGAAAAGGCAATCATGGGTTTGCCCATGAGAGTAACGGTTTCGCTCATTATTGGTTCTGTCGCTCTTGCAGCAATTTTATCTTATATACTAAATCCGTGTCTATTCCCTACAAGAATGGTGGTGTCGGTCACGCCGCTTGTACATACCATAGGAGAAGAAACTTCGATCAACATAACTGTCTCTGTTATTGATTCTAACGGACATCCCATCAACGACGCAACAATCCGTATCAAAGGACTTGGCGGAGGAGGAATAAACATCACTAATGCGTCTGGCATATCTGTAGTTAGCCTCAATGTATCACTAGAAAAAGGACAATACGAAGGATATCTAGATATCATGGTAAAAGCTGCTTGTCATGAATCTTTTGTCCAAGACGATATGATAAAAATTATACGAGCATCATAACCGGTTATTTGTTTTGTTTCCTTTTTTCCCCAAAGGTCTACTGACGATTGGTGTAAGATGGCGTGTTTTAAAAAGAGCAGAGCCAATGAAAAGTAGACCAATTACAATAAGAAAGAGTGGCGAAAGAATGATATCTTTCTGACCTGTGAACACCAGTACTGCCAATACAAAGGAAAGAATGCCTCCAATAATACCTGTTATTTCTACCGGAACTTCGATACCTGCAAGTCTCATCATAGGAGGTTCTCTACGTTCCATGTGTTCAAGACGCTGAGTCATCTGTTCAAGCATCTCCAGCTGTTGAGCTTGGGTCTGTTTGGTTTCCTCAACAATACTGGCAAGTTGTGACTCCATCTCTGACATCGCTTCTCTGAGTGCTACCGACTCTGCTTGTTGGGCAACGAGGGTTTCTTGCACGAGTGAAAATTCAGAATCGAGAAGGGTTGACAACTCAGAAACGGTCGCATCGTCTTTTTCGGTATGTAAATTATGAAATAATCGCTCAATGGATCCTTCCAACCCAGAACTATGCATGCTGCTCATTGGTGAGAAGGGCTGGTGTGATATCCGCTTTTCTACTGCCGATAAACGGGAACTAAGGCTCGTTGTTGATTGCTCTAGTTTTCGAATCCAACTGCGAAATGATTGAATGGATTCATCAGAAGGAGAGGGGCCTTTTTGTTGTCGGTTTTTGGTTTTTGTGCCACTTCTCTTAGCTAACATAATGAAACACCCTATTTTTCGCAATTGATTCGTTTTTCTTATCAGACTATTCAACACGAAATAGCCTAGTGTACCGTACAGGAGACGACTATGGTCTGTATAACAATACCGCAGTATTGTCTTCGAAATCCTCAAAGCCTGATGCTTTAACAGTCATCTTCATGTATTGCTCATTCACACCAACGTCTAGGGTGGCATCATCAACAGTAATAGTTGCAACGCCTTGTGCACTGGTTGTTTCCTCTGCAACAACTCCGCCACCAGACAATCGAATCGTCGCCCCCACGACAGGATCTTGCCGATCATCGTTGGTTTTAACGGAAACCGTGACGTCAAAGGATGTAAAAGTAACAGTTCCATCCGTCTGTATTGTACCTGCTCGGGCAGAATTGCTGGTAACTTGCGCACTCATGGTTTGTGTCCCCCGGGGAATCATATAGATAACAGCTGCAATAACGGCCACAGCAACAATCATAATAACAATCAAATACATCGGTAGTCCCAATACCTGCCCTTTATTATTGCTTCTAAAATACCTTATTCCTCTCATTTCGTTCCCCCATTT
>JAFGDG010000015.1 GCA_016932245.1 Thermoplasmatota archaeon
AACTCCGTTATCTCTTGCGACATGTACCACTCATCGAACACAACTGCGGCAGGTGTTACCCGTGCTAGGGATTGTCGCAGAAGATCCAACGCGATCTGAATCTTTGTACGAAACCACATATCAGAGTTCTCAGTAACTTCCTGTTTCACATACGGCTCGAAGTACAATGGAAGCTGCTCTGTACAGCTGCCACGATAGAAGGTTGAGACGATGGCATGGCAGAGTATGTTTTTCTTCTGGGAGGAATCGTAGAGATAACCAACACCACCCATTGCTTTCCCAGTTTTCTCGATGAGAGTATCATCGAGACTGAGAATGCCTCCCGTGCGTTCATGGAGACATTCTCTCAGCCTGATAGTATTTAACCGTCGCAGATTCCATCTATGATTGGTGATAAATCGGTTCAGCGAGCTTTGATGACCACCATCTAAAAGGTTTCCTGCGATATCCTGAATGTTTTTCTCACCTTTCTCACCGAGTAAAAGACCGGTGAGATAAGTGATGAAATGGTTCCATTGTGGTTTTGAAAAACAAGGTCTGTATGCTTTAAGTGCTGTACGAAAAGTATCTATTTCTCTAGTGAAGAACATCACGCATCACATCCCATCCTTGTGGATGGGAAAAGATGTTCTTCTATCTGAAATTTATGGAGGATTTAGAAAAAGTGCAAAAGTTCTGTCAAGAATTAAAACCGTTTTTCTCCTTTGTAAAATAAAGCAATGCAAACTTCATCGAATATCTTTCCTTTTTGGTATTCTAACAGTAAAACCTTTTAAAGAGTGATTCAGAAAGACAGTGTGCAATGAATCAACAAGGTGGATGGTGAAGAATAATGAAAATATTGTATAATGGAAAGTATATGGAAATAAGAGCGAGCAATGTGGATAACTGTTTAGAAGTCCAGCAAAAAGAGAAAATTGTAGATAAAGCAACCTTGGACAAACTTTCACAAAATACAATTTATTTCACGGAAGTTACAAACTATGAGTCCCTTCTTTTCGATGTAGGTGATAGTACATATTACCCTGACGCAAACATATTTCAGGATGCGTATTTCTGCGATCTTGGCCGTGTTGGCATAAAATATCTTGCGATTGTCATCCGAGATAATGAAGAGAGAAATATATATCAGGAATATTTAAATAGTTCAACCCAAGGAACAGATGAAAATAGCGATCTTCAAATTGAAGTATTTTCTGATATCGAGACGGCGAAAGATTGGATTAGTCAACATAAAAAAAAGATACAATTGTACTGTTAGATTAGTACAGGCCTAGAACGGTAGAGGAATACGTTCACTTACAGAAGAGGGTTGCCTCAGCCAACAATGAAATTCTTTAAGAACTAACTTGCAGCCCCTTAACCATTTATTTTTCTACGGTACGTTCTTGTATCTTTCCCCTGCTAAAAATATAAAACTGAAAGAGTTGCGCATCTCTTTTTGAATAGTGTTAGGTAACGTTAAAGATCTCTTTTGAAAGCCCCCGTCAATAATGCATAATATTCGAAGTCTTCAACCCAATCGAAATCTTTATCCTGTTCTGTTTCAGGTATTTCTTTTGCTTTTTCTGATAAATACTTTTGCTGTTGTTTTATTAATTGCTGGAGTGATGCGAAGCGTTTTGCCTTAACCACAGGATAGAAGTTTACGGTGTCTGCCCCATTCAAATTACGTATGTGTTCTCGAACAAACTTGTTCACCGTTTCATAAGAATCAGCACCGACATTCACGATAATATCCTCATCTCCTAATGAATAAGCTACGTATATCGGGAAAAGATTAAAGGGGTAATCGTATTCTGCAAGATATTTATAAATATCCTTGTAGTAGCGAGCATGAGTATAAATCCGTATAACATATCGTTGAAGTGTTTCCGGTTTGTCCTTTGGAATAGGGAAAAAAATTGGTTTCATAAGAGAAACGGTTTTTGTATGATGAATTTCATCATATTTTGCAAGATGTTCTGTCAGAAATTCTGCAATGTTATCAGGGTCTTTTACATCAAAAATCACACCAACACTCATCATTCCTTCTGTTTGTGTAGCATATAAGGGAGTTACTAAGTTTGATGTTGCCTGAGTAACCATGTCATTTTCGACATAACTCCAAATCTGCTGTAGATCCATTTTCGGGAACAATCGAACGATTATCATCATTGATTTCATACCTCCCTTTAACAGGTTATACCTGTATAACAAATCATGGTATAAGAATTTTTGTGCAAGTTTTGTATTTTTCCTGTTAATATCCTCTTTGTATTTTAATAGAAGATATCATCCTCAAATATTTTTATTTAAAATATTAAATAATATTTTTGGAAAAATCTAATAGTGTAAAAGATAAAATGATCTTCTGATACACTACGGATAATGTTTAAGTATGTTTATTTTATTACAAGGATACCCTTAGAGGTTCTCCCTAAAAATACCACTGGGGGAGGTAGGTAGAAATGGGAAAGAACATAGTGCAAAAGATTCTAGAAAATCATATTGTAGAAGGCACCCTTGATCCAGGTAAGGAAATCGCCATTAAGATTGATCAAACACTAACGCAGGATGCAACGGGCACCATGGCTTATCTCCAATTCGAGGCTATGGGTGTTCCAAAGGTTGAAACAGAATTGTCGGTTAGCTATGTCGATCATAACACGGTACAGATCGGATATGAAAATGCGGATGATCATAAATACCTCCAAAGTATTGCCGCAAAATACGGTATCATTTATTCTCGAGCAGGAAATGGTATTTGTCATCAAGTTCACTTAGAACGCTTTGGTAAACCGGGAAAAACGCTTCTCGGGAGTGATTCTCATACACCAACTGGCGGCGGCATTGGCATGATTGCCATTGGCGCAGGTGGTCTTGACGTCGCAGTGGCCATGGCCGGTGGACCCTTTTATCTCACCTCCCCCCGTGTCAT
>JAFGDG010000106.1 GCA_016932245.1 Thermoplasmatota archaeon
AGCAGTTTCAATGCGAAATGGTCACAATTAAAATTGAAAAACATTGGATAATCAAATTGAATTCATTCAATTATGGGATGAAGCCCCTGTTGTTGCTTTTTGCGGATCAAAAATTAATGTCATCTTTATATAATAATAGTTGTTATATATTGTGAAAACAATTTTTCATAAGGGGGGCAAAGTCATGAAGAAGAACTGTGTACACGCTTTACTTGTCATTATATTATTACTGGCTTCAACGAGCATGTATGCAGCAGCGAAGCACGAGGATCTACCATCAACAACAGAAGAATATGATTTGGTCATAATTGCATATCCTGCATTTGCTGAACAACTAGAACCGCTTGTTAATCATAAAGACAATCATAGCGTACAAACAACGCTTGTCACCCTACAACAAATTTATGGGCACTTCCCTGGAAGAGATGATGCCGAGCAAATCAAATACTTCATCAAACATGCAATAGAAGAATGGCATATCTCTTACGTACTGTTAGTTGGAGACATAACAAAAGTACCTATTAGAGCAACAGCTGCATATCCCTGGGACGGATTTGGCAACAATATTCTCTCCGATCTGTATTATGCAGATATCTATAACGAAAACGGGAGTTTTTGTAGCTGGGATGCAAACGACAATGATATCTTTGGAGAAGTTACCTATGAATTTAATCGATTTCCGCCAACCATGGACGATGTTGACCAAGTAGATCTCTATCCCGATGTACACGTCGGTCGACTTGCCTGCAGAAGTCCTGATGAAGTTGATATTGTTGTTGATAAAATCGCCACCTACGAAAACGGTGCGTACAACCAGATATGGTTTAACAAAATTATACTCGCAGGAGGCGACACCTTTCCCCCAAGTAAAGGAGCTCCATTCTTTGTGTACGAAGGAGAAATAACGAATGAAAAAGTAGCCCAGCAACTTCCTGAATTTGAAAAGGTCTTTTTGTGGTCTTCAAAGAGAAATCTTAATGCATTTACTTTTAACCGCGCAATTTCTAAGGGTGCAGGTTTTGTCAGCTATGCTGGCCATGGCTTTGAGCATGGATGGGGTACCTATCGTCCTAATGCCCTTCGGAAAAAAATGGATATTACACATCCCCTCTACTACACGCCATTAATAAAACTCTTGCATAATAAAGACAAGCTCCCCATTATCTTTTTTGACGCGTGTCTGACTGCAAAATTAGATTTCAATATCAGCGATTTGGAAAATTATTATCCTAACTTACCACTACTTCTTAGAATATTAACAGGAAAAACCTATAATCAATCTGAGTATTTTACCTGCATTGCCTGGAGTTTTATTGCACAAGAAAACGGCGGTGCTATTGCAACAATTGGTGCAACAAGGCCGGCCTATACATTTGTTGATAAGGATGGTGTATATGGCGGCGCAGGGTATCTTGATGTTCAATTTTTTAGCGCATATGAAGAGGGGGCTACGCTAGGAGAAATGTTTACTCAAGCACAAACACAGTATCTTAACAATGTTGGACACGATTACTTCACTATCGAGGAATACTTACTCCTTGGAGATCCGAGTTTGCGAGTTGGCGGATATCCCTAACTAATCTACAGGAGAAATACAGGAGTAGAAAAAGAGAAAACTATATATTGCAAGAATCTATTTGAATATGGGGGACCTAGGAAGTTAAAATTGGGGAGGTTACCTGTACCTGCTTTCCGCTTAGAGGCGCATTCCTCCTATCGATGCATCCCGTCCCCCACTCCTTATCGCTCTTTTTAAAGGTATTGTCTTGCAACAACTACGATACATAGCTACTATTCAAAAGAAAACATTTTCAAAATAAGAAAAAGGTTGTGCCCAACAGTATGACTCTCCCGTCATTAAAAGAGACAACGGACTGCTGTCGTGTACTGTTGAACCAACGTTAGGTTTATCCGAATAGCGCGCCAAGCCCTGCGGCTGCTTCTTCTTCAGAGACTTCTTCTTTCTTTTCTTCTTTCTTTTTCTTTTCGCCTTCTTTTTTCTCCTCAGAAGGTGCTTCTCCGGATGCAGCGGCAGCTGGTGCAGCAGCGGCTACAGGGACAGCGGCAGTTTTAATTGCCTCATCAATGTTAACGCCTTCCAGTGATGCAGTCAACGCTTTGATACGAGCATCGTCTGCTTTGACACCAGCGGCTTGAAGTACTTTTTTAATATTTGCTTCACTGACTTTCTGTCCAGCGGAATGAAGAAGCATTGCGCTGTAGATGTATTCCATTTCTTTTTCCTCCTTATGAAGTAATATTTTTTAACGCAAGCATATGTGCTTGTGCTTTTGATAGTAAATGAGGAATCGTTTCTTTAGTTACAATTCCTCGTTCTAACGCTAAGAGAAATGCGTGGCGATGGGCTTTTGTGAGCAAGGGCTCAATAGTGTGTTTGGTTGCCCAGCCTATCTCAATGGCCAGAGTAAACACATTAGTCGATGCTTGCTTCATATTTCCCATGAACTCATCGATATCAATGTCAAGAACATCAGGCTTGAAAATGTTTCCATCTTCGAAGACAGCATGAAGAGCCATTCCAATTTCAATCGGAAAAATCTCAAGACGGGCAAGCATTTGTGCAACATCAGCAGATATTTTTTCTCCTTTGGGAACAATAATTTTATCTGATTTGATAACCACTTTTCCTTCCTGGATGGCCGCAGGTATTCCTACTTTTTGAAGTTCACCAACAACAGGTCCCGGTTTGAAAGGAGTGTCACCTGCTTCGACGACGATATCATGGGTTGCCGTTTCGCCGCCTTTTGCAGGAGCCATGGTTCTGGTGGCTTTCATTTCTTGAAAAAGTTTAAAGGGATTCATATCGGTTGCAATGATTGCGGTCTGTCCAGTAACCACGTCTTTAAGTGAACCGATACCTTTTGTCTTTGTTTCTGCTTCATCCAGTGCTCGAAAGATTAACGAGTTTTTTGCAGAGCGAATAGATGCAGTGCCATGGAGGTTCTTCCTCATCTGCTGCATTTGTGGCGCAGGAATGCCACCAACTTCAACGATACCGACAACTTTACTTTTAGTTAACAGAGTAGTAAGTTGTTCAATTTCGCCATATTTCCATTGTGCAACATGAGCCATGGTGGTGCCTCCCTACAATACTCGTTCCGATGGCCCCATCGTTGTCTTAATGTAGATAGAGCCGATGTTTATTTTTCCTCGTTCTAATGCGTTTTCTAATCGTTTGACAATCGCTTCAATATTTTCTACAAGATGATCCTTTGACATTTCTTCATTACCAGCAATCGTATGAAAGGTTTTACTGCTTTTGGAGCGGAGTTTAATCGTGTTTCGCAGATTTTTGACCAGACTTGTTACATCTGCATGAGGTGGAACTGGCTTCGGCATTTTTCCTCGTGGACCTAATACCGTACCGAGCGTTTTACCGATAGTGGGCATTAATGGTGCTTCGGCAATAAAAAAATCATGATAATCGGCAAGTTTCTTGAGTTTCTTTTTATCCTTAGAAATCTCTTCAATTTCTTCGGGTTTAATTAATAAATCAACCTGTTTTTTTGATTTAAGAGCTAACTCCCCGCTAGCAAAGAGTGCTATTTTTGCTTCAGACCCTCGCCCATGGGGAAGAATGATTTCTTCATCAATGCGGTTTTTTGGTTCGTTCAGATCGATGTTTTTCAGATTGATAATGACATCAATGTTCTGTTTAAACTTACGATCCAGTTTCTTAGATTCCTCTAAGATTTTACCAACCGCTTCAGTTGTTTTGTTTTCGGTCATAGATATCATTGAGTGTTAAATACCAATTTCTCCATATAGATATGGAAATGTAGTTCTCGGGAATGATAACCCTATTTATAAAAGTTTGGTCCCTATTCATTTACCCGTTCGATAATTAATTCAAGAATCTCTTCAGGACCTCGAAGTTTTTTTAACTCCCTCTTAAGAATAAGTGGTGTTCCCTCGATATTCGTTTTTATCGTGTCCTTATTGGTAATAAGAACAGCATATTTTTCGGTTATTTTTGAAATGCTACTTACAATCTGCGCTCGTTTTTGTAATTTTTTATCATAGGTGCCAACACCGGTTAAGAGAACGTCTTTTTTATCTTGACTGACTGCCTCAAAGGGACATCGTTCCAAGGGAGTAATCTTATACCCAACATGTTGCAACAATGAAAATATCTCCCGTTGAAATTCTTGTAGCATTGCTGGATCTCCATGGATGGTAGCGGTTTCTTTTTTCTGAGTGGGAAGGGGCTTGAGGAGGTCTATCGATGTTGTTACATCACTACCAAAAAACTCCTCGATTCTTGTTGCTACTTCGACTCGGGCATTCATGCCTCCCTCATACATTTGAACCGTTCTACGAGACACCCGAACAGATCGGGCAAAGGATCCTAAAGAAATATTTTGGTTTCGACGAAGGTTACTGAGTTTTTCGCTATCAAGATTGACATAGAGGCCGCCAGGTGCAGCATAGACGCTTAATGGTATGCCCTCAAGGAGATGATTATCCAATGTTTGAGCGGTAATTGCTTTAATCCCAAATCGATCATAGACCACCTCCTCTTCAAGAAATCCAGTACCACTTCGTTCCCCAATAAGCAACGGACATCCTTTCAAAAGTATCGCCAAGACACGAAGCTCTTTTGCCACATCTTCAGACAGTGCATCAATATTAGTCAAAACTTTAAGTATCAATAAAGAATTGTCCCTTCTTGCTACTAAATCAAAACCGATAGGACGTACATCACAGAGTTCTGACACATAGAAACCCGATTTACTCAAGGTTTCTCGTACACTCTTAAGAAGTTCTGGTCGCTTCATGGGCAAAGGTGACTAAAGTGGCAATCAATATTTAATAATATCGGGAGTGAGACTATCTGGATTGGTATTGATGACACAGATTCACTACGTGGGGGGTGCACCACTTATCTAGCCCACAGGCTCATTGATAAGATGACCAAGCAAGGATATGAGCTTATTGGGCATCCTCGTTTAGTCCGACTCAACCCAAACATCCCCTGGAAAACACGAGGAAATGGAGCGATATCTTTACATATCGAAGGGGAAAACCATGATAAAATTCAATCCTTTATTGAAGAAATCTTGAAAACATATGCCCAAGTCGACGATCCCCAGACCAACCCTGGTTACGTAATAGCTGAAAGCCAATTGCCCTTTAACACCTATGAAAAAACGGTGAGAGAGATAGCAACACTTGAAGAAACGAAACAACTTCTTGATTCGCTCGGTGCAAAATATAAAGGATATAAGAATGGACGAGGGTTAATTGGCGCTACTGCATCCATCGCTTGGCGTCCACTCTATGATAAAACATATGAGTATATTGCATACCGAGAACCTACTCGGTGGGGAACGCTACGGCAAGTCGACGATACCTCCGTACAACACATGGATAAAACGGTTTTATCAACCTTTGATAACTACGACTACACTCATAACCACAACCGAGTAGTACCAAACTCCCCCTGCCCCGTTCTGTATGGTATCCGTGGAGATGTTGCAGAGGATTTACCAACAGCCGCATCACTCGTCAACTCAGAACCAGTAGAGAGTTGGATTTTGTTTGAGACGAACCAGGGAACGGATGATCATGTACAACAAACATCTATTTCGGGCATTCACCCACATCAATCAGTGATCACCACCGGAATTGTCAACACAATTCCTCACGCTATTGAAGGAGGGCACATATTGTTTTCTCTCATTGATGAAACAGAAAAAATCGATTGTGCCGCGTACGAACCAACAAAAGAATTTCGTCATGTGATAAAACAACTGTTGCCAGGTGACCTTATTGAGGCATATGGTGGTGTGAGAGAACATCCGATAACAGTAAATCTTGAAAAAATAAACGTGCTTGAACTCAGCAATCATGTAGAAAAGGTGGAAAACCCCGTATGCCCTCAATGCAAGAAACACATGAAATCAAAAGGAAAGGGACAAGGATATAAATGCAAACACTGTGGAACGACGAGTAACGAGCCGGTCGTGGAAGAAAAAAGGCGATCGATACAACAAGGATTTTATGAAGTCCCGGTCTGCGCACGAAGACATCTCAGCAAACCGTTGAAACGGATGAAACCATAAGGCTTTTTAAGGGTTTGTTACTTCTCGGTCCTTACATATATCATGCGGGTGTGGTGTAGCCTGGTATCACTTAAGCTTGCCAAGCTTATAACTCGGGTTCAAATCCCGGCGCCCGCATTTTAACTATCGTAAAGAGTGTTATACAACCGTTATACACTACTGCTCGATATCTTTTTTAAGTAATTTCATTTTTAGGCGAGATAAGAGAGGAGTTTTTGCAGCATGTAAGACAGTTAATGCTTGTATTTCATTCTGTAAGAATAATTTATCACTTTTTAGGTCCACAAGGTTGGTTTGTAATAATTGCACCTTATCTTTAAGATATTTGATTTCATTTTTTAGAGGAGTTACTTCCTGGTTATACAGACTGTTATACACATCGTTATACAACTCATCTGAAATGATCGTATCTTTCTCAGACACAGCAACGTCATGTTTTCCTTCGAGAAATTGCATAACTGCTTTTCGAATGAGTTCACTGTTGTTCATGTTTTGCTGTTCAACTTTGTTGTACAACTCTTTATCAAAACGAACTGCAATTAATTTATTGTCTGCCACATTGCATCCTCGCTACAGGCATATCCAAGGCGTTATACATAAATCTTTCACTGTTATACCGCTGTATAACAATCTGTATAACACGCCATAACGTTCTAATACCTTCGGTAGCTACCATTTTAGAAACAAAGATGATAGACTATGCTCAAATTAGATTTGCACTTACATTCACAATATTCTGAAGATGGTGCTGGATCACCAAGAGAAATCATTAAATCCCTACAAAAAAAAGGATTACAGGGGATGGCTGTTACCGATCACAACACTGTAAAAGGTGGGTTGCAGGCAATAAGGGTTGCTCCTAAAAGATTTATTGTTATCCCTGGTATCGAGATATCAAGCAAAGATGGACACATTATCGGTTTAAATGTAAAAGAAGACATCCCCCGAGGACTTACTGCCGAAGAAACAGTAGAGCAGATTAGTTCCTTAGGAGGAACACCGATTGTTCCTCATCTTTTTCGCAACATGTCTGGCATTAAACGAGGGAAATTGCAGAAGATCTATCCGAAACTTACTGCCATTGAAGTGTTTAACGCTTGCAGTCTTCTGCAGACAAATATGAAAACCGCAAAAGTTGCCCAACAATTGCATCTAGGGGGGACGGGCGGGAGCGATTCTCACGATCCGCAGTATGTTGGGTATGCATATACAACAGTAAACACTACTGATACGCGTGCTGATTCCATCCTTTCAGAAATCGAAAAGAAAAATACCTGGGGCGAGGGGAACATTATGCCTCTTGAGTACCGGCAGGACCGCATGGCGTTATCAATAAAACAGTTTTTCCAGCGAGGATTGAAGAGGATTTAGTTGCCGTTTTGTCAATGATAACGCGTTACCGTTGCATCCTTAATACCTGTACACAGACACACCAGTATTAGCAATCTCTATCTTCAAACAACTCGTCTCATTGATTCGCTCACGATACAATAAAAAAGAAGTGGGGGAGAGTATTATGAAAATTTTGTGTCGAACTCCCCATCATCAATTGCCTTTTGGATCTCTTGTGGTTTTTTACCTTCCACAGTAACCCCTAACGAAACACAGGTCCCGATAACTTCTTTTGTCTTTTGTTTCAGTTCCCTTCCTAAAAGATTGTCCTGTTTCATCTTTGCAACTTTAATAGCCTGATCAAGAGTAAGATTTCCTATTTTGTGTGTTGAGGGTGCGCCTGACCCCTTTTCAGCACCAAGTTCATTTAGAATGAGCGATGCTGCTGGGGGGGTACCTATCTCGATTTCGAAATTTTTAGTCTTTGGGTCAACAATAACTTTTACCGGGACTTTCATGCCGTTAAATTGCTTGGTTTTATCGTTAATCGCATTAATGATTTGCATGATATTTACGCCGAGAGGCCCTAACGCAGGTCCAAGAGGTGGGCCAGCTGATGCTTTTCCTCCTTCAACAAGCGCTTTAATCGTTTCTGCCATACGTGTTATTCCTCCTTTCCTTTCTCTTGTTCTTCTTTTCGTTTGATAACGCGAACTTGTTCTCCTCGAACAGTAATAGGAATCGGTACCACTGATTCAAACAATTCCACCGTAATTTCCTCTTTGGTGTCGTCAATATGCGTAACCTTTGCTGTTTCCCCTCTAAAGGGCCCAGCAACCATCTCTACCACATCCCCTTCCGATATCTTCGCAACGGCAGATGCGGGTGTTAAAAAATGCTCAATTTGATCAATGGGAATATCTCCTTCGAGCATGTTTCTAGCATAGGAAATGGTTTTGATCATATCTCGAATACGTTCTTTGTCATAACTCTCTAAAAAGATATAGCCTCGCAATTCAGGGGTAACAAGAATGGAAGGTATCTTAACTTTTGATTTATTTGCCCTGCTATTGATTAAATCAGCAGTATTTTGCTCTTTTCCCACCTGAGTTTTGACGGAAACAATTTTTGATTTTTCTTCAGCAGGTTCTTCAAAATCTGTATTTTGCATCTGTTTCACCTATTGTATTAATCCAAGTGCTTCTGCAATCCAAGGAGCAACTTGTGTCGCCAAGAGATAGATAAGAAATCCGAGACCGCCTAAAAGCAGGATGCCTAATGCAGTTATCTTTGACGTCTTGGTATATTCATCATCCGTTGGCTTACGAGCCATCTTGAGCACCCGACCATACTTGCCCTTACCTATTCGCTTCTGTCGCGCTTCTATACTGTGCTGTAGGTCCCAGGCACGTTCCATGATGGTTTTGTCACTTCGAAAGAGTTTCACTATAGACACCTCTAATAAGCAACTCGTCAAATAAGTAGGCATATATAAAGAATTTGGCGGCGTACTGCCGCTCAATGTTTACTATCAAAAGCTTAGGCAACAAAATCAATGCCGTATTCCTTATTTTCAAATGCCTTTTGTGATGGTCCAAGGATCTGTTTTGATTTGACGCCAGTGATTACCAGCATCGCACGAATATTCCGTTTCAACGACGGATCCACGGTTGTTCCCCAAATAATCCGAGCGTTGGGGTCAACACGAGAGTAGATTTCTTCAACAACTTTTTCAGCTTCAGAAATCGTCATATCCTCGCCTCCAGTCACATTGACAAGTGCCCCCGTTGCTTCCGAGATATCAACTTCAAGAAGTGGTGAGTTCAATGCTTCGACAACGGCGTTCATTGCTTTATTTTCACCTTCAGCTTCTCCAAGGCCAATCATAGCAACGCCACCGCGTTTCATGACGGTCTTTAAATCAGCAAAGTCAAGGTTCACTAGACCGGGCATGGTAATCATTTCGGTGATGCCCTTAATGGATCGCATCAGTACTTCATCAGCAACCTTAAAGGCAGCATTTAACGCTAAATTGGGGACAATATCTAAGAGCTTATCATTGGGTATAACAATAACAGTATCACAGGCTTCTCGTAGCCGTTTCAAGCCGGCGTCTGCATTTTCCATCCTCACGATACCTTCAACACTAAACGGCAATGTCACAACACCTATAGTAAGTGCACCTGACTCCTTCGCAAGCTGTGCAACAAATGGAGCCGATCCTGTGCCAGTGCCGCCCCCAAGACCACACGTAACAAAGATCATATCAGACCGGCCAATAGCATCTCTAATATCTTTTTCACTTTCTTTTGCTGCTTCTTCACCGATGTGGGGAAGTGATCCAGCGCCAAGGCCATGAGTCAAATGGCGACCAATAAGCACTTTATGCGGGGATTGTGTCAATAACAGATGCTGTGCATCAGTATTCAGTGCAATGAGTTCAGCACCAGTAATATTGGCCTCAACACAGCGAGCGATGGTATTTGTACCAGCTCCCCCGCAACCAACTACTTTTATTTTTGTTGTTAATCCTTCCAATACTTCCTCAAGTTCTCGATTATCAATACCGCGATTGATGGTATCTCGAGTGAGCGAGTTTTTTAAGATATCTTTGTTGTTCTTTGCGTTCTTGTTTTTCTTCTTGTTTTTCTTCTCGTTAGCAACGACTTCTTCTATAATTTTCTTCATTTAAACACCACACCCTCACAACAATCTTCCCCAATACATTGAGATTATTATATTTTTTTCAATATTGTAAAGGAATTGCAAGTATTAAATATTTCCTAAATGTTCTATGGAAATCATAGTATCTCTAGCGAAAAATCCTTACTTTTGACACTGTGGGTAAGGCATCCTAAAGAGATACGATCAGCAAACGACGCATAATCAATAATATTGGCACGGGTAATCCCCCCAGAAACTTCAA
>JAFGDG010000107.1 GCA_016932245.1 Thermoplasmatota archaeon
AGCAGTTTCAATGCGAAATGGTCACAATTAAAATTGAAAAACATTGGATAATCAAATTGAATTCATTCAATTATGGGATGAAGCCCCATCGTCCTTTACTTTTATATATTAGGACCATATTCAGGACTTACTTTAGAACCTCTTGGAGTCATAAACTATGGCACGAATGCATGCACGACGCAAAGGAAAGTCAGGATCTACTCGTCCCGCTAGTCGAGACAAAGCCCCAGAATGGAGCTCATTAAATCCACGAGAGGTTGAATCCCATATTCTCGATCTTGCTAAAGCGGGTAAATCAAGCAGCGAGATTGGTATGATTTTACGAGATCAATATGCGATCCCTGATGCCAAACTCGCGACCGGTAAAAAAATATCTCGCATTCTTGAAGAAAATAACTTCAAGTCAGACATTCCTGAAGATTTGAGAAATCTTATTGCTACGGCATTACAACTGAAAAAACATCTTGAGACACATAAGAAAGATTTGAAAAACAAACGCAATCTTCAGCTCACTGAATCAAAGATCCGTCGACTTACCAAGTACTATCATACACAACAGCGGCTGCCCACAGGATGGAAATACCGGCCAGAGCAAGCGAAACTACTGTTCGAATAATCACTATCTTTTTTAGGAACCCTCTCTTTTTCCTTTTTGCGTATGGCTGAACAACTTCGTAAATTAAGTACACAAGCGGCAGCGATTATTCATTCATTGCCGCAGACAACCTGCATCCGGGTGATTTCTCACTATGATGCTGACGGCATTACTGCCGCTGCTATTCTGTTTCAGGCATTGTATCGTGAGGGATACGACGTTCATGTCAGCTTGATGCGTAATCCTTTTACCAAAGGCCTTGAGCGGGTAAGACAAGAGGAGAACGAAGTAGTTATTTTTGCTGACATGGGAAGTGGACAGCTGAACATGATTGAACAGTTTTCTGGTACATCCATTATTATCGACCATCATCAGGCGCTTACTCAAAAGACAAGTAAGAATATCTTACAAATCAATGCTCATCTTTGTGGCATTAATGGTAGCTATGAGGCATGCGGGTCAAGTTTGAGTTTTGCTGTGGCCAAATCAATCAATACACAAAATATCGATTTGGCACCGCTTGCATTAGCAGGCATAGCAGGAGATAAACAATATATTGGCGGCATCCGCGGCTATAACAAAACGGTGGTTGACGAAGCAGTACAACACAACCTTGTTACCAAAAAGATAGGCATCAAACTCTATGGGGACTCTCTTGAGGATGCCTTGTACTATGCTGCTGACCCTTATTACAGTGGACTCTCTGGTAACAAACAGGGACCAAGTGACACGATGCAACGAATTGGGCTATCTGGCAACATGCAGCTCGACGATCTTTCCACAGAGCAACAACGGACACTTCATTCCTGGCTTCTATTGACCTTGATAAAAAAAGACTGTCAGCATAATATCCTTGATACAGTTATCCGTCCGCGGTATTGGTCTGATACAGTGCATGGTGAAACAGAGCGTTTTGCTGACTTATTAGATGCTTGTGGAAAAGGAGGAAAACGCGGTCTTGGGTTACGTGTCTGTTTAGGGGATGGTGATGCGTTCAAAGAGGCGCTCCAGCATGAACAAGAATACAAAACAAAGATATTGCAGTCATTGGTAGCCCTTGAAAAAGAAGGCGTTGAAGAAAAGAAAAGTATCCGCTATTTCTATGCGACTGATTCTTCCCTTGGCGGCGTTATTGGTGGTATTGCAATGAACTATATCCTTGATGGCGAAAAGCCATTGTTTTCACTGGTTCGTTCTGATGATGAACTGCATGTCTCGTCTCGGGCAACCCAGCATCTTGTGCAAAAGGGGCTTGATTTAGGTGTAGCGATGAAAGAAGCGGCAACGGTGTTCGAAGGTCATGGTGGCGGTCATGCTATTGCTGCTGGTGCAACTATCAATGTACATCACGAAGAAGCTTTTTTAGGCCAGGTAGATACCATCATTGCCAAACAACTGAAAGGGTAGGATATGAAAGCGTCATGTGAAGTTTCCATTAAGTACGCAGCGAGTAAAAAAGCAAAACTGGTGTTACGGGCAATTGAAGTCGATAACCTTGATTTTGTCAAGGCCAAGATTAAAAATACGTCCTTACACGCACGTATTGAAAGTAACTCGGTTTCTTCGTTGTTACACACTCTTGACGACTATTTAGCCTGTGTCTCTGTTGCAGAAAAAATTGTGGATAAACATTAATACCTTTTATTTTATAGCAGATGGTACCATGCAGTTTCATTTAGATGCAACATTTACTCTAAGCACCGACCTTTCTTCACTCAAAAAAGAGATACAGAGTTTTGCTCATAGCTTACCCGCAACTCTTTTCAAAAAACAAGAGGGTACAACACTATCGTTTACTATTGCAAACGTCCACAACAATTCGTTTACGCTTTCTATTGCTTCTGAAGGAGCTTTTCGACCACACAATGCCCTATTACAGATTAAAAATGCATTTAGCAGGGAGTTTGGAAAAACACATCATATCGGTGTACGAGACATAACCATTACCAGATATGAAATGACGTTTGATCTTGAAAAAAAGCCATTAAAAAAAGTTACGATTCCTTTTGGAACGGTAACTATAACAGGAAAACAGGCTACCCTTTCTCTGAGCAATGTTGATGAGGAGTTTTTACGGCGAAATTACATTGATCGCATGATTTCTCGCATTAAAGAAAAAGTGGAAAACCAGTACTACGAGGGAAAAGCAGAATTTTGGAAATCCATTTGGGAATCAAAGGAAAAAAAGTCAGTATGGTCCAAAGATCCTACTGAAGAAATGGTGAAGAAGGGGTGGCTCCAGCAAGGACCTACAAAGGGCAAATGGTTCTATCGTCCCCAGGCTGCAGCAATTCTCAAAGCAATGGAGCAGATAGCCATCAATGAAGTCTTAGCACCCCTTGGATTTCAAGAAATCATCGAATCACACATTGTTCCCTTTGATATTTGGCTGAAAACCGGCCATATGGAGGGCATGCCGGCAGAATTCTATTATGTGGCAGAGCCAAAAACACGAGATGCCAAGTCATGGGAACACTTTGTTGATTTGACCAAAATCACCAAAGAAATCCCTGCCGATGAATTGCAAAAGAACCTTAGCACTCCTACGGCGGGTATCTGTTATGCGCAATGTCCAGTGATCTATTGGTCCTTTAAAGGAAAGACGATCGCAGAATCATCATTGCCTGTTTTGGTCTATGATAAGACTGCCATTTCTAATCGCTATGAATCGGGTGGCCGGCATGGAATTGAACGTGTCGATGAATTTCATCGCGTTGAACCGGTATATATTGGGACTCGTGAGCAGCTATTAGATCTTCGAGACAAACTGCTTGATCGGTACAAATATGTGTTTAACAAGATCTTTGATTTGGAATGGCGCATGGCCTGGGTTACTCCATGGTATATGCAACAAGCAGGAAAACTTGGTGATGAGAGTACCCAAGATACCGGAACGATAGATTTTGAAGCCTATATGCCATATCGCGGAAACCGCAAGGATTCAGAGTGGCTTGAGTTTCAGAACCTGAGCATTTTAGGTGATAAATACATCGGCGCCTTTAACATAAAAGCACAGAAAAGCAAGTTGTGGAGCGGCTGCTCAGGGATTGGTCTTGAGCGGTGGGCAACAGCCTTCCTTGCACAAAAAGGACTTGACCAAAAAAGCTGGCCTTCCACTTTTAAGAAATATCTCTCTGCACTGCCAAAAGGTATTGAGTTTTTATGAAGCAAAACCAGTTATCTGAGTATAAAAAGAGATACCACAAGTACCGCCATCATGCATGGGCAGGTCTCGGGTTTCTTTCTGTAGTTCTTGCTGTTCGCCTTATTTTTCAAGAGTCGACACAAGTACTTACCCCAATTATTGTCATTCTGGGAATGTATATTATTGTTTCGCTGGTCTTCACATACAAATATCGGGCAGGGCTACAAGCAGAAGATGCAGGTATTGCGCAAGATTCTTCTGTTGAACTCGAAAAAGAAAAAATCCGTGCAGATGTTGAAAAAGCACGACTCAAGAACGAGAAAAAGAAAGCAAAAGCAGAAGCAAAACAGGAAAAAAAACGCGATAAAAATCATGATGAGAAAAACCTTTAAATAAGAATGCTATCCCACACCGATGGCCAAACGACGAAAAGAAAACGATGAAGAAGAGGAAATGGACTTCAAACTCCCCAAGTTTGATGAAGAAAAGTTCCTCAAAAAAGAACGACGAAATATTAAGACAACGTTCCTGTCCTTTTTATTTGGATTGCTGATTGCTAGTATTTCTTTTGGGTTTTGGACGTTGCTGAGTGGCAATGATTTTCGCTGGGAGTTAATGCTCTTATTCGGCGTATTTTCTGCTGCATGGATTAAATATCTGTTTCTTCGCCTCAATATTGATCTCACCGAGTTTGGCAGAAAAGGATGGTTTACCACCTATGCTATTTATTTTTTTACTTGGTTGCTTATTCTTATTGTTCTGGTCAATCCTCCGTTCTACGATGATGAAGCACCATACGTCGAAGCTATTGTGCTACCTGACATGCAAGAACTGGGAGGCACCATTGAATTTGTTGCAAAAATTACTGATAATGCAGGCATCATGCAGGATGATATTTCCTTTGCCATTAATGGTGAACAAATTGATGATTTTACCTTTGATGGGAAGATATTTTCCTATACGTTTATCAATCCAGAAAACACCATTGGAGAGTTCCCCTTTACGCTGACGGTAACTGATACCAGCGGTCACCTTGCTATGATAAACAGTTCATTTACGTATAGTAATGAAACCATCAGACTGCCGACCCCACTAGGAGCAACGACCCCTCCAGGACCCCGGGTAACCTATGCAGATACTATTAAATTTGATGTCAGCCCGCAAGTAAGCCGGGTGTATTATACTATAAACGGTGGTGAACCAATTAACGCAACTAAAAATGGCAACTTTTATGAAACCACGCCAGAATATGAAGGATGGATACGAAATGCCAATGTCACGTTACGAGCGTATGCCGAGATGAGTTTCTATTTTGTTGAGCCACTTGCGCTCCCCTCACAAGCAACATCTGCAGTAGCATATAACAACACTATCCTTGATGCCCAAACGTATTACTTTAATGTCAGTGATGACGCGTCTATTGGCACTAAAAAATCAGAAACGGTGGATATGCCCGGTCCACAATTTTATCAGGTCCCTGGTTTTGAAGTTGCAGCGCTCATCATTTCACTACTTGCGGTTGTTTTCCTTGTGAAATACCGAAAGAAGCATAGAAGAACCTAACTATGAAGCAGCTAGCAGAATTTTGTTCCAGTCTTAAAACAGATTTCATTCCTAAACAACGCAATCCTTCTATGCCTGTGCGCTGTTGGTCTGAAAAGGATGTGTTGGAGGGGAACATAGTCGATGCCTATGTGATTATTTTTCGAACCGAAGGGTGTTCATGGGCATTGCAGTCTGGTTGTACTATGTGCGGCTATTTCAATGACAGTCGTTGGGATACAGTTTCTGATGAACATCTGTTAACCCAGTTTGGCAAAGCAATGGAAGGATATCACCACGAACCATTGGTAAAGATTTTCACATCAGGAAGTTTTCTTGATGATAACGAAATTCCCTCTTCAGTACAACAACAGATATTGCAACGATTATTTGAAACCGCATCAAAAGTTTCTGTGGAATCGCGTCCTGAATTTGTCACCTCAACAAAACTTTCAGTAATCAAAAAGATTGCTGGCAACAAGACCTTTGAGGTCGGTATTGGGCTGGAGACAGCAAACGATGAGTTAAGAGAATGCGCCATCAACAAAGGGTTTACCTTCGCCGATTACAAAAAAGCAGCGACCTTGTTGCATAAACACGGGTTTTTGTGTAAAACCTACGTGCTGATTAAACCACCGTTTTTAACAGAGAAAGAAGCCATCAATGATTGCATGGAAACAGTAAAAAAAATTTCATCATATACTGACACCATCTCCTTCAATCCCACAAATGTTCAACGTCGCACCCTTGTCGAATATTTATGGAAACGAAAGCAGTATCGGCCAGTGTGGTTATGGTCTGTTATAGATATTCTTACCAAAAGTGCACAGATCACGAAAGCTCGTATCAAATGTGATGTCGCTGGTGGAGGTAGCATTCGTGGAGCACATAATTGTAAAACATGTGATAGAAACATACTCGATCACATTGCTGTTTTTTCGCTTTCCAATGACCTGAAAGAATTTGCCGATATTGATTGCTCATGTAAGCAAATATGGCTTGACCATCTAAATATAGAGGACTTGGGATTTGGGTCACTTATCACAATGGGGGAGTAGCTGAAATGAATGCCAGTGTAAAGAAAGGTGAAGTCGTCACTCTCATTGATGAACAGTTCAAGAAATATCTTGTCAATGTGTCAGGTACCACAGATAAATACAAAGGAATCGGCGTCTTCGATCCTGCCAGCCTTGTGGGAAAAACGTATGGATCTCGGATAGAGATTGGCAATAAACAATTTTGGTTGTTAACTCCTTCATTACAAGATAAATTGCAAGGATTGAAGAGACGTGCACAAATCATTCTACCGCGTGATGCTGCTCAAATTATTATGCACTGCTCTATTGAATCTGGTCATCGTGTCCTCGAAGCAGGTATTGGCTCGGGATCTCTGACGATTGCACTAGCGACAGCGGTTGCCCCAACAGGAAAAGTCATCTCGTACGATAATCGAGAAGATTTTATAGCCCATGCTCTTACGAATTTACAGATAGCAAATCTTGCATCCTATGTTATCACCAAGCATCAGGACGTTACTGAAGGAATTGACGAAAAAAACCTTGATGCCATTATTCTTGATATCCCCAACCCTTGGGAAGCGGTTACCCATGTATGGAACGTACTCAAACCTGGCGGATACTTTTGCTCCTACTCGCCACTCACCAGTCAGGTAGAACAGACGGTTGCGGCAGTACAACAGCATCCCTTCATCGAAGTTATGACGCTAGAAAACATCCAACGAGAAATGGTTGTTTCATCACATGGTATGAGGCCAAAATTTGATATGCTTGGTCACACTGGTTATCTTACTTTTGCAAGAAAAGTCCTATAACTTGATGCCCCGTTGATTCTGATAATTTCCTGATTTTTTGTCATATAGCTCGGAAGGTGTTGAAGCCATACGCTCAAAAACAATCTGACAGAATCGATCGCCTATGGGTATTTCGAGCGGTTGGTCATTTGCATTAAAACAACTAATCGTCAACGTTCCATGAAAACCCGCATCGACTTTGCCAAAACTTGCCATCACACCTTTCCGTGCATAACTGCTCCGAATCCAGAGTTGTGAGGTGATTTGCGAACCCATCTTGACAAATTCTTTAGTGCTAATGGCAAACCAGCTGAGTGGAGGAATGATGGCAACGCCTTCTTTGATGTGCTCATTTGTTTTTTTGAGATAAATCTCATCGATCGTCAGATCATAGCCGTTTGGCGTTAGATTTTTTCCGATAAATGGTTCAATTCCGAGATTCCCTTCATGAAGTGCCTGTCGGATATCGGTGTCAGAAAGAATACTCATGAAAATGCACCTAGATTATCGTGATACTATTGATAACAACATCTTGCTGTGGTTTATCATTTCTGCCGGTAGGAACCTTTGAAATTGCTTCTACTACGTCGTACCCTTCTATCACCTTGCCAAAGATGGCATGATGCTTGTCGAGCCAGGGGGTAGGGGCAACAGTGATAAAAAATTGTGAGCCGCCAGTATTTGGACCAGCGTTAGCCATCGAAAGCATGCCCTTACTATCATGCTTTAAGGAAGGATGAAACTCATCTTTGATAGTGTATCCTGGCCCCCCTCCTCCTGTTCCATGAGGGCAGCCGCCCTGAATCATAAAGCCAGGAATAACGCGATGAAAAATCAGGCCATTGTAGAAACCGTCATCGACCAGTTTCATGAAGTTTCCTGTTGTTAGCGGTGCCTTATCATTAAATAGTTCGACTTTAAACTTGCCTTTATTTGTCTTAAATTCTACCGTTTTATTCACCATCTTTTTCACCCCTCTTGATTTTCAATTATTATGCTATTTATAACAATATCATCTATCGGCCAATTTGACATCGGATATCCTGCAGGAATAGTTCTTGTTTGTGTTGATACTGCAGAAATATCATGCACCACATTCATGCCTTCGATTACTTGACCAAACACTGCGTAATAGTCATCTAGCTGATGTTGTGCACCATCACAGATATAAAATTGGTTCGTGGCAGTATTAAAATAGGTAGGATCGGTCACATCTTGACCTTGTCTTGCCATCGCCACCGCTCCATCTATATGACGGAGATTTTGGTCTATTTCAAGATCAATTGTTCCATAAGGACTTTCATGCTGGTTCCCCTCTGGATCAAAGCCACCTGTTTGAATCATAAATCCATCGATTACTCGATGAAATACTAACCCATCATAAAACCCATCATTTGCTAAGTCAATAAAATTTTCACAGGTATCTGGAACCTTATCTTTGTATAATTCGATAGTAATTGTACCCAGCGATGTGTTGATAATGGCAAGAGGATTTTCTTCTATAGGATTGTTTTGTTGATCACCATTGCTGTTTGCAAGATAAAAATATGCAATCCCTGCTGATGCAATACAAATGACTGCTACAATGGCATAGATTAAGAGGCCGCCACTCCTTTTCTTCTTTTGAGAACTTTCTTTATTGGCTCGTTGTCGTGCAGTTCGTTTTTTTGCAGGCATGGTAACGGAAATAAAAAAACTAATACATAAGTATTTGGAGGAAAACCGTATACTTTAACCCACCTCTGGGGAAGATATTTAAGATAGCATCTCTCATGATAGCATGGTGCAGCAGACACAACAACACGTTATGAAGAAGCAAAAGCAGGTCGTACCTCATCAGTCACAACAATCATCTAGCGTATGCGCTCTCTGTCGTGGGACAAAACTACTGTGCGGCCGATCACGTTGTCCTGTGGTAGTTAAATACCACGCCCGAGCCAAAGTGCAACCACTTATCAACACAATAAAATTGGGCGGGTCGTCACCTCCAAGTGTTTTTATCGGTCGGTATGGCTATCCCAAGGTCGCCATTGGTCCCATGATCCCACCGATTATGGGTGATACCTCATTGATAGATGCCCCTGAACAATGGCTTGACCGGAGCCTTGACGATATTGTTGATTTCCGCTCCATGCTTATCCGAGGAAAATATGATGTTGACGTGTTTGACGTTGAATCTTCTAATAAAATCGTTGAGTTCACCAGAGAGCTTGCCCTGTCAAAAAATAGTATCTTTACCGAAGCAATATTTGAAAAAAAACCAAAAGGCCCCATCAAGTTTTTTGATGAAGCCCAACCGCATGGCCCCTCGGCCCCTCTCAAAAAATTTGATATTAGCAACCCAAAATACGAGCAACACATTGAGAAGGCGTTTTATGATACTGATCTCAAGGCAAGAGACGCGGTGACCCGCCTCTATAATGATGGTCTTCCGGTCACCAAACTTCAGCGAGCGTTTTCTGTCGGTGCATTTGGCGTTAAAAAATACCGACGATTTGTACCCACGCGGTGGAGTATCACCGCCGTTGATTCAGCCCTTGGCGAAAATCTCATGAAACAGACCAAAGAAAATCCCTGGATTAATGAGTTTCGTGTCTACTATCATACTCAATATGATAACCGCTGGGCCGTTCTAATGACTCCTTCTGAGTGGCAATATGAACTCATAGAAGCATGGTATCCCAACACCACCTGGAATCCCTATGGTTCATCAGTATCTATTTTCAACAGTTACGAATTTTACAAGGGGCGCACTACCTATGCAGAAATTGGTGGGTGCTATTATGCTGCTCGTCTTGCCGTTAATGAACTGCTTGCCAAAGAACGTCGGCAGGCAGGAGCAGTTATCCTGCGTGAAGCCCATGGCGGCTACATCATGCCCATTGGTGTGTGGAACGTCAGGGAAAGCGTTCGACGAGCATTACAAGAACCCTGCCAGAAATTTAATACCCTGGATCAGGCGTTGGTTTTTATTGCAGAAAAGATGGACATCCCCTTGCAACGATGGATTCGTAATAGTGCAGTATTAAAAAATCAACTCTACCAGAAACGCCTGGAGGATTTTTAGCATGGAAATACGTGAAGTAACCTGTAAAACGGCGTTATCGTTATCTGCGTTACCAGGATTAACCTATTCACTCAACCCTTATAGAGGATGCCAGCACAACTGCACTTATTGCTATGTTCCCAACATCCTGAGAATTAAGCGAGAAGCATGGGGATCCTTTGTCCAACCGAAAGTAAATATACCATTCATTCTTGCAAGAGAACTGAAAAAGAAAACACCAGGTGTTGTAGGCATTTCAACAGTTACCGATCCCTATCAACCTACTGAACGGAAATACAAACTCACCAGATTTTGTTTAGAACAACTATTGAGACATGATTTTCCTATTTGCATTCAAACAAGATCAGCGTTGGTCACTCGAGATATTGATCTGATTTCAAAATTCTCTCATGCAGAAGTAATGTTTAGTATTGGGACGCTTGATGATAACGAACGAAGAAGACTAGAGCCTTATCCTTCTTCTATTAGAGAACGGCTTGCTGCAATGAAGCAGTGTAGTGATGCTGGTATCAGTACCTCCGTTTTTTTCGGTCCTATTTACCCCTCTGTCACTGTGGATGAACTGCCGGTGATTATTAACGCCTTTATCGATCATGGCGCTCGTGAGATCACGCTCGATAAATTCAATGTAAAGCCAGGGCTTTTAACACCGTTGGAACATGCATTCGCGAACCACAAAACACTCCTAAACGATCCATTATTTTTTTTATCCATTTTAGAAAAAACAAAAGAAATCTGTGAAGAAAAAAAGATAAAGGCTGTTTCAGCCTTCTAGTATTTACGAGTATCTTTCAAATATTGTTATCTATTTGAAATCATAGATGGTTACCGTTCCGTAGTGAGTGCCTGCTTTATAGAAGTCAAGATTTGCTGTCATAATGCTTCTACTATATCGAGAGGAACGTTCAAGTTTTGCCGTTAATATATCATCAATTGCCCCCTCTGACAGACCAAGTTGACCTCCTAAAGCATAGATGGCTGCTTTACTCATCGGATATCACCTCCTGTCCAAGTATTGAACTCTAAAAAAGACTTGAAGAATGTACTAACAATGAACTCGATCACGAGATATCTTTGTGATACTCGCGGACTCCACAAAACCAGATTGCAGTAATGTTTGCTTCATTTCATTTATTGAAAAAGGGCATTTTGACATATCTGCGGTGATGTCCCATCGTGCCCGTTTCCCCCGTTGTGAACTTTTTGATTCGGTCATGATTAAATCAATTTTAAGATCAGCAACTTTCTCTGCTATCTTTGCCAAACAACCTGGGGTGTCACCAAATTCAATTTCCATTTTTACCAAATCAGTTTGGTTGCCATAAATGGGACTGATTAGCAGTGTATCTGTTTTTTGATCCAAACTTACCAGTACCTCGTCTCCCTCTTTGAGATTGAGGCTTTCTCGGAATTCATTTGGCAGGACCAGTCGCCCTCGTGCATCCAATCGTACTATTGAGTTCATTCTTCACCTATGTGGGAATTTTGTGGGAATATACGTGATGTGGTATATAACTGTTTTGACGACATGCATCTCATGAGTTATATCGGCATACTTTTAAGTATAAGCAGCGTATTAACCGAAAAATCATCTCATATATATAACAAAAAAATGTGATAGTATGGCAAAAGCACGATCACGGACTGCAGCAAGAAAAGTAAAAGATCGATGGAAAGCAAAAAGTTGGTATACGATACAAGCACCACCGGCGTTTGATAGTGTTACTGTAGCAGATACCCTCTCAGATGTCCCAGAGAGCCTCATTAATAGGGTTACTTCTGTCTCATTCCAAGATATCAGTAACGATTTCAGAAAATCACATATTAAACTATATTTTAAAATACATAAAGTCGAAGATGAAGTTGCCCATACCCAATTTGCAGGACACACTTTGACTTCCGATTACTTGCGAAGAATGATTCGTCGTCGTCGCTCAAAGATTGACGGTGTGTATGATGTCACCACTCGTGATGGGGCTGTTCTGAGAGTAAAACCTTTTGCTACTACGGATAAACGTATTCAAAACTCGCAAAAACGAGTCGTCCGTGAAGCAATGAAAAAAACCATTACTGATCAAGCAAAGACCAGCACGTTGACAGAACTAGTGAAGCAAATTATTGATGGAAAAACGGGAAGCGATATTTACAAAAATTGTAAGAAGCTCTATCCAGTAAAACGAGTGGAAATTTATAAAACTGAGGTGCTTGCCCAGCCTTCTATCATGATTGCAGACAAAAAACCAGCTAAGAAAAAAGAAAAAGAAGAACCAACAACAGCTGAAGAACCAGAAAAAGAAGAGAAAAAGAAACCTACAAAAAAACCAAAGGAAGAAACGCCCAAAGAGTCTGAAGAGGTATCAAAAGAAAAAGAATCAGAAGAGTCAACAGAAAAACCAAAGAAAAATACCCCTGCAAAAAAGAAGACAACGACAAAGAAGACTGCTGCCAAAAAGACAACCCCTAAACAGACTACTAAAAAATCGGCCAAAACAACAACGGCAAAGAAAAAAGCACCGGCAAAAAAAGTCACGAAAAAAGCAAAAAAGTAACTTCTTTCTTTTCAACCAATCTTTTTATATATTTTCATCTATACTTCTCTGTATTTTCATGAAGAAGTATAGTATCATATCAGTTGTTTCGTGCGTAACTCTTCTGTTTATTATGTTTATTTTTTCTTATCAGGTAACCGCGTGTAAAGACATTGTGGCTGTTGGTGATGCAACCGCTGGTGACTATAATCTTCTTCTCAAAGTGCGTGATCCAAGTCGTCCTGGATTACAAGTACTGTGTATTGTTCCTGAAGGATATCAGTACACCTATCCGCACCCCTGGACAGGAAAACCAATGAATTACACGACAACGCAAACATATATTGGTATTACTACTGAAGGAGATACTATTCCTCATATTGTAAAAGCAGGCATGACTTTGACTGCCGCAGGTCTTGCATTTGGTGATGCAGACACGAACTCGAATTGGAAAAACCCTGCCCGGCATGCTTGGGATGATTTTGACTGGATTCGTTATGCCTGCCAACAGGCGCGAACTGAAGATGAAGCAGTAAGACTATTGACCACAGAAGCCGTTGATTCATTGCATGCAACAGGAGTCAGCGAAAACCTCTTTGTGGTGGGCCCAACGAAAGGGTATGTGGTTGAGGCAGATGCCTTCCACTACGATATTACTGAAATCGACAATGGTATTGCCGTGATGTCAAATTACCCAAAGGAATTATGGCGAACGCAATGGCGCAAAAAGGTCCCTATTGCCTGCTCTTTTAATACTGAAAAAGAAGCGACCGTGAGAAAAGGACAAGTCCTTCGTTTAGGTTCACTATTTGGAGTACGAGTTGTTGATATCGGTGAGACCTCTATTATCGCTCGTCAAGTCCCATTTATAAAGATGAGTGGAGGTTTCCCTCGCTTTATAGGGGAACGGGTAACCATTCATCTTGGCGAACGTGGAACGGTTGGAGATTACAGTGTACGATTACTACACAGCGATGGAAAAAAAGCACAAATTTCTATTAAACATGTCTTCAAAGATTGGGAAGATCACATGCAATCTTTTATTCAATCATCCTATGGACATATTACCATAAGGGATATGATAAACTGGTCTCGCTTGCATAAAGAAGATCTTGAAGGACTCAGACCTATGTGTGAGGATGCGGCCAGATATGAAGCAGTCGCCGTCTACCGAATCCCCGCAGAGAATTACCGATTGATCAGTAGCGGATGGTTTTCTCCCAATCATGCTTGCTCCTCTATTTATGTTCCCTTTCATATTTGTGACACTGATATTTTTACGCCCTATACAACGGCAGAAGCAGCGACTGTCTCACTAGAACTATTGGATGAGTATGGGCATGATACACTCTCACTAGCATGTGCCCATGTTGAGGACGTGCTGATCTATGAAACAGAACGCCTGGAGCAACAATTTCCACAGTTTCTCGATGATAAAATTGATGTATCAGCACTGTTCACCCTTCAGGATATGTCGATGCAACAACAGGCGTTGTTAACAGAGAAAGCATGGTTGGAAGCAAGTTGCCATAATGACCCACATCAAGAGCAGATGTTGCCTATTCTTACGACGTTCTGGACACACAATTATTCATCAAGCATCAAAGGTATGCACACTGCAATAACGTATCTGAGCACAATTTCTAATTCAGAGAACATAATACAGTATATTGAAGAGATTGCATTGAGTATCTGTAAAACAAAAATAGATATGATTCAGACACTTGGAAAGCCATACCCTCCTGCAGAAGAGGATTATGATGCTGCTGTTTCTCTCTTTCGAAAGGGCGATCATGAGATGGGGTTTCTTCATCTTCGCAGTGCGTTTTCGGCATGCCAGGCGCAGTTATATGGGCGCCCGCTCAAACAAACGACCAAAGAACCAGCATCGTCAGAAAAAGAAAGCGACAGTTTGTTCGGTATACTACTCATTTGTTTCGTCTTTTTGATACTTATTTCCCTGTTACGATTACACTGGAAGCCAGAATAACGTAAACTATAGCAAAAACATTAAAAAAACACGGGCATTAGACCGAATGGGGGTTTATTGTTGAGTCAACCACAAAAAATCGTGATTATCGGCTGTGGTGCTGGTGGAGGTACTGCCGCACAATTTGCACGAAAAACAGATAGAAAAGCCCACATCACCGTCTTTGAGATTGGAAAGTATTCTCAATATTCAAAATGCGGTCTTCCCTATGTTATTTCAGGAACAATACCTACCTTCAACGATCTTATTGAGTTTCCAGAGGAATGGTTTCAAAAAGCTCGTATTGAACTGTTTCTTGGAACAATCGTTGAACATGTTGACACAAAAAAACAGATAATTAGTGCAAAGAAAGGAAACCAACATATCGAGCGGTCATACGATCGACTGATTCTTGCTACAGGTGCAACGCCTGCCCTTCCACCCATCAAAGGCCTTGAACAACAGGGAAAAATAGCGGATGGCATCCACGTCTTACGTACTATAGATGATGGTAAACGCATTGTTGCCCACTTGCGAAAAGGAAAAAAGGCGACGGTTATTGGCGCAGGGCTCATTGGTCTTGAGCTAGCAGATGCGCTGTATAGTAAAGGAATGAACGTCACGGTTGTTGAAACGCTTCCTTCTCTTTTAGCAAATACACTTGATGAGGATATGGCGTCTCTTGTCCATGAAGAATGTGCAAAACATGTCCGTATATTTTCCAATTATCGTGCGACGCATGTGGGGCATACAAAAGAATCTATCTCAAAAGTTTTTGTCACACACGTAGAAACTGGTGAACAGCAAGAAATCGATACTGATATATTGGTCATTGCTACCGGAACAAAACCAGAGGCATCCCTGGCAAAACAAATAGGCTGCTCTATTGGAAAGACTGGAGGAATCATTGTTAATGAAAAAAGTGAGACTTCGATACCGCATGTGTATGCGGTAGGAGACTGTACACAATATCGTGATTTTGTCACCGGTGGTTCTGTGTGTATTGGTCTTGGAAGTGTTGCCGTGCGGCAAGGTATTGCTGCAGGAATTAATGCGGCTGGTGGCGCCTACACACTTCCCAAGGGAGTGTTGCTTGCTCGTACTTCAGATTTTTTCGGCATCGAAATTGCCGCAGTAGGGCCTGTGACTTCAAACATGCATGATTGTTCGCTAGTTTCTGGAAAATTCACTGGTTCCTCTCTTCCAGAGTACTTTCCTGGTGGCAAACCGATTACGATTAAACTTATGGTTGATGATACTACGCACCGTATTTGTGCAGCACAAGCCGTAGGTGCCAATGCCGCACAACGCATCAATACCTTTGCGTGTGCGATTCTGAATACTATGACGGTGGATGCATTGAGGACGTTAGAAACAGCGTATGCTCCACCTATTGCACCAACACTGGATGCCGTAACCCTCGTTTGCGATGTTGTTTTTTTAAAGCTTGCGAGAAAAAAAGGATAGCTATGAAGATTTTGCATGTTGCTGATACACATCTTGGCTTTTCTGCTTACCGAAAGGCAACACCCGACGGTATCAATCAACGTGAAATAGACACATACCATGCATTTGAGCAATTTGTTGATTGTGCCATACATTCAAAGCCAGATCTTATTATTCACGCTGGTGACCTCTTTGATTCAGTGCGACCGAACAACAGGGCAATTACGTTTGCAATTAAGCAGATTCTAAGACTTTCGAAGAAACATATTCCTCTAGTAATCATTGCGGGCAATCATGAGCATCCGAAGCTCAAAGAAACAGGACATATCTTCAGTATTTTTGATCATATAGACCATGTTTATCCTATTTACAATGCAACATATGAACAACACTCTTTTAACATACATGCGGAAAAAATCACTATTCATGCTATTCCCCAATGCGAAGTAAAAAAACAATTTGAAGACGAAATCAAAAAACTCAAATCCGACAACACGTCAGACTACAATATTTTTCTCTCTCATGGTGCTGTCACAGGAGTCAAAGCATTTAGTATGAATGAGTTTAACGAATTAATCATACCTGCAAAGGTACTTTCCAAGGATTTTGACTACATTGCTCTCGGGCACTATCATGCCTTTACACGCCTTGCGGATAATGCGTTTTATGCAGGATCAACAGAGCGTTTTACCTTTACTGATGCGCATGATAAAAAGGGATTTATCGAAGTTGAACTCGCCGGTGGCAAACTCAAAACAACCTTTATTGCGTTAAATATTAGGGAGATGATAGATCCAAAACCAATCAAATGTACAAACCTCAAGTTAGAACAAGTAATGAAAAAAATTACACAGACCATACAAGAAATTAAACCAAAAGAAAAAACATTTCGTATTACGCTTGACGATATCCCCTCGCATGTCTACCGGGGTATTGATTTTGATAAAATTCGAAAAATGACTGGTAACGCCATTCATTATGAAATCAAGGCAAATGTGGCACAGGAGGGCGGTTCACCACCATCTACGACATCAAGAATTGATGCCCTTGCTCATGAATTTAAACAATTTATCGACAGTCAAGAGTTGAAAGAAAAAGAGGTACTCTTGGAGCTTGGTTTAGGCTATATCGAAAAAATTGAGGCGAGAGAAGAAGGCAAATGATACTCAAAACGTTAACCTTGGTAAATTTCAGAAAGTTCAGACACGAACTCATTGAATTTCCAGATGGCGTGACTGGCGTGGTCGGTCTCAACGGCGTCGGAAAATCAACAATTTTTGAGGCAATTGCTTGGGTTCTTTACGGCTCAGTCGCAGCAAGAACTTCGGCAGATCAAATTAAACGAGAAGGTACCGAACATTCAGATCCCTGTCGAGTTGAACTCGATTTTGTCTTTGAAGAGAATAAATACCGAGTAGTCAGAGAGATGACCGGAAAAAGTCTTACCGCGTCCGCAACGGCAACCATTGATAGTAAAGTCGCAGCAACAGGTGCAGAAACGGTTACCAGTTATATCCAAAAAAAACTTGGGATGGATTTCAAATCTTTTTTCACCTCCATCTTTGCGAAACAAAAGGAGCTTAATGCACTATCTACCATGGTTGCTAGTGAACGACGGCCCTTGATTCTCAGAATGCTAGGGGTCGATTCGCTTGATGAAGTGATCAAAGATGTAAAATCAGATAAGCGGGAAAAGGAGTCTGTGATAGAAAAACTAAGTCAGGGTTTGATTGATGAAACGGGAAATGATAAAATCGTTCTATACAGAGACCAAATCAAGGCGCTTAAAACGCAAAAGGATGAAAATGATTACCTAATCAAACAAGCAAAAGAACACATCCGCTCGTTAGAAAAAGAACGTAAGGGCCTTGAAAAGCAGTGTACCACAACAAAAGACGCGTATGAAAAAATAAAAGATAAAAAAGATGCGCTTTCTGAGAAAAAAACATTATTTGAAAAAAAGGAAAACCTTGCAACAGAAATCAAACAGTTAAAAAACAAAGCAACTGAACGACAAAAAACAATCGAACACTATAAAAAGAAACTACGTAGCTTTAAAGATTTGGATGCGAGTC
>JAFGDG010000108.1 GCA_016932245.1 Thermoplasmatota archaeon
AAAAGATGAGAAACTATGCCAAAAAAATTGGCATAGCTCGATATGTTATTGACAGCGATGGGTTTGTCCTAGAAATGATCGAGAGAAGTATGTAATCGTTGGTGTTTTTGCCGATGCTGTAACATAACACCATTCTTAGTCGAATAAAAGAGCGATAAATCAATTCATGCAGTCAAAGCAGCTATTGATTTTACAAGGATGTGCAAATAAAGCAATGCGAAAAAAGTAATTGTCATGGCAAATAGTGGACATGGCCCTTTTGATCTTTCGACCCATGATGCCTATCATCGAAACCAACTCAGGATTATGCTCACCCCACAACAAAAATTAAACAAACGGTAACACCCCTCCAACCAATATAGTCACTATGACCGCAGATAGACCTGAATATGCAACTACATATGCACCCATATACTCAGGAGGCGACTACTTTATAAAGGGGAATATAATATGTAGTATGGAAGCACTGGATGGGATGCGGAAAGCAATGGATCAGGATATTGTAGATGTTAAAAGACCGCTGGTAGTTCGTTCTCTTAGGAGAAGCAATATTCGAAAAAAAATTGCAGAATATCTTTTTGATATTAGTCCAAGTTACAGCTATACTTCCGAGATTGCTTATCATGTAAAAACCACACCAACCAATGTCATTGGTGCTATCCGAGGTATGGACTCCCGGTATCGAAAAGATGAGTCTTTAATAAGTCTAGATATCGTTGAAATGAAAACTGAGGGAAAAGATATCAAACTCTATGGATTGACTTCCTTTGGGAAAGAAACTGTTGAAACCATGAAAAAAGAATAATACGAGAGGTTTTTAACAGGGAAAGCGGCCGGAAAACCATAGCGCTTAATAAGGAGTTACTGATATTGGTTTGGACGTTACTCCTTGGGGGAATGTTTATGAAAAAACCAGAACCGCCAACAATAAAGTTTGGTACAGCACGATTAAAAAAAGGATTTGCCAAGATGCAAAAAGGTGGCGTCGTCATGGATGTTACCAATAAAGACCAGGCAATTATCGCCGAAGAGAGCGGTGCTATCGCAGTCATGGCACTGGAGCGAGTTCCTGCAGATATCCGAGCTCATGGCGGTGTTGCGCGCATGGCCGATCCTGCAATCATCCAAGAAATCATGGATGCGGTGAGTATTCCCGTGATGGCAAAAGCACGCATTGGTCACTTTACTGAAGCACAAGCACTAGAATCATTGGGCGTTGATATGGTTGACGAATCAGAAGTATTAACCCCCGCAGACCCGTTTTATCATATCGATAAGCGTAAATTTACCATCCCTTTTGTCTGTGGATGTCGCAATCTAGGTGAAGCAGTCCGACGGATATGGGAAGGAGCTGCAATGATCCGTACAAAGGGGGAAGCAGGAACAGGAAATATTATCGAGGCAGTTCGCCACCAGCGTATGGTACTGGGCGCCATCAACCTCTTACAAACCATGGACGCAGATGAGATTCTTCGCTTAGCTGAAACCTATGCACAAAGTTATGTTACTGCTATAACAACAATTACCAATAGAGAGGACATCGATGACACCACTCTTGTGTTTGAAGGATACACCTATGGTACCGTAAAAAAGGGATTGTGTGATGTTCTTGATAGTATCAAAAGTGTCCATCATCGTCTCCCTGTCGTTAATTTTGCAGCAGGTGGAGTTGCTACTCCTGCAGATGCAGCAATTATGATGCAGCTGGGAAGTGATGGCGTCTTCGTAGGTTCAGGTATTTTTAAATCAGACAATCCCCAAGAACGAGCGAAAGCTATTGTCGAAGCGGTTGCTCATTTTAATGATCCTAAGATTATTGCTGAGGTAAGCAAGAATCTTGGAGAAGCAATGGTCGGCATTGAGATAGACACCATACCCAAAGAACAACTCTTACAGGAAAGAGGATGGTAACAAAGACTACGGTTGGTATCTTAGGAATTCAAGGAGCCGTTTCTGAGCACGTTACAGCGGTTGAAAAGGCACTCGAAGCATCCAACAAACCTGGGACTGCTCTTGTTGTTAAACATTACTCAGACATCGATACTGTTGATGCGCTTATTTTACCTGGCGGGGAAAGCACGCACATGTCAAAGTTATTGGATAAAACAGGAATCCATAGCGCCATCTTGGAACGGATACAAAAAAATGATCTTCCCATTATGGGAACCTGCGCTGGTTGTGTACTTCTTGCAAAAAAATTAACGAAAGAAGATAATGACATTCATCTCTTACATGCTATGGATATGACAGTTACCAGAAATGCATTTGGACGGCAAAAAGAATCATTTGAACGGCCTATTAGAATTGATGGTTTTTCTAAACCATATCATGCCGTATTTATTAGAGCACCACTTATTGATACCGTTGAGAGTACAACTAAAGTACTTGCAAGCATTGATAAAAAAATAATAATGGCAAGGCAAGGAAAATTCCTAGCCCTGTCTTTTCATCCTGAACTCACGAATGACCTCAGGATTCATTCACTTTTTTTAACGATGATTTAAGCCTTCATAATTGCAAGCAGGAATATACCAAGTGCAATCAGGGCTCCAACAACCGCGCCGATAACGGCAACAATTCCTTTTGTTATGGTTCCAACAAAATTCATGAATGCAGGAACTGTACCCATGAATGTTAAAAGGCCTGCACCCCAGAGGAACAATACAAAGACAATTAATCCAATAATAATTAAAATTGCTCCAACTGCTCTGCTTTTACCTGATCCAAAATAGGCTGTAAAAATTCCTGCGATGATGCTTGCAATTGCAAAAACGAGCATCAACATGCTTAAAAAATATTGTAACAATTCTGCCATTCTTTTTCACCTCATCAAAATTTTGTTCCAGTTAAAGTTTTCGTATCAATCACGCCTTCAATCGATCGGATTCTATTTACTACTATGTTTCCAAGACTTTCAAAATCTTCTGCTTCAATCTTTGCAATAAGATCATATTCGCCAAAGAGTGGATGGAGTTCAACAATCTCTGGTACTTTAGATAGTTTATTATAGACTTCATGTTCGTGTGCTGGCGCGGCGCTAATGAGTACGAAACCTATAGCCATATATTTCTCACCTTATTTTCCCTTATATTGTTTTGTCATATAAACCTTTTCAAAAATATTCTCCCAGGGGCAGCATATGTTCACAGGGGGCATCTTATCCCTTTCCCTTGATAGTTACTGTTATCTTTTTCTTTTTCACCGAAACAAGTTTTTTTATATCAAGGGTGACATCTTTATCAAGGATATACTCATCTATCGGTTTTTTTGGTAGTTTTCCATCTACTTCATAAATATAATATCCTTCATCACCATCAATTGATTGTATGTAGTAACTATCTCCAACTTTTTTTATTTGAATGTCAGGGATCTGTTGCAATGCATCAAAAATACTTTTTTTCTTTTCCAGTTCAACAGAAGAGGTAGTAACGAACGGCTCCAGTGTTTTTTCTAATCGTTTATATTTTGCAGTTAGTAAATAGGTATTCCCAATTATCCTTTTATTAATTAACTCTGCCTCTTCAAGAATTTTAACGTGCCTGGCAGTTACTGGTACTGATATTCCAAGTTCTCTTGCCAAGCCTGACACATGCATTTCTTTTTGGCATAACTTTTGAAATATAGCCACTCTTGTTGAACTATGTAATGCCCCAAATATCCTATTGTTATCCATATTGCTAACAATCGTTATCTAAAATGTTAGATTTTAATCTTTTGCCCATATATCCTGTTTTATGGATCGACATACAAAAAGCACTATGATATACTTATCAAAAATCCTTATACCTATTATCATAGTGATGGGGCTCTTTCTTGGAGGAATCAACGCAGGTATCATTACCTTTGAACCACCCGAAGAAACGGAAGGTGGAAAAGAAGTTTCTGCAACTATTCTTATTGATTTTGGTGATGGAACGTCTTATTCTACAGTGCTGACGCTAGAAAACGCAACAGGACTTGATGTATTACTTGAACTCGAAAAACAAGGCGTTATTGGTGTAGGAACTACCTATTGGGAATCATTCGGTGGGTATTCTGTGGACTCGATAACCTATAATAACATAACATATAAAGGAGATACTGGCCGTTATTGGGCATTCTATGTAAATGGAGAAGCATCGATGAAAGGCGCAGATAAAATCTATGTACACGATAATGATGTAACCGAATGGAG
>JAFGDG010000109.1 GCA_016932245.1 Thermoplasmatota archaeon
AAACATGCTGGTGGGATCAACGGCACGGATGCCGTCGATTGCAGCGTTGATATAGTATGACATCAGAGGCCATATCGTCGTCTGCATCCAGGAAACATTTTCTCTTCGACTTTCGTTTGTTTCGAAGATGTCGCAAATGCCATAATCAATTTCGTTGCCAATTTCGTAGATATCAGCATCAATTCCACCCTGGATAAAGCGTAAGGTTGTTGTGCTCGTATAGTTGGTAATTAGGTTACATTTTTCTTGAAGAGTGAGATTCGCCCAATCATACTCTTTATACCAGGATTCAGGGGCTGTTTGTTTACCAATATCCGTCCATTGACTACTTAGAAAATAGGTGATCGCACAGTCCAATCCGTTCTGTTCTGCAAGTCGTGCGGTTTGCAGGGCATAAGGGAAGCTAAAGTCCCCTTCCTCCATTGCAAAGACTCTGAGACGAAAGGCATTTACTCCTCTTTGATGAAAAAACGAGTATACATTTTCGATGGGAACCCCATTGAATCGCCAGCGAAAGGGCAATTGTTGCATAAGGAGGAGATAATTCCCATCCACGCCCATAAGAGCCTCCTGCCCCATGGCAATAGATTGGTTTTCAGAGGGTAACAATGAGATGTCTTCTTGGAGCTGCAAAATTTTTTGTTCACGTTTAAACCAAGAATAAAGTATCGGTTCCCCAAAGCTAACAGAGACTATTAGTACTAATGAGAAGAGACAAAGAAGTGCCCGTGTTAGTTGTAACCCTCTCATAGTATAAAAATGATTTAATTTTATATAAAGATGACGACGTTGCTGAATAAATACAAAATCTTATTAATAATAACGGAGTTGCTGGTGCTAAACTCGTGGGGAGGTACAAAAATGGTAACCATAAAAGAAGTGAAAAGTACGATAGCAGTGGCGATAGCAGGGGCCTTTGGCTTCATCATCGCCTTGCTTTGGAGAGATGTCATCATCGGTCTGCTGAAGCTCGCAGGTTGGTGGCAAGATGGAGGATTCTCAGACACCATGGGTGCAATCATTGCAATTGTTGTTGCAATATTCATCACAATCGTCTGTGTCTTAGGAATCCTGTATATCACCAAATGGGGCGGAGTAGCAAAACAGTAAACCAACCACCCCCCCTATTTTTTCTAAACCCTTTTTTATTGGAATTCTGTGTTTACTAGTTATCTTGCTGGTACGCCTGGTACCCGTTTATATCTTCCATACGATTAACCCTAGGGGGAAAACGAGTAAACGACTAGGGTTTTCACAATCACATTTATATATCACAGAATGTTATAAATGTGTATACTGGGGGCAAACAATATGAAAAAGCCATTAGCACTGTTTCTCTGTGTCTTGTTTGTTGCAAGCATGATTACTGTTGGCAACGTTTCAAGCGATGCTGAAACAATAACTTTTGTATATACCTTTGAGAAGCCATCTATACAGTCGGTTCAACTGAGAGATACAATCTACGATAAAGTCACTCTTGCCGGTGCATCCAGTTTTGGCGATCCTGGTGAACCGTACCTGCCTATGAAAGGAGCATACATTCTTCTTCCACAAGATACAACGGTCAAGGACATTTCCGTCGAAATCCAGGATATGCACTCCCTAGGAAATGGATTCTCTGTTCTTCCTACGGGAACACCTACAACGTTTTCACAGGCGGTTTCCTCCGCGGCTCCCGTACCCGATGAGCAGATTTATTCCTCAAATGAACTGTTCCCAGGGATCTTGTTTTCGGAGGTGGGCATCTATCATTTTCGAGGGTATTCCATCCTTGTATTGACCCTGTATCCTGTACACTATCGCCCCTTATCGGGTGAACTCTTCTACGTTTCTGATATCACACTTTCCGTGGAACTTAAGGAAACACAGCAATCCTCATCGTTGTACCGAGATGTGGAGCGCGATCAAGCAGAGGTTCTCAACCGAATTGACAACCCAGCGATACTTGATACCTATTCCTCAACACGCCAAACGTCCCAAGTGCTCGATGACTACGATCTCTTGATACTCACCGTGGATGAATTTGTCGATGAGTTCCAACCCCTCCAGCAGGCCCATAATGAAGAGGGCATCCGTACGGAAATAAAAACATTAAGCGATGTAGGCCTATTTCCCAGTAAAGTAAGTTCAGAGGATATCAGGACGTTCATTCGAGATGAGTATCTCTCTCATGGTATTGACTATGTCCTGCTTGGCGGTGACGCTGATAGAATACCAGCACAGATGCTATATGTATATGGCAAAGACGAAGATAAATGGCCCGTGGAAACACTCATGCCGGTTGATTTATACTATGCTTGCCTCGACGGACCATATAACTATGATGGTGATGAACTATGGGGCGAAACCACCGATGGTGAGAATGGAGGCGACGTGGATCTTCTTGCTGAGGTGTATGTGGGTAGAGCCTGCGCAGATACGGAAGAAGAGGTAACAAATTTTGTCGATAAAACCATCGCCTATCTCTCCACAGATTTCTCAGACGAGTATCTTAGGGAGGTACTCTTGGCTGGTGAACATCTGGGGAATTACGGCGTTGCTAGTTGGGGAGGCAATTACCTTGACATGCTCATCAATGGATCAACAGCGGATGCGTATACGACCGAAGGGATTCCTGCAGATAAATTTCACATATCCAAACTGTACGATCGAGACTGGGCTAACAATGACTGGCCCGCCGAAGAAATTATCCAAGTGATGAACGGTGGCACCCATATCATCAATCATGATGGTCACTCCTACTATGGATACAATATGAAACTGTTCAATAGTGATGTGCAACTGTTTACCAATGAAAAGTACTTCTTTGCCTATTCCGTGGGATGTATGGCGGGAGGATTTGACGATCCTGATGGCTACGATTGTTTCGCTGAGTATCTCACTGTAAAAACCGATCAAGGCGCCTTTGCCACTATAATGAACGCTCGCTATGGGTTCTTCTGGTCCTTTGAAACCGATGGAGATGGCACCAGATTCACCAGAGAATTTTGGGATGCAGTCTTCGGTGAAAACATACCGGTGATCAGCAAAGCAAATCAGGATTCCAAGGAGGATAATCTTTACCTGATTGATCGATCCTGTATGCGATGGACGTACTATGAGCTGAATCTCTTTGGAGATCCAGCGGTTGCTTTACGTCTCAGTACACCCCCAGAGAAACCCCTTGTTCCCTCTGGACCACCCACGGGTTCACCCGAAAAGGAGTATGTATTTATCTCCTCGACCACTGATGCCGATGGGGATAACATTTATTATTTGTTTGACTGGGGTGACGGTAGTGACAGTGGATGGTTGGGGCCCTACACCTCAGGGGATACCTGTGAGGCTACCCACTCGTGGACCGAAAGGGGCGCCTATGAGATAATGGTGAAGGCAAAAGATGTAAACGGCGCGATGAGTGACTGGTCTGATCCGCTTGCCATCTCGATGTCAAAAACAAAAGATGTCATGCCCTCTATCGCCGAGCGTTTTATCAAGAGAATCCTGCAGGTTGTACCGAGTTTATTCGTTTGGTTACAGCGATAATCACGTATTCCATTTATCCTTTCAGTCCCCCCGTTTCCATGTGGTATACGAACATTTTTTAAGGTGTCTCTATTAAGCTGTAGGACAAGTTTATTCGTTTGATGATCAATGAAAT
>JAFGDG010000110.1 GCA_016932245.1 Thermoplasmatota archaeon
CCGTATCAACTTCAACCGCATCTTTAGTATCCACCACATATAACAGTTGTAATTTCCAACCGAATGCTTTAGCTAGTGCAAGACTTACTTCAGGGACCTTTTGATTAGGAGCAAGGTTTGAGCAGACGGCAAGAATGGCATCATTGCCTTGCACGTTTGAAACTGCCCACAGGGGGATGTCAACGGGCAATTCATCCATCAGCCGATAGTTCAACACACAAGCTTTTTCAAACCCCATCAAAAGTAAATCGTATGGCTTGCTAGTAATTTCTTGATTGATAACAGTACTAAACTCTCCCTGCGCTATTTTTTCTTCAAAGGGCGTGTTTGTCTTTTTAAAAAAGCGACGTGCTTCCTGAAAAATAATGGAATCTGCAGTACGTTTATACGTTTCTATCGTGCCTTCTTTTGTTGTATTGCGATCATAACATGTTCTAAAGGCATCTGAACGTTTATCTGCCTGCTGAAGAGTCTTTTCTTCAATGATATAGAGTAGCGTAACGATACTTCCAAATTTTTGAGCGAGAAACGCCACTCGTTCTAAGACATCTGCCCGATAAAATTCAGAAGAAATCGGAAGAAGAATCTGCTTAAACATGGTACACGCCTCCTTTAAAAAACAAGTTCTTTTTCATAATCCTAACACCCCCATCCAGTAAAATACAGCAACAAGAAAAATAACAATGATACATAAGACGTTGGCAATACTTCCAGCTTTGAATAGGTCATTCGTTGAAAAGTAACCTGAAGAATACGTAATGGCATTTCCTGGCGTCGCAATCACCAGCATAAAGGCAAGCCCCCCACAAAGTGCAATAGTCATGGATGCCAAAAGCGGGCTGATGCCTTCAATATTACCTGCTATAGCAATACCTATTGGTAACAAAATTGCGACGGCACCAATATTTGACATCACATTGGTAAGAAGGACGGCAAAAACAATCATAATGAGAAGAACGAGATACACATTATCCCCTACAGCAGTGAAAAGCAAATGAGCGATCCATGCACCTGCCTGCGTTTCTTGCACCCCAATTCCTAGTGTTATCGCACCGCCATACAGTAAAATAATGCCCCACGGCACTCGTTGCTCAACATCCTTCCAGCTAATGGCTCCTGTTAAAAATAACAATACTGCTGAAAGAATAGCAACAGCAGCGAGCCCAAAATATTGATGGGATGAAAAAAGAATCCATAGTACAACAGTAAGAGCCAAGATTCCCAATACTGCTTTTTCCTTTCCGCTTATGCTTCCTGTGAGTGTTACTTGTTTGTTGATTTCTTTTTTTGCTTCGGTAACATCGGTAATCTCAAGAGGAAAAACAAGTTGTAAAATAAGCCACACAAGAGGAAGAGAGAGAAACACAACGGGCATGGAATAGCTCATCCACTCAAAAAAGGTGATATTTACCGCAGGTGTAAGATCTGATAGTACACCAATAGTAAGAGGATTTCGTGCACCGCCGATAAGTGTTCCTAGGCTTCCGATGGAGCATCCATAGGCAACACAGAGCATACTTACTTTTCCAAAGTTACTCTGTTTAGGAATAAGTTTCATAGCAACTAAAATCGATACGACGATGGGTAGAAACAGTGCTGCTACCCCATGTTCCGGCATAATAAACGAAAGACACGCACAAGAAACCATGATACCAAAGGTAAAAACTCGAGGATTATGTTCAAAGAAACTAAGGAATTTTAAGGCAATTCTTCTATGTAATCCGTGCTTTTCAATAGCAGCAGCAAGCATGAATGCACCAATGAGAAAAAAAACTGCTTTGTTGCCAAATGAAGAGAATACTTCCTCGGCAGTCATTGCCCCCAATATCGGTTGTAATACCATAATGAGGAGCCCTGACACGGCAAGCGGTATAGGTTCAGTTATCCAAAGAACCGCAGCCATCACCAAAATACCTATCATGACCTGGCCTTCGTGAGTCAAGCCGCTCGGAGTTGGCAAGAAAAAAAAGGTGAATACAACCACAAATGACAGTGCAATAAAGAAGACATCTCGCTTTGAGAACATTGGTTGTTGCGGTTCCTTTTCCTTCTTCTCGTCTACCATGCTATCGCATAATGCAACGTATCGTGCTTCTAGCTTTTTTTAATATCTCTCCGTTGTCGGTATAAGGCACCATCAACGACCTGCATCATGGCATTTGCACTTGATGCAGGCATATCAAGAAAGGCGGCAATCCGTTGTACGTGCTTTTTTGGTTGAGAAATAATCTCATTATATGTAACGTATAAGACGCGCATGTCTTTTCGCTTATTGATAGTATCTTTGATGTGCATGTTCAGCTTCAGAAAGCTTGTTTTTGTCTCTTGCCGATGTTCATCTGGTTTTCCCATCATGCGTTCCATAGAATCAAGTATTTCCTCGATATGTCGTTCAGAGTAAATGATGGCGTACTTTCCTTGCGGAAGGAATTGCAGGCCGTAGGCTGTTATTTTAATGAACTTGCCCGCATACACCGATAAAGGAAAGGTTCCCTCCTGAAGTCTATTGATAATTTTTCCGCCTTCAAGTTCAAAATACCCTTTAGGATTGTGTGCATCTGACGGTCGTGAACGATCGAACCCGACAGGTACTCCTCCTGCCTGAAGCATCTGCATCAACAGAGAAGTTCCTGAGCGTTCAATTCCTGAGACAATATAATTCACATCTCTCTTCAGTACCATACGAGCCACGCTACAATGTTATATATCCCAATCCTTCCAATGTTTTCAGTACTTTATCAACGCTTTCTTCTACCGATTCTTTGTCTGTTTCTAACATCAATTCTGGATGATCGGGCTCTTCATACGGATCCTGCACGCCGGTAAAATGTTCTATTTTTCCAGCAAGTGCTTTTTTGTACATACCTTTTACATCGCGCTTCATACACACATCGACTGGGCATCTCACATAGATTTCGACAAACGATCCGATTTCTTTTCGTGATTGTTCTCTTCGTTTTTTATAAGGAGAAACAAAGGTTGCGAGTACGATAATATCGTTTCTGGTCAGCAATTTTGCAACAAAGGTTACCCGCTTGAGATTTTCTTCACGGTCTTTTTTTGAAAAACCAAGATCACTGGTCAAATCCTTGCGAACGATATCGCCATCAAGATGCTCGACAACATAACCTTTCTGTTTCAAGTGGTAAGCAACTTTTCTTGCAATGGTTGTTTTTCCGCAACAGGGAAGGCCAGTAAACCACACGGTAAATCCTTTTTGTTTTCTCATGACATTCCTCACACCGAGAGAAAATTGATGATTTCATCGACAAACAAATCAGTTTGGTTCTTAGGAACAATAGCACCCAATACCTCTTTTTTACCCCCACATTTTAGTCCGAGTGATTTTCCTTGCATAATCATAGGTTCTAAGTTTTTATTGCTTCTGACGTAGACTTGATCCTTATCAGAAAAAAACCCCGTGTTGACTACTACCGTATTTTTGCCACTGCTCCAGGAAACATTTCTGGTGATGGTAGAGATAATATTATATGGTGTATGTATTTTTTTCAGAATGATATCTCCGATCATTTGATCTGGCAGGCGCAGTTGCTGCTCCATTTCTTCATTCAATGTTTCATACTGTTTATTCCATTCTTTGTTGTGTAAGATAGCGTCACCAGTGCCGTGCTCAAGAAGAAAACGAGGGGCATGTTCTACTGCTTGTTTATCTCCCACTTTATAATTTGAATCAAGAAGATGAACCATTTTATGCAATTCATCAAACGTCAGGTTATGGTCGCGACAGAAGTCATTAATATGGTGATGGAAAAAAGGATTGTGCTTGATATTTTGTTCGTGATCACCAATGATTCCTAAGATAGCAAACAAATTGATATCGTTGCCAAGAAAGGTGTTAATAATCCATGATGCAGAAGGATAGTTGTTGGGATCCTCCCCCTTAATCACGGGATTGTGATGAAAAACAGTGGATATTTCTTCACCCAGATGGTGATCAAAAATGAATACTTTTGCGTGTTCTGCAAGTGTTACAATGTTGTCTTTGGGTAAGTTCATATCAGCAATAATGACAAAATCATAGGTTACATACGCTTGTAATTCCTCTGTAGTGAGATAATAGTTTCCTAGAAGGGGTGTTTTGTTATCAAGAGATTTGTTTGAAAAGTGTGATAACAGTAACCGTGCAGAACAGATGCCGTCAGTATCCCAGTGATGGATCAGAAGACCGTTACCACCCTGTGTGTCTAATAATATGTGATCTCCCCCACTAATCTCTAATCATGCCTGCTCCTACTGTCTCATTTGTTTGCTCGTCAATAAGAATAAGACTTCCCGTAGAGCGATTTCTGCGGTAGCTATCAAAAAAAAGAGGTTGGGCTGCACGCAACATAATACGCCCGATATCATTGAGACCAAGTTCATGGACGTCTTCGAGCCGATGGAGTGTATTGATGTCGAGTTTGTATCTGATTTCTTTCACAATACATTTGGTTTCTTTTGTTGTATGCCTAAGAATGTACTTCTTTCCAGGTTCAAGTTTTTTCTTGTTCATCCAGCAGACGGTGATATCGATATCTTGACCAATAGCAGGAACATTATTTTCTCGTACAATCATATCACCTCTACTTACATCCAGATCGTCAGCAAGTTGCAACACCACCGACATGGGAGGAAATCCCTCGTCCACGTTTTTGTTTTGGTTTTCTATAGAAGTAATAGTCGTAGTAAATCCTGAAGGCAACACTTTGACGCTATCCCCTGGTTTAAAAATGCCACTTGCTATTTTTCCTGCGTATCCTCGATAATCGTGAAAGGTATCATTCCGTGGGCGAATGACATATTGCACAGGAAACCGACAGTCAATAAGATTTTCATCACTACTAATGTGAATATTTTCTAAGATATACTTCAAGGTGGATCCTTCATACCACGGCATATTGTCTGATTCGTCAACCACGTTATCTCCAAGAAGTGCAGAAATAGGAATGAAATAGACATCTTTCACTGCAAGTTTTGAAACAAAATCCTTGATCTCATTTTTAATGGTTTCATAGACTTCTTGACTAAAATCAACCAAATCCATTTTGTTGATACAGATAACAAAATGAGGGATTTGTAAGAGTGATGCAATAAAGATATGCCGATGGGTTTGTTCGACAACGCCCTTTCGCGCATCAATAAGAATGAGGGCGAGATTCGCCGTCGATGCCCCCGTAACCATATTTCGTGTGTACTGAGGATGACCAGGAGTGTCAGCAATGATAAATTTACGTACTGGTGTGGCAAAATAGCGATAGGCAACATCGATAGTGATTCCTTGCTCCCGTTCTGCTTTGAGACCATCCATCAACAAGGCAAGATTGGTATCCTCGCCTCTTTGCTTACTGATTTTTTCAATATTTTTAAGCTGATCGTTAAACAATGTTTTGCTGTCATAGAGTAAGCGTCCAATGAGAGTGCTTTTCCCATCGTCAACACTACCTGCAGTAGTAAACCGGAGAAGTTCCATGTCAAGGTATCCCTTCTCTGAGCTCATTAGAAATATCCCTCCTTCTTCCGGTCTTCCATTGCCGTCTCTGAACGCTTATCGTCTGCCCGACTTCCTCGCTCTGAGCTGCGAAGTTGTGCTACTTCCTTCACAATCTCCTCAACCGTGTGTGCACTCGACGTGGCAAGACCTGTACAGGTCATATCACCAACTGTTCTACATCTCACCGTCATTATTTTGATGTTCTGTTCTTCTTCATCATCTAAATTGAGATAGTCTGAGTATGCAAGAATAACGCCGTCTCGGATGAGGCACCTTCGTTTGTGAGAAAAATAAATTTGGGGGATGTCAATGCTTTCTTTCAGAATATATTGCCATACATCCATCTCTGTCCAATTACTCAACGGAAAAACTCGAAAATGCTCTCCGACATTTTTCCGTCCATTATAAATATCCCACAATTCTGGTCGCTGATTTTTGGGATCCCATTGACCGAACTCATTACGATGGGAGAAAAATCGTTCTTTGGCACGCGACTTTTCTTCATCACGCCTGCCTCCACCAATGGCACAATCAAACTTATGTTCTGTGATGGTATCAAGCAATGTGGTTGTTTGAAGATAGTTTCTGCTTGCGTATTTGCCTGTTTCTTCTTTAACACGCCCCTTATTAATTGAGTTTTGTACTAAGCCGACAATCAATTGAGCGTTGAGTTTTTTAACATATGCATCACGATATTCAAGGGTTTCGGGAAAGTTGTGACCAGTATCAATATGTAAAAAAGGATAGGGGATGTTTGCTGGATAAAACGCTTTTTTTGAAAGATGAGCCAATACTATAGAATCTTTTCCACCTGAAAATAATAAGCAGGGACGCTCAAATTGAGCGGCAACTTCTCGTAAGACGAAGATGGCTTCGGATTCCAATTTTTCTAAGTGTGTAAGGTTATAATGGGTCACAATATTGCCTCTGTTTTTTCTACCTTTTATCCCCCTTAGTCTAAATATCCGAGGGCTCGAAGACGTTCTTTTACCTTTTCTTCATCTTCTTTGCTAAATGCTTCCTCATGATCGTCTTCAGTATTTGATATAACTTCCCGCAATACATAGGTAACGTAGGAGGAGAGCGAAGTGAACCCTGTACCTTGAATGCGTTTTTTAATTTTTTCTGCTAGCGGCGTGGGAATGGAGATGGTAGTATATTTTTTATCGTCTTTTTGTTCAGCCATTCAATCACCTAATTATATATCATTATGGGCAATTATATATCATTATATTTAATTATTCCTTGTGATGGTCGGTATACAATGGGCATCTATTAAAAAAGAATTTGGTGTATGTAAATTCCTAGAGAGATAGCACTTGTAAAAAAAGAAATAATAGATACACTATTACTGCTTTGTCTCCCAGGTGACATTGTGAAAATCGACGATATTAGAGTGGCCATACTTCGAATTGAAGGAACGAATTGCGAACAGGAGTCATTTGATGCGTTTAAGAGACTTGGCGCCAATCCTGAATTTGTTCATTTGAAACAAGTGCTTGGTATCGACTGTAATATGGATGAAAAACGAGATTTTTTTGATTATCAATGTATCATGATTCCTGGTGGGTTTTCTGCTGGCGACTATATCCGTGCAGGTGCCATTTTTGCTGCACGAATAAAAAGTAAATTGCAACAAACGTTGGTTGATTTTGTCAAGCAGGAGTACCCCATTCTTGGAATATGCAATGGTTTCCAGGTATTAACTGAGTTGGGTCTGTTGCCTGGAACAGATGAAATTATGAGTGCCATCCCCAAAGCCTGTCTCAACATCAATGACTCAAATCGATTCGAGTGTCGACCTAGCTTACTCAAGCACGAAAATAACGGCACGTGTGTATTTACATCAGCCATACCTAAAGGAGACATCAGGCTCATTCCCAGTGCCCATGCAGAAGGGAAATTGTTGTTTCCGTTAGATAAACAAGAAGCCTATTTGAAAGCACTAGAAGAAAACGATCAAATAGTCTTCCGATACGTTGATCCTGATGGCAACTATGCAGGATACCCTTGGAATCCTAACGGATCCATTTCAAATATTGCGGGCATTTGTAATCGGAATGGAAATGTCTTTGGCATGATGCCTCACCCTGAACGGACGTTTTTTAAACACCAGCATCCAGATTGGACAGCACATGAATTACAGAATAATACTGGAGATGGAAAAGCTGTTTTTGAGTCGGTTTTAAGCTACATACAAAAAACATTTTAAGGGAATTGAAAAAAAAGGAAATTACAAATAGGCTTAGGCCATTCATATTACTGGTGCACGCACGGCACCTCCAAGTTAAAACATGAAAAGTTTTTGGGATGGGGAAGCGTGGAGGTGGTGAGGAGAGATAGGAAAAAATTAGGATA
>JAFGDG010000111.1 GCA_016932245.1 Thermoplasmatota archaeon
ATATATGAAACCATATCCTAAAACATATCTTTAAATATATATTTATATATTTCTAATCGTCCCTTTTGATGGGAGATGAGTGCTCCTTTCCATCGAAAATCTCATCAACTGCACAGTTGGTAAATGCTAAGTCAATCTCCCCGGGACGATACTCGCCGTCTTTTGTATCCCAGTAAATTTCCATACTCTTTTCTTCAATCGCCAAGACAATGCCCTTATATTCTCGATGATTTCCTACTCCATCTACCATTACTCGCTTGACCCGGTCGCCAAGGTTAAACGCGTCATAAAGCGAAGGATACTTTGTTTTTTTCTTTTTATGGCCAAACATGTACCTTTCACCTACCACTATGATAATGTTTAACAATAACAATATATAAAGCTATCTTGAAAAAATGTCAAAAGAGACATATTGTCACTTTTCTTTATATTTAGTGATATAGCTGATACCTTTTTCGGTAATTTCAACTTCATTATCCATTGTGTATTCCATCAATCCGTCTTCTACCAATTCTTGCACAACTTGTTCTAAGTCAGACATCGAAATATGTAAAGCACTTAGAACAGTAGATGCATCCACGTCATTTGCGTATACCATTTGTAATAGTCGACGTTTTGTTGGGTTATGTTCTTGTGCAAGTTCTGTGTCCTGAGACGCACATTCATTGATAAAGGTATCAACATCTTCCATTGTTCGACGGATGATTCGTATTTTATCCTGTTGTGGTTTTTTCTTCTTGTGATGGAGAATAAGAGCAACCATTAACAACGTAAAGCTTCCGATTGTTCCTCCAAGCGCTGCAGAGAATGGGTCAATGACTATCGTTCCGATTGTTAATGAGTTTGCACCAGTAGCGACTGCACGATAAATAATATAATATTCAGTTTCAGGGTCATCAAGAATAGAAATCGTACCATTCTCTCGCCATATCATTTCAGATCCAATCGTTCGATTATCCGATGATTTTACTATTATCTCGTTGAGGTCAGGATAGAGATCTTCAACGGTGATATAAATCCAATCAGCTTTTTGTACATGAATGGTAACAATAATTGTTTCATCCTGTGTATTAACTGCAATATCTGACACCGTTGCTGGGGTATAAGCAACGGGCACCATTTCTTGTGTGGTAGTATCAACAAGATATTCTGGAATGGCGTCTTCATCAACTGAGTACAGGCAGAATGGCGTTTGTTCTACCATTAATGAACGCACAACACCCTCCCCATTTGTATATATGGATGATACACGTTCTTCTGAAGTAAAGGCCAATTCTTGATCGCTTTGCCTGAGTTGTAGTTCTGGAGGTATCTCTTCGTTACCTTCATAATTGGTGACAAGAGCGCTCACGTCTTGATAATCAATACGCCCATCCTCATTGATGTCTTCAGGAATCCATCCCGGCTCACCAGTTTCCCCATACTGTTCTGTCACCAGTTCGACATCCTCAGTATCGATAATACCATCCTTGTTGACATCACAATTGATGCCGAGAACTGGTTGTTCCTCCTCTGACTGTGCTTCTGGTGTCTCACCTCCCAAAAAGCTCCAACTCCAAGAAACAGTTGGTACAGGTACATACTGTATAGAAACGTCGTTCATGCAATTGATAAGCCTATCGCCAGGAGTAACATATGCACCAACATTACTCTCAAGAGTAGCACCAGTAATTGCTAAATCACTCCATTTGAGATCATCCATGTAAACTGTGGTTACCGTAAGCGTACCTGCTACCTTATCTTGTTCAAACTCAAGCACATAAGCCTCTCCATAATGATTGACAAAAATCATCAAATCAAGAATATTGACTCTTCCATCACCGATAATATCTTCTCGTATCCAACCAGGTACGCCAGTCTCGCCATACCGTTCGACAAGAAGCTGCGAGTCGATATCATCGACACGGCCATCACGGTTAATATCCCAATCGTATGCATCTACAGTGAACCACCACTGAGGCCCAACAATTTCATTTAATCCGTCATCAATAACGACATACCAGCTGATGTTGGTATAGCGAGGCAATTCGTCGATTTCTACGGATGCAACTGAATTATTTGTTACTTCAGTATCAGTACCGATTAACGCACCATTCCCCCAATGAAAGCGAACATCAAGCGATCCTTTTACTTCGTCATCAGGTTCTGTTCCTTTACGGTTGACAAAGTCAAGGGTAGGATCTCCAAAGAGATTCAACCCATAATAACACCACCGCATACAGGAATCCCAGATGCGATAAAGATTATCTTCTTTAGAATCTTGATTTGCCTTTCCCATTGCTGTAAGATTTTCATTGAAGACCGCATCCCAGAATTCTCTATCAAATCGTTGCGATGGGCCATCTGTCGAATGGTATCGCCCCCATCCGTATCGTGCGTTCCAGATTCCAGCTACAGCACCGTGTGCTGTTTTGGCGGTGAAGTACTCAGCAATACAATCCCTGTCATCAAATCCACCAGCCATACATCCTTGTGAATAAATAAAGCAATACTTATCATTAGTTAAGCTTTGCACATCTGATGTTGACATTTTCAGGTTGTTGTAGTAGTTTGCATGTCCAAGATGATTAATGATGTGAACGCCATTGTTAATTCTATTTTTTAGTGACGTTTTTGACCAGTATCCATCTCGATCATAGAGGGTGTCAATTGTATATTCCTCTGTTGGTATGCCAACGGTTGTATAACCATGCATGCTTGAACCATCAATCATTTCATCCTTATGATTACCGCCCCAGTTTGAAGGCCCACCAAAACCAAGATATTCGCCAACAAACAAGACCTCATTGAGATATTCATCCTCGTCAGCATCTATATATGCAATGGTCTTACTGACGAAATTCTCAACTTCTGTTTGCGAATCAACACACGCTCGACCAACGTATACTTCAGCAAGTAAATCCACATCGCCGCCACTGTCACCATCAGTTGGTTCTCCCCAACGACCATCGTTATCTCGGTTGAATGATCCATCAAGACAGCCGTAATAAATATCTGACGGTTTGGTTACGGTATATCCTCCATACCAGGATTGTACCCACAAATGACGTGCGGGAACAACATTGTCATCACCACCAAGTAACACATACTCAATTCCGAGATTTGTGTACGCATCTCGAATGAAATTACGAATCTTCTCAGCATTGTCAACACCTGTATATCCGCTATAGATTTCCTCAGTTGTTGCAATAAACGTCTTGACCCCTTCGGCGTCATGTGCCTCTCTTAATGGCTCGAATCCTTCTTTCAGAGAATCAGTTGTAATAATGACAAGATCATGCTCTCCTGTTGGGGATTCACCAGAGCCGTCACCCATTCCGTATAAATGAGCGACCTCTGGATTATCGACAAAGTCACCAAGCGCTTCAGCATCACTGTCAAACTGACGATAAAACGTGTTCATCGTTCCGGATCCTGAAGTCTCTACCTCAACAAGCATGTCTCGGTAATAGAATAATTCTCCAGACGCCGGTTTGTATTGCACGGGATGAAGAGTTAACACAAGAATATCATAACCCCTAAACTGATAAATGCCAATTTCAGTGTAGAGATTTCCTGGAAACATCTGATCAGAAGTATAAATGGATTCGTCGGGTACAGGATTCGTTCCTTCATAATCACTTGACAATTGTGCAGGCATAGGCGAAGGCTCTACTAGGTATGTTCCTTCTAGTTTTTCTTGGTCGCTGGTGGTAATAGCAATGTTGCAAACTTCAGAATCAGGCGGCAAAAGTAAGTACACTCCACTTGAAGGGAGACAAGGTTCACCGGGATCTCCTAGACCTTGTGCACCATCTAAGGTTACCCTATCATAGAGTGTACCACCAAGAGAAACCTGCTCGACTTCAGGTTCCTCAAATGAGTACGGCTCAGAAACAACACAACTCAATAGTCCAATAGTAGGATCAACCCACTGTGTACGATTTGCTGGAAACTCAAGGGTTGGCTTGTTAGGAACACTGTAGAGATTCTGAATCTCTTGTAAAGAGAGTGCCCTATTCCAGATAGCAATTTCATCAATTCCCCCCTCAAAGTGCTGTAATAAATTCTTGTTTGCACCAATGATAACGGCACCTGTTGCCCCTTCTTCGGTGACATTCATACTACATTGTTCAATTCCATCGACATATATCGTGATTCTGTTGTTAGCATATACTAAGACATAATGATGCCACACCTCTTCTTGAGGTAAGAATCCTGTTACTTTGACAACACCGCCAAGAGAAGTGACCAGCTCCCCATCATCTATTGCGAGAGCATCTCTTCCTATTCCACCGCCGTTTTGTCGCGACATTAGCGTGTGATATCCCTCAAGATCCTCGCTCTGTGCCCATATTGAAATGGTAAAGATATCATAACTTGCGGTCATTCCAGCAATAGAAACATAATCATGTTCTCCATCAAAGTATAACCCTCTGTTAAATTTCCCTTGAGCACTCCAGGAGGCTCCATGGACAATACCATGATTGTTGCTACCAGAGGAGTCATAAACGGTAAACCCAGTTCCTTCGTTAAAATGCCATAATCCTCGTAAATACCCATCAGTAATAGTTACTGTTGCACTATTAGTCGATTGAGCACCATCATTATCTTGTACTTGTACGGTAGCAACATAGGTACCTGCAAAACCATATTGTCGTGTTATATGAGCTGTCGTTGACCAGCTTGTATCATAGACACCATCATTGGTGAAGTCCCATCGATATCCGACGATAGAACCATCTGAGTCATAACTTGCTGAGGCATCTAATGAAATTTCATCATTAACAAATCCCGAATAAGGGCCGCCAGCATCGGCAATAGGCACATTATTTGATGAAATCGTTACCGTGGCCGTATCGGTATCAAGTGCGCTATCATCATCTTTGACTTGTACTTTCACGGTATAGGTACCGGCAACAGCATAGGTGTGTTGTTGAGCGGACATAATCCACGAGGTATCATAAATACCATCACCAGTGAAGTCCCAGCGATACCCAACGATAGAACCATCGATATCGCTACTTTCTGATGCATCAAAAGTGACTGGAATATCCGTAACTCCTGTATATGGCCCACCCGCATCAGCCGTTGGTGGGCTATTGACCGTAATGGTTGCAACCGCTGTATCGCTGTCTGTTGCCCTGTCGGAATCTCGTACTTGTAGCAGAACAGTAAACGTTCCTACTATCTCATATTCATAGGAAAAGAAAGAATCAGGTAGCCAGTTGGTGTCCCACACCCCATCACCGGTTACGTCCCATCGATATCCGGTAAGTGGGCCGTCACTATCTCCACTTGCAGAACCATCAAACAAGAGTTCTTCTCCGACATCTGCGGTATATGGTCCGCCCGCATCAGCTGTTGGCGGACTATTTGAAGTGATGGTTATGGTGGTTGTATCAGTGTCAATTGCATCATCGTTATCTTTTACTTGTAGTACCGCGGTGTATGTTCCTGTTTTACTGAACGTATGGGTTGTTGTTGTGGTGTCTAGCCACTCAGTGTCATACACCCCATCACCAGTGAAGTCCCACCGATAGCCGACAATGCTCCCGTCAGGATCGACACTTGCCTTGCCAGTGAAAACAACTATTTTATTAATACGAGCAGTATATGGCCCACCCGCATCAGCGATGGGCTGACGATTTGTTACTTCTGTGATCAGTGCAGTTGTGGTATCTTCATCATATTGTTCCTCATCATCTTTTACTTGCAATTTTACTGTGTAGGTTCCAGCAGCAGAATAACTGTGCGTTGTTGTTGGTGAAGATGCCCATTCAGTATCCCATATTCCATCACCAGTGAAGTCCCAGCGATACCCAACAAGACCGTCTTCTACATCAGAACTACCTGATGCATTAAATGTTATGCTGCTCAATACATGGCCATTATACGGTCCACCAGCATCGGCCACGGGAGGTTGGTTAACTACTTCTCGTATCTGAACGGTTGCTGTGTCTGTTGCTGTTTTTCCTTCATTATCAATAATTTCTAACTTTACGGTAAAGTATCCTAGTACAGAATAGCTATGACTGGTCTTTGTACTTGTCAACCAATCAGTATCATACATACCATCATTGGTGAAATCCCATCGGTATCCGATGATAGAACCGTCACCGTCACAGCTTTTTCCCCCATAAAATTGCAACGAAGTATTTATTGTTTCTATATATGGTCCACCTGCATCGGCAATAGGTCCTGTATTTTCAGAAATAGTCACAGTTGTTGCTCCCGTATCGGTTGCCCCTTCGTCATCTCGTACCTCAAGCCGTACTACATAGGTACTCACCCCTCCATAGCGATGGGTAATGGTTGGATTGGTAATCCATTCTGTGTCATAGATGCCGTCATTGGTAAAGTCCCACCGATAGTCGACAATACCTCCGTCAGGGTCGGTACTACCAGAGCCATCTATTACGAGCTGTTCATTTGGTCGTGCAGTATAGGGTCCTCCAGGATCGGCATGAGGTCGTGTATTGGCAACAACCTCAACTGTTGTATAATAGATATCGATCTCACCGCTATCATCAGTGACTGTTAAACTTGCTCTGAATGGTCCAGGTGCCTGATAGACATGAAGCGGATTCTGTTCGGTGGATGTCTCCCCATCTCCAAATAACCAATACCAAGAGATGATATCTCCATCCCCGTCGGTTGATTGGTCGATAAATGATACACTATCACCGACTTTGGGACCGAGAGGAATATATGAAAATTTTGCACGAGGACGAGCGTTTCCAACGACAATGGTAGCTCTTGCAGTATCTTGTGAACCACTATTGTCAGTAACAGTGAGTGTCACTGTATATGTTCCGTTAAACGAATATCGATGAGCTGGATGTCGACTGCTTGAATGCCTGCCATCTCCAAATTGCCATGACCATGAAACAATGCCCCCATCTCCATCTATTGATTCATCAATAAAGTGGACACGTTCAGCTTGAACAGGCTCATTCGGTGAAAAACTGAATGCTGCATTTGGACGTTGATTGGGTGCAACAGTAATGTACTGCGAAGTCGTATCTTCTCCGCCAGTGGAATCTTTGATAGTAAGATTTACTGCATAGGTCCCTTGCTGAGTATATCGATGACGAGGATTCTGCATGGTAGATGCTATACCATCGCCAAAGGACCAGTACCAAGAAACAATGTCATTTTCTGGATCAACAAATGACACATCAGTAAATTGAACAAAATCATTTGTGCTCGGTTCATTTGGGCTATAGGTGAAATCTGCAACTGATGGCAATGTCTCTACATAGGCATATTTTGATATTTGGTCACTTTGTCCCCTCTCATCAGTAATAAGAAGCGTAACCATGTATGATCCAGAGGTTTCATAGGTGTGCGTTGGATGCTGTTCACTGGATGCTTCACCATCACCAAAGAACCAATCCCAAAGAACAATCTCTGTCCCTCGTTCTATTGAAAGATCGGTAAATTGAATGGTTTCATGTTTCTGCGGTACTTGTGGAGACCAAGACATATCTGCTACGGGTGGTCCACTTTGTGTCGTAAATGTCCAGAGAGGACCTGGAGCAGAACGCCCATAGATATCTTCTGTATCGATTTGCCAATAATATTTTTCTCCGTATGTTATATCTGGATTGTAATGCGCTACTAAAAGATTATTGGCTACTAGCGGTGGAGGATTGGTAGTGCCCAGATAAACATCAAAGATAACAGCATCCCTCTCTGGATCGCCCCCTATCCAACGCAATACTTGATCCATGGAAACGTCAGTGGCTCCATCTGTAGGCGAGGGACTGCTGGCAGGATAGGGGCCATTATTCCACCCATGTTGCTCCATAAATGGATAATGGTCACTATTGCTACTACTAGGAATTTTGTAAGGAGTGTCACCAATACCGTCTCCATCATCATCGACACCACCATAATCACTCCAATAATTACCACCGGCTGCCTCTCCGTTATCCCAACTGTTTACCGCCTCGTCATAGACACTGACAAACTCAGTAATGAAATTATTATGGTAAAAGAGATTTCCATCTGATCCACCCTCAAGATAGACATTTGCTTTGTGTGGACTAAGTTCACCATTGGTGTTGAAGGTATTGTTGGTAAATGTATTTGTGACACAATCGCCCATCAACCAAATACCACCCTGAGGGTTTCCAGCAATTACATTCCCATCAACAATGTTGCCTTCACAGTAATTATGGAGCCATGCTCCAAAAGTATTATCAACGATATGATTGTCGCGTATCATATTGTCTGATGAATCATACAGATTAAGGCCGAGGTCCGCCTCAGTAATACGATTGTCTTCAATTGTATTTGTTGACGACTCCCAGATATCAATACCATTTTCAAATAGGGTATTGCTAATGATACCATTTTCTTCAGAAAAGTAGAGCTGAATAGCACTCTGGATATTTGCGGTAAATGTACTATTCGTAATGGTTATTTTTGAGGAATGTCCAACTTGGACACCCACATCAACATATGAAAGGGTTGCACCGTCAATGAGGATGTTTGTACAATCGGCTAAAATAACCTGTCCTGCATCCGATGGTACCGTAATATCTTCTTCATTTTTGTAGAAATAGAGTGGTTTATCATTTACGACATTATTGTTGATGATATGGGTTTTCCACGCAAGACGTGGACCTGAAAGACTGATTCCATTGTATTGGAATGTATTATCTTCCAGTAATGCATTGTAAGACGACTCGAGTACTATTCCTTCCCATTCATTTATGACAAATGTATTTGCAGCGACCACTGTTCTGTTGGTATTTCGTAAGCGAAGACCACCTTTGTTGTTTGAAATGATATTACTGGATATTCTATTACCTGTTGTTTCTTCAGCCCAAATGCCGTAATAATTTTCAACAATCTGATTATATTCAATGATGTTTCCATTTGATTGTATGCTGATACCCGCTCCCGATCCACTGTTCTGAATTGTGAAGTTTTGTATCGTACAATTGTTGACTGTAAGAGTGACAACATCTCCTTTCCCTCTGCCTTCAATAATAACATTTTGATTTTTTGCAACAAGCCGTGCCGGTCTGTTCATTCTCACATTTTCCTGATATTCTCCTTCAAAAACAACGACGGTTCCATTTACTGAGACATTGTCAAGACCCTTTTGAATAGTATCAAAATGAGTTACTCCCCACCCTGCTGTTTCATTGGTAAACTCATGGTCAACGTAGACGGTCTCTCTCAGCTCCTCTCGAAATTCTTGCTCTCCTGTCTCCATCAATGCATCATCAGAGCCGATGTATGATGATACAAACCACCAATCAATTCTATTATCAATCCATGAAAGTCCACCATAATGGTCACCTTTACAAAACGATCGTAACCGCCTGTCTGCTGCTAACCATTCAATTCTTTCCTGTTGACAGCCACCATGATGGTGATAGTCAAAATGGTAGATTGAGAGATAATTGAGAAATGACGGCGCTTCTTCAAGAGTTCTATTCCACTTCAAATTATATGCATCATCCCATATGCGGCACATTGATCGATTTGTTAACGAGTTAATCGTAAGTTCGTACACATACTCATTTCCTTCTTGGGTCTTGCGTTCCCGACCAGTTGATGCATCAAGGGAACTTAACTGTAGTGCTGGTTGAGTTTCTGTCGCATCGACATCCCAGTTGTAATACATCTTAAGAAAGATGGATTCTCCCGGTTCAGAATCATTATACTGACAGGCACCAAAGTCCGCGTGTCCTGCCCACCCTTCTGCATCAATTTCATACAAATTGCTTTTCCAACGAATTCGAGACTGTACTCCAATTGTCGCTTCCCGAATATAATAATGACCGCCTTCTGTGTCGTGTTTATAAAAATAGCGGGTGGTATTGCTGCTAAAATCATCAAAAAAGGGAAATGTTTCGTAACCATTGCTGTGGTCGACAGCAAAAAGATTTCCGTAGTAGAGATAGATTGTCCGATTTCCATCTGTCTTTATCCAGACTTTCGCGTAGTGATCGTTTCCATCTTCACCTCTTTCTTCAATCCAATAGGGCAATTCTTCGCCATTACTGATAAATCGTATGTCGGAGAAATCTTCGTTACAATTATTTTCACAATCAACGCTGTTGTCTTTATCATGACCATTTTCTTTATAGATAGTAAGAGGAATCTGGTCTCCCACAGAAGCAGTAACCAGAGTCAATGCCTTTCGGTAGTTCCAGCGATCATTCCACCAGGGAATGACACTTTCCCCAGCAGACGCTATGATGTTTCCTTGTCCAATTAGACCTTCCACTAGAGAAAAAAGCAAAAGAAACACAATAACACCGGATACTATCCTTCCTCTTATCTCCCCACCAACTGCCAATTATAGCATATGCTAATCATTGACATGACATACTTTATCATTTACACTATATATACTTATGGTGTAAAACTAACAATATGGAAAAATACCAACAAACCTAGGTTGTTTTAATGGTTCCCAAAATAGGTTCGTAAATCAATCCTTTATCCATTAGCGAGGTTAATGCTTCCTCAATGGCATCTTTTTCTAGTCCTACTTTCTTGCACTGTTCAGTGATAGCATCCCAAGGAGCACCTTCTTCGCCCTCAATCTTTTTAATGGTCTCAAGAACTGTAGTTTCAATCTCTTGAAAATCGTCAGATTCCCCTTCTTTTGGAGGAGCCGCCTCTGCTTTTTTCTTTGTTTCCTTTGTCTGCTTTTTTGCCGGGCTTTCTTGGTCTGAAGTAGGCAATTCTTCCCGGCCTGGAGTTAGATACTGTAAAGATTCTTGGATAACGGTCAAATATTTGTTTACATCAACTGCACCATAATGTTTTAAAGCGGTAACTACCCCCTCAGCCAGATCTTTGCCATAGCCAAGCTTTCGTAAATCATGTACATTTGAGGGGTTCATTTTCATGGCTTCAATTATAGCTTCAATTCGATTTTTTGTTGATTGGCAGGTTTCAAGGATCCATTGATCTCTGGTGTTGGCATCAACCTCAATTACCTTTTCAGGGCGAATAGAAACGTACAATGTTCCCTCTTCAGGAATGTAGGTTCGTGATTTTCCGACAACAGCAACAAATGCAGGAGCATCTATTGCTGAAAGAGCACTAGTCGCTTCTTGTTGATATTGCCCAGAATATAAGGTAAACACTCCTGTTGGATCAGAGATATGTGCACGGACAAGATCTCCGCCTTCAGAAACGTTTTCAACGTCGGTGAGCACACCGATAATAAAGACACGATTTACTTTTGCTCCAAGTGGAGTAACAATATATGATGGTGTTTTCTCGCCATCTCCCTTCAGTTCCATGGTCGCGTCGTTGTATTCGCTGGCAAATACCCGCCAGGCTACTTCTCGATTCATCGTAATGCCTCCACGGCTTCTAATAAGGCACTTGCCTCTTTGTTTATATCAATCGTCACTGGTTCCGCCTCTTTGGCAATGATAGTGGTTCCAAATGAATCGCCGAGAGCATTGCCCTGTATTAACAATCTTGATGCAAAGACCCTCTTCTGTAATTCATCAATAAGTACATCATTACCTTTTTTTTGCCATTCTTCTAACGATATGCCAAGTAATTTTTCTGTTATCTCTCGGTTTAAAATAGCGTTGATCGATCCAGTGCCATCATCAAGAATTGCCTTCACTCTGAGATCTGGTTTTCCTTTAACCTTTCCATGGATTTGACACTCCTCGTTGAGAAGTGCACGATTGCATTCGGGACATCTACTAATGAGCCCAGATCCCTCTCGAATTTCGATGACGGTTCCTTCGATTTTTACATCTAAGGCGCCTCCTTTCTCCACTAATCGATGCAGAGGCATATGCACTGTTGCTATGTCTCCTTTTGGCATCTTGCTTTTATCTATCTTTTTAACTTTTGCTTTTTCATCAAAGGTAAGTTGTGGGATGCCTTTCCATGATTTTACATATCCGCCAGTAATACGCACCACATCATCAGTTTTTAAGTCAAAATTATGCCATGAGGTAAATTGTGCTTTGCCTGTCTCATCACCAATAATGCCTGAAAACACCTGTTTAGTTTCTCCTCCGACGCCTACCTCTCGTTTATTGACATCAACAATGCGGGCAGTGACATCGACGGTACCTAGCCCTGACCGCAACTCTGCAATTTTCAGCTCTTTTGGTTCATAAGCACTTTCAGGAAGTTTATTGTTATCGGTCTTGGTGATGGTCACTCGATCACCGAGATTAATTTGGATATTTCCTTGCCATTCTCTGGTGTAGGCGTTAGTGATTTCAATAACATCTCCCTTTTCAAAATCAAAAGCCCCCCACGATGTAAAGGGGACAGTGCCACTTTCATCACCAAGAATACCATAAAAGATAGATCGATTTTCGCCCTTTACCGTTATTTCTTTTGGGTTCACCGTTATGATTCGGCAGAGCAAATGAACATTGGGTTCATTAGGTTGTAAATCAGCAATAACTTTTCGTTCTGTGCTGACTGGTCCAGGGATAGATTTTCCACTACCAAATTTTTTAATCAGGGTTTGTTTTGCCTGCGTAAGGGGAACACCATATTCTAAAAATTTCTTCAATTCTTTTTCAAGTTCTTCTTTACTCACACCTTTTTCCGATTCCTCACTGAGAACATCTAAGATATCCTCTATGTGTGCGCTAAGATCATCAACTGGCATAAGGGTAACCTCCCAAAAATGGATAGATTATATGCTATATCAATCTATCCTTATTTTTATCCTTGCTGGTATTAATATAATCCGATAATCGTTCCGTTGCTATCAATGTCGATGCGTTCCGCACTCGGCTTTTTTGGCAGCCCAGGCATAGTAGTAATTTTTCCAGTCATGGGCACAAGAAAACCAGCACCTGCAGAAAATTTAATTGAGCGCACGGTAATTTTAAATCCTTCAGGGCGTCCGAGAAATTGCGGGTCGTCAGAAAGGGAATATTGCGTTTTTGCGATACAGATGGGCAAGTTATCTAATCCCAATTCTTCGCAGATTTTAATGTCTTGTTCCGCAGTAACGGTATAGACCACCCGTTCTGCGCCGTACATGCTTGTGGCAACACGTTCAATCTTTTCCTTTACCGACTTTTTTACATCATAGAGGTACGTGAAACGTGAAGGAGTATTATGGATAAGATTTACTAGCTTTCCTGCAAGCTCAATCCCTCCTTCTCCACCTTCATTCCATACATCGGTTACTGCGAAGGAAATCCGCTTCTTCTTACAAAACGCTTCGACAGTTTCCAGTTCTTTTTTCGTGTCTTTGGTAAAATGGTTAAGAGCGACAACAACAGGGATGCCAAAAGAGGAGATATTTCCGAGATGTTTTTCAAGATTTGGCAGTCCTTTCTCTAGGCTACCGTATCCATTTTTTTTCAATGCTTTGATACTTACAACCATCACGACAGCATCTGGCTTGAAATTTCCTATTCGACACACGATATCAAAAAATTTTTCAGCTCCAAGTTCAGAGCCAAATCCCGCTTCAGTGACAAAATAATCGGCAAGTTTGAGTCCCATGGTAGTAGCAATGATGCTATTTGTTCCATGAGCAATGTTTGCAAAGGGGCCGCCATGGACGAGTGCAGGAACTCCTTCAATTGTTTGTACAAGGTTGGGGCATATTGCATCTTTCAATAATGTTGCCATGGCACCCACTGCTTTCAAATCTTTTGCAGTGATAGGTTTGTTATCGTAGGTGTATGCGACAATGATTTTTGCGAGCCGTTTCTTTAAGTCCTGCAGATCTTTTGCTAAACAAAGAATTGCCATAATTTCTGAAGCAGGTGTGATCGCAAATTCTACTTGATGAGGTACGCCATCTTTTGGCCCCCCCAGACCAACCACAACATTTCGCAGTGCTCGGTCACTGATATCAAGTACTCGTGGCCATACAATATACCGGGGATCAATGTGAAATTCATCACCATGGTGAATGTGATTATCAAGAAGACTTGCTAAAAGGTTATGAGCACTTGTTACCGCATGCATATCACCGGTGAAGTGAAGATTAATGTCTTCCATGGGAAGCACTTGCGCATAGCCACCACCGGTTGCGCCGCCTTTAATGCCCATCATCGGACCAAGTGATGGCTCGCGAATACCAAGCATCGTTTTTTTCCCCAGCTTTGCAAGTGCTTGAGCAAGCCCAATAGTAATGGTTGTTTTTCCTTCACCTTCTGAGGTTGGATTAATGGTGGTTACTAAAATGAGTTTTCCATGCGTTTTTTCTTGTAAACGTTCCAAAAGACGCAGTGAAAGTTTTGCTTTGTAATTGCCACAGCAGGTAACTTCGTCTTCGTTGATGCCTGCTGTAGCAGCGACATCCACTATGAGTTTAAGTGCAGTGTTTCGAGCAATCTCAATATCTGATTTCATACTGGATAACGAAGAGAAGAAGTCCTACTTATATGTTATTCGTTGCGAGATGCCGTTACATCTTTTCATTAACGATGTCCAAGATTTTTTTTGTTTTTTTCTCTGTTCTCTGCTCAATAGCATTAAGTTCTTGCATAAGTTGTTTGGTAAATTTCTCATCTTTAATAGAACTGAGATTAATTTTTGCATTTAACACTGCTGCTTTAACACCTACCTTTGTCACAAGTGCAGACACTGCTGCATCAGTTATCGAATTTCGATTTCCTTTTTCTGCAACCATTTGTAAAACATCAAGAATCTGTTCACAAGTCTTTGCTGTTTTCAGGGGAACTTGTGCGGCAGTCTTATATCCTTTTTGAATGGCGTGCGACCGTTTTTGTTTTTGTAACTCTGTTTCTTTAGGCATCTTAAACGCTCGTATAACATCAGTAAACGCGTCCGTATCTTCATCAATAAGGACAATCAATTCCTTCCGCAATTGTTCGCTTTTTTTGAGTAGCTCCTTTATATCATCTTCAACGTTTTTGTAGGATTCTTTTCCTAACGTCAAATTGCACACCATGGAGGACAATGCTGCTCCAAGCGCCCCTGAAAGAGCAGCCACACTACCTCCCCCTGGAGCCGGACTCTTTGATGCAAGTTCTGATAAGAAATTACCGATGGTCATCGAAACAAGAGGGCCTGTTTCTTCAACCATATATTCAATTACCTTGTTTTCAGTTTTAAACTCATATAAATCAGAGAGACCTAGCTGATCAATGGCCAACATGACCAGATCTTCTTCACCTGATGTGTTAATGTGTTGTTTTTTCGCATAAAATTTACCAGCAAGTACAAGCGCATCTTTCGGAACTAATCCCACAATCTCACTCCCAGTCACTTGTACGCCAAGTTTTGCCGCTTCCTCCTTTGTTGCTTCAAACACGTCATGGAGATTTACATCTCGATAATGCAAGAGATTCATCGATACTTGAGCAATGTTTTCGTCATACATCATGCCACCGGCTTGTACCCCTTTAAACCTTCCAGGAATCCGCTCAGCCTTTCTATTTGACCCTATGATTTTATTTCCCTTGCTGTCTGTTTTTACGACCCCGCTTGTTCGTATCTTTCCCGCGATTGTTGATGCAATGGTTTTATTGCCAGTGTTAAGATTGATATTATAGGCAATCAAAATCTCTCGTGCACCTGTTGCTGTCGCGCCACTTTTGGGTACAAAGGCCGGTTTACCAAAATCAGGTTTGAACGCAGGATCTTTGAATTTTCCTTCAAGTGCTTCATACTCTCCTTTGCGAATGTCCGGCAATCTCACACGTTCCGGTTTCGTTGCCGATTGTGCATAGAGAAAGACGGGCACTCCTAGTTCTTCTGCCATTTGTTTACCAAACCGTTTTGACAGTTCAATACAATCTTTCTCTGTCACTCCTTTAATGGGGATAAATGGCATGACATCAAGGGCACCCATTCGGGCATGTTCTCCTTTGTGTTTTGTCATATCAATAAGAGCCACGCCTATCCTTGTTGCTTGTAAAGCTGCCTCGAGTACAGATTCAGGTTCTCCAACAAACGTATACACTGTTCGATTAAAGTCAGCGCCGGGATCAACATTGAGAAGTTTTACCCCATCAACAGCAGTAATTGCTGCAGCAATGGCGTTAATCACTGCTTTATTTTTCCCTTCGCTGAAATTGGGTACACATTCGACAATTTTGTCCATTATGCCACCGTAAACCCTTAATCTAGGTTCTTCTTTTAACTGTTTGGTAATCAGCCATGGAATCGGTCGATATTCTCATCAAAAATGCAAATGAACTTGTCACGTTACAAGGAAAAAACACTCCAAGAACTAAGCATGAGATGGGCCAATTATCTATCATGCCTCATGGTTCGATAGCCATCAATGACGGAACCATTGTTGCAGTGGGAAATGACGTACGCGTTACTGCAGAGCAGGTTATTGACGCTTCTGGAAAGACCGTAATTCCTGGGTTTGTCGACCCTCATACTCATGTTGTATTTGCCGGTTCTCGAGAATTCGAGCTTGATATGAAGCTGAAAGGGCATTCATATATGGATATTTTACAGCAAGGAGGGGGCATTTTTTATACGGTTGGGCAGACAAGAAAAGCATCTGTTCCGCAACTTCTTAAAGAGAGCACACGCCGTCTTGATACAATGCTTGCACATGGAACAACGACCTGCGAGGCAAAAAGCGGCTACGGCCTTGATACCAAAACTGAAGTTAAAATTCTCCAAACACAGAACACACTGAATCAACGCCATCCTATCGATATTGTCTCAACTTTTCTAGGGGCTCATGCAGTTCCAAAAGCAATGAATGCCGATGAGTATACCAACATCGTAATTGATGAGATGATGCCCGCCATACAGAAATTGGCAACCTTTTGCGATGTTTTCTGTGAAGAAAGCGTTTTTACGCCCAAACAGTCACAGCGTATTTTAGAACAAGGCAAGACACACGGACTCATTCCAAAGATACATGCTGATGAGATTATTGATACTGGGGGAGCCGCTCTTGCGGCAAAAGTTGGGGCCATCAGTGCCGATCATCTGTTACGGTCGTCAACAAAAGGACTTCGAGAGATGGCTAACAAAGGAGTAATTGGTGTTCTCCTTCCCGGTACGCCGTTTTCTTTGATGATGAGCGAGTATGCCTCTGCTCGAACCATGCTCGATCTTGGAGTATCTCTTGCACTTGCCACTGATCTTAATCCTAACTGTTGGATTGAAAATATGCAATTTATTGTGCAACTTGCTTGCGTGAAGATGAATATGACTCCTGCAGAAGCACTTACGGCAGCAACATTCAACGCTGCCTGTGCTTTAGGAATGCAACACACTGTCGGTAGCCTCGAAAAAGGAAAACAAGCAGATGTCCTTGTGCTTGATTGCCCGTCTCACAAGTTTCTTCCATATCGAGTCGGCGTAAATCTTGTTAGTACTGTAATTAAAAAGGGAACAGTACTTTATGGTTCAAAGCAACCGTGAAAATAGGTTTAAACAAGTGTACAAAATGGAGGGACAACGGATATTTTTTCCACCCGTAACGAACTGACGAATTCCCGTATGTGACACGGTAACCCCGAACGCGACACGATGGATTAGAATGGAGAACCAATCATTTAAAACTATTTCTTTTTCTTTTTTTGCCTAATTGCTTCCCCTATCCCCTTTCCGCCTTGTAACCACGCTTCAGAGATATAGTCCTTTTCTTCCATTAACGCATGGGGCTTTTTTTTCTTCAGCTCTCCAATGCCGTGAGTCATACTATCACATCATTTACAAACTATAATAGTATTCTCCCTCTTGCCGTTGTTTTCTGTCCGTATACGAATCTGGCTTGTTGACGCGAGGTCTTTTAGTGTCCTCATCTCTGCGGAAGGTAATGCCTACGTCCTTGAGAAATCGATTCATGCCTTCATGAAGATTAAAGGGACCACTTCCGCGACCGTATTTTCCCGGCTCTCCATCAAACACCATTAATGCATCGCTGATCATATCGATGAAGTACACGTCATGATCGACCACCATTGCTGATCTCCCTGATTTTTCAATGACGCGTCGCACGGTTCGTGACGTTACCATTCGCTGTTCACTGTCAAGATATGCTGAAGGCTCATCAATCAGGTAAATATCTGCATTCTGCACCAGACAGTGGGCAATGGCTACTCGTTGTAACTCGCCGCCAGATAGCGTGTCAATCTGTTTTTCAAGGAGATACTTAAGATGAAAAGGCTCAAAGATTTCTGCTTTAAATAACGGAGATGTAAACAGCTGCTGTGCACTCATTTCAAAAAATTCCCGTACTGTTCCTGTATATTCGGGAGAAATGTATTGAGGTTTATAGCTTACTTTGAGATCATAGTCTATCTTTCCTGATGTTGGCTTGACAGCACCAGCAAGCATCTTGACAAATGTTGTTTTTCCAATGGCATTTGGTCCGACAATGCCTATGATTTCTCCTTGACGGATAATTCCCTTTTCAATTTCGAGAGTAAAGTTTCCGAAGGATTTTGTTAGATTATCAAAGGAGACGAGAATGTTCATTTCTTGTCGTTTTTTTGGCGGATGTGCAAAAAACTCTATTTTCTCCCCAAAGCGGATATTTTCCTCTTTAAGATATCCTGAAAGATAGGTGTTAATGGCATGACGTACACCGCGGGGGTGGGTTACTACCCCATAGGCACCTTCGTCTCCATACATCAGATGCACGTTATCACACAAAAAATCCAAGACTGCAAGATCGTGCTCGATTACCATCACTTTCTTTCTTTCGGCAAGCTCCTTGATAATGCGAGCAACTTTTAATCGCTGATGAATGTCGAGATACGAGGATGGTTCATCAAACAAGTATAAATCAACATCTTTGAGCAGGACCGCAGCAATGGAAACCAACTGCAGCTCACCACCAGAAATAGTCCCCTTTTCGATGTGCTTTTCAAGCAGAGATTCCAATCCTAACTTCTCAACAACTACATTAAATGATCCTGAATTGTCTGCTTTCTTCAGCACTTCTTTGATTGTACCCTTCATAATTTTTGGCAACTTATCGACGTACTGAGGTTTGACGATACTTTCCATTTCATGATGTATGATGCTGCTGAAATGGTCATGCAATTCTGTCCCTGCGTAGTACTCGAGGACGTCATCCCAAGAAAGTTTATTTTTGTATTCTCCTAAGTTTGGTTGTAGTTGACCGGCAAGAATCTTGATGGCAGTTGTTTTTCCGATACCATTGGGACCAAGAATACCGACACATATTCTTTGCTTTGGTGCGGGAAGACGAAACAAGCGAAATCCATTTTTTCCAAATTGATGAACAAGATCGGTTTCTAATGCTTCAGCAAGACTAATAATTTTAATAGCATCAAAAGGACATTTGTGAACGCAAATGCCGCATCCCACACAAAGTTCTTCAGAAATGACAGGTTTGCCATCTTCTCCTATACTGATCGTTTCGTCACCAGCACGTACTCTAGGGCAAAACTTGATACATTCCATGGCACAATTTTTTGGTTTACATCGATCTTTGAGTAGTACAGCAATACGCATAATGTCAGCAATGAGAAGAGGCGTGTTTTTAAAAGGTTTGTTCTCTTAGTGGCTCTCGTACGGAAACGAAAAACTATAAGTTCTTGAAATCGATATACCTGCCATCATAGGTGGATGAGGAAACCATGGCAGAAGATGATAATATACACATTAGGCTTGAGATAAGTAAAGACCCTACTTCTGGTGATATTACTTTATTAACAAGATTTGATGCAAACGCCCCTAATTTTATAAAAGATGAGACAGGATTTAAATGGTTCCCAACACCACAGGAACGGGCATTTCTCAACGAAGCTTTTGATATGATTACCAAAAGAAAGTAAATCAAGTCTTTTTGCATTTTCTTTTTATATGTGCTAGATGATGCTATAGATGTTTTCTAAATTTAAAAGATATAGTAACTCGTCAATACGTTCATTATCAAGATCTCGTTCTAATTTACTTAATGCCTCATGTGCCCGCTGAAAAATCTGCTCCTGTTCCATAACTCCTTGCAGCGTCTTTTCAATCGCGTTTTGATAGATGTGTTTACACAGTAATATTCCATCTTCAAACGTTAATGTATCTCTCATGATCCACCTGCTTTGTGGTAATAAATTATCTACTTATAAAACTTCTTTTAGAATTATCATAATTTTTCTTTTTAATTCATTTTCATGTGGCAATGGCTACGAAAAGAACAATGGGTACATCGATGTACGTCTTGATGATTTCTTTTTAATGTGCCTGTTTTTAATACACCTCTCATTTGTTTGATGGTAGATTCAAGCTCAAAACGAAGTTTCGGATCAAAAGGTATTGTAAATTGTTTTGCCGTGTCATAGTACACCAACACACCATAGGGAACGAGATCATTATAGTGTTCTTCCAACAGGTGGCAGTATGCTGCAAGCTGGAAGATATGATGTTGTTGCGGTTCATCATGATTACCGGTCTTTACTTCTACAGGGATGTATCGGTTCTGCATTCTAGTAACATAATCCGGTTTTCCCGAGATTCGCTGACGTGCAGAAAAAAATGGTTTTGCAGGGGCATTCAAATCGGTGTATGTTATTGTTCCTTCTTGGATAGTGTGCGTTTTTTTAAGAGACTGTACTCGTTTACGCGTGTTCTTTGCATAGATGATGCATGTTACTGCGAAAACAAAAAACAAGATACTTATTAGAGTATGGGTCAGTATGCCATCGCCCCTAGAATAAGGATAAGAATAGCTATGGCAAGGAGAAGGTATCCTATGATTGCCACGACGTTTGATATCTTGGTACTCTGTTCCACATGGTCAACAATTGCACCAAGAGCTTCGTGCTTCTGTGCACCGCGGGCAAGGGATGGCGACTGAGGGTCGTAGCCACATTTTTTTAAATACCATGCTACCGAGCAGAAGTGATATTGTCCAATTTCTGATGCACTGATGACGTCTGTTTTCTTACATGATATTTGATGCGGTTGTCCCATCAATGGCGGAAGATGATTGCCGGTATTTATGTGTTGGTCGTAGATGGCTGAAAGTAAACCAGCACCTATATAACAGAAGGCCCGGATATGGAAACGACACGATGGTTACCGAATTGCAAAAAGCATTACGAACACTATCTGAGGTATATGATGTTGAGAGTAAAGATACCTTTGTTTCATGCTATATCAATAAACATGACGATCCTAAATTTCTGCAACGGCGAGAACATGCATGCGCATCGTTATTGGGTCGCGAAGAGCAAGAAAATTTTCAACAAACGATGCAAGAAATTAAAGATTTTCTCCAAATAAAAAACGTGACGTATGGTGCACTTTTCGCATCCTATAAACATCGCTTTTTCCACTATGTGTCTTTGCCTGTTACCATCAATAATTTATTTGTCGTCGATTCTTCTCCCTATATTCGTCCTCTCGCTCGCATCAATGACGAATGGGAATCGTTTACGTTGGTTCTCTTGGACTCCCACTATGCAAAAGTGCTTTCTGTTTCGTTGGGACGTGTGGATCAGACAAGGCAGCTTTCTGCAGATATTATGAATAAGCATAAAAAAGGAGGAATGTCACAGGCACGATTCCAACGACTGCGAAAGGGTGCAATGCATACCTTTTTTACAGAGGTGATTGGACGCCTGGAAGCTGTTGCTGATGACCGTATCATTCTTGCAGGTCCTGGCCAAGCAAAAAAGCAATTTCACGAGCTTCTCCCTCAACATCTTGCTAGTCGTGTTGTTGATGTTATCGATATCGATATTGATGACGAACAAGAGCTGCTACAAGAATCCCTTCATCTTATTTCTCAGAGGGAGGATACGAAAAGCCATGATGCTGTGAAACAACTCAAAGCAGAGATTTTGAGAGACGGACTTGTAGCCTATGGTATTGACGAGACGTTACAAGCAGTGAAGAATGGCCAGGTTGACCTGCTGCTTGTTGAGAAGGATTACAAAGTAAAAGGATGCCTGTGTGAGCACTGTCAAATCTTACGTGCAGGTCCTATAAATGAGTGCCCCGTTTGCGGTGGCCACACCACTGAAGCCGATGTTATTGAAGAAATCATCGAATTTGCAGAACGAACGGATGCTACGGTTGAATTTAGCGACGATGAAGAACTTGCCCGTCTTGGTCATGTTGGTGCCATTCTTCGGTACAAATAGCCGTGGTTGCCCCCACACAACCTTTTTAAAATGATAGTGGATGGAGGCCTTTGGGATACGATATATGACTTTTATGCTGGGTATTCGTCGAGAAGACAAAAATAAATGGGAACGACGCGTTCCTCTGATTCCTAAACATATTAGTGACTTAAAAGAACAGCATGGCATTCAAACGATTATCCAGCCCTCACCTATACGAATTTTCCCCGAAGCATCATACGAGTCGGCAGGTGCGATAGTGCAAGAAGATATTTCTTCCTGTCCCGTGGTGTTTGCTGTGAAAGAGATTCCTCTCGATTTTTTCCAACGCGGAAAAACCTATGTGTTTTTTTCTCATACCATTAAAGGGCAACAAAACAATATGCCCATGCTTAAGAAGATGATGGACCTTGAGTGTACATTAATTGATTATGAAAAAATCCTTGATGAGAATGGTCGCCGTTTGGTATTTTTTGGCCGGTATGCAGGTCTTGCAGGAATGGTTGATTCGTTATGGGCTCTCGGTCAGCGGTTGCAATCAAAAGGAATATCCTCTCCGTTATCGGCTGTTAAGCAAACTATTCATTATGGTACCCTTGATGATATAAAAGCACAGCTGAAAAGCATCGGCGATCGCATCACTTCCGAAGGGCTACCTGATGTAATAACGCCTCTTGTTATTGGATTTGCTGGATACGGAAACGTTTCCAAAGGTGCACAAGAAATCTTGGATCTATTTCCCGTTATAGAAATTGCACCTCAAGAACTCAAAACACTGGGCAACCACCCTTCAAAAAAACATCTTTACAAAGTCGTCTTCAAGGAAGAAGACATGGTTGCACCACAGTCGCCGACAGATCAGTTTGAGCTGCAAGATTATTACCAACATCCTGAACACTATCACTCGATCTTTCACCAGTACCTTCCACATCTCACAGTTCTTATGAACTGCATCTATTGGTCAAGCAAATATCCCCGACTGATTACCAAAGCATTTCTGAAAACGCAAGATATCGATCACTTCCGCTTGCAAGTCGTTGGCGATGTCAGTATCGATATCAATGGTGCCGTTGAATTCACTGAAAAAGCAACCACTCCCGATAATCCTGTGTTTGTCTACGATCCACAAACAGATGGCATTCACGATGGATATAACGGTAGGGGTGTTGTAGTAATGGGAGTAGACAATCTTCCTTGTGAATTGCCACGGGCGTCATCGCGAGCGTTCAGTAAATCACTGATGCCGTTTGCCCCTCTAATCGCACAAGCAGATTATACTGTCCCCTTTGACCAGATACAGTTGCCGCCAGTCATTAAAAATGCCATTGTTCTCTATCAAGGGAAACTGACACCGGCCTACCACTATATCAACACCTTTTTATGAGGGATGCTGTTACCCCATTCTTGACGTTTTATCGGTTATGAGGTGATGTAATTGACCAAACACGTTCTCGTTCTTGGCGCAGGCATGGTATCCCGACCGCTAGTTCGCTATTTGCTTGAGCATGCGGGGTTTTCAGTGACGGTGGCAAGCAGAACTGTCAGCAAGGCAACGCACATCATCGATGGCCATCCGCGAGGAACGGCAAAAGCACTCGATGTTGATGATGATGCTCAACTGGAACAACTCATTTCGACTACAGATCTCACCGTAAGTCTTCTTCCATATACCTATCATGTTAAGGTTGCGGAGTTGTGTATCAAGCACAAGAAACATCTGGTTACTACCTCCTATGTCAGTGATGCCATGAAGGCACTTGACAAACGAGCACAAGATGCAGGCATTTTGCTGTTAAATGAATGCGGGCTTGATCCCGGTATCGATCATATGTCTGCCATGAGAATTATTCATGATGTTGAGGAAAAAGGAGGCAAGATTGTCAGTTTTAAATCAACGACAGGCGCCCTCCCATCTCATGAGGCAAACACCAACCCGTTCGGCTATAAATTTTCATGGTCTCCTCGAGGAGTACTCCTTGCCTCTCGTAACGCTGCGCGATGGTTGGAGCAAGGGAAAGAGGTATCGGTTCCCGGTGACACGCTTTTTGAACATTATTATTTACAAGATGTGCCCGGCGTCGGTACCTTTGAAAATTATCCAAACCGTAATTCTGTTCCATATAAAAACATCTATGGTCTCAACGATGCACACACCGTCTATCGCGGGACCTTCCGTATGGCTGGATGGTGTGAAACAATGAGGAATATTGTGGCGTTGGGATGGTTGAGGGATACGCCATTTAATGGCTTTTCAGGTGCAACCTATGGTGGCCTCACTCGACGTCTTATTGGAGCAAATGCAAAAGACGATCTTGCAAAAGCGACTGCCAACTATCTTGACCTCAAACCCTATGCAACTGTTATCAAGCGACTGTCATGGCTAGGTCTCTTTGGCGACGAGTCGTTGCCTGCCGATCGAAACACACCGCTTGATTATCTGAACGTTCTTACACTTAAAAAAATGGCACTTGACAAAAGTGAGCGAGACATGATTGTCATGCATCATGAGTTCATTGCTCAGTATCCCTCAAAGAAAGAATACATCACCGCGACCTTGGTTGATTACGGCATTCCCAATGGCGATTCATCGGTTTCACGAACGGTTGCTTTGCCAGCAGCAATAGCAGTGAGAATGATTCTTGAAGGCGACATCGACATTTCTGGCGTACATATTCCTGTCATTCCAGAAATCTATACTCCTATTCTTGATGAATTAGAACAGATGAATATTGCCTTCTGCGAACAGAAAAAAACGTTGTAGGTTTTTTGAATGTTGTTTGGTTTTTTCCGAACGTTTTCTGACAATATATAAATCATACCTGATATAACGTGATGGTAAGAAGCATTTGGAGTTTGATTACCATGGAACCAACAAAACAACTTGGCGGGTTGCTCTTGATCGGCTTTCTAGTCACAACAGGAGTTATTTATGCAATAAGTGTGCAGCCGATTGTTACCGGGACCTTAAATTTTAAAGACTATGATGTGAAAACGTTCACCTCTTATGAAGAGCTAACAGAATTTATTTCTGGAGGTTCAGGACAATCGTTTTATTACGATAGTTGGCTTGGAAGTGCAGTTCCCAATGCAGCAATCGGAGAAAAAATTGCTATTGGTACAAGAGAAAGCGATAATACAGGAGGTTCCACAGTTGACTTTTCCGAAACCAATGTACAAGTTGCTGGTGTCGATGAGCCAGATATTGTGAAAACTGATGGAACATATCTGTACATTATTTCACAAAACAGAGTTATTATTGTCAAAGCATTTCCTGCTGAAAATGCAACGATAGAAGTAGAACTTTCTTTCAATGAATCAACCACGGTTCATAATCTGTTTATTTATGGCAACAAACTCGTGATTTTTGCCATGAGCTATAACCACCCTATCGTGTATACAGAGCCTGTGGTCAAGGAAGAAACCAATATCCTTGTTGAAGATGGTGAAGGAGGCGAAATTGGGATGCCTTCGCCCTGGTATTCAACCCCGATCACCTTGATTAAAGTCTACGATGTGACTGACCTACAAGAACCAGAGCTCATACGCGATATTAGCATCGGTGGTACGTATTCAGGTGCTCGTCTTATCGATAGCTATGTGTATGCCATTGCTACCCAATATTCTTATCACTACTTCCCTCCTGAAGATGAGCCGTTTGTTCCACGATTACTAATCAATGAAGAAGCAATTGAGGTCCCCCTATCTGATATTTACTATATCGACCTTCCTGAAAAAAGCAGCACCATGACCAATATTCTTTCTATTAATCTTGAAGATGATGGCGAACCGGTCACGACTGAAGTCTTTTTGCTTGGTGACAGTCACACCCTGTATGTCTCCCAGGACAATATTTATATAGCTTATGCAACCAGTAACTATGATAAGGAAGTATTGCAAGAAATTCTCGATAAAATTCTTGCTCCTGCTCTTCCTGATTCTTTCCAAGATGAAATTGATCGAGTTGAATCCTTAAGTTTGAATGAGTATCAAAAACAAACCGTTATTCAATGGATTTTACAGTACTATCTTAATGAATTAAGTGAGGAACAACAACTCCAACTTTCTCAAGAGATTATAGGCCGTGTAGAGCGAACCATCCTTCATCGTATTGCTATTTCTGATGGCGATATTACATATGAAGCACAAGGGGCAGTACCCGGCAGTCTCAATAATCAATTTTCTCTTGATGAATACGATGGATATTTGCGTGTTGCTTCTACTACACAGGGTTGGGTCGTGCGCGGATTCCTCTCCTCAAGTTTTGAAGAACAAAACGGCATCTATGTGCTTGATATGAATCTTGATATTGTGGGGAGTATTGTTGGTCTTGCATCTGGAGAAAGTATCTATGCTTCTCGTTTTATTGGGGACAAATGCTACTTGGTTACTTTTGAACAGGTGGATCCCTTCTTTGTCATTGATCTTACCAATCCTACCAATCCAACCGTTCTTGGGGAATTGAAGATACCTGGTTTTTCAACTTATCTTCACCCCTATGATGACACCCATATCATTGGTATCGGACGAGATGAAAATGTTGTGAAGATTTCACTCTTTGACGTTACCGATGTTACCAGCCCTGCTGAAACAGCAAAGTATGAGATTACCAACGATGACGAGGATTGGCACTGGATGCAATCATCCGCGCTCTACGAACATAAAGCATTCCTTTTCGACCATGCAAAAAATCTTCTAGTCCTCCCTGTTGGAGATTACTCAAAACAGTCTGCGTATGTGTTTGACATTACTGTTGAAGATGGCATTTCTCTTAGAGGAATGATTACCCATGATTTTGATAATGACGAACCTGGGGATAAGTGGTACTATTGGGGCGACTATGGCAGTTCCATTCAGCGTACACTCTATATCAATAATGTGCTCTACACCATTTCAAACAATTTGGTCAAGATGAATGATTTGACTGATTTACACGAGATTAACAGTGTAGAATTGACATAATTTCCCTTTTTCCTATTGAGGGGGGGCTGCATCCCATCCATCTCTTTTCTTTCCCCTCTCTCTTTTTTTCCTATGCACCGATAGCATTTTATAAGCTCGAGAGATACGGCTCTCACCGATAGAAAAAACCTGAAAATTGGGAGCAGATTGGCATGATAATTGCACCTACCGATGTTCATGATACTCTTGGCCGATATATGCTTGTTGATGGATTTGATCTTGTTTTAGATTTGAAAAAAAGCAAGGGATGCCGTATATACGATGCAAAACACGGTACCTATTTGCTTGATGGATTTTCCTTTTTTGCCTCAGCGCCACTTGGGTGTAATCATCAAAAAATGACTACGCCAGAATTTGTCAAGAAACTAGGAGAAGTTTCGGTTAATAATCCCACTAATTCTGATATCTATACAACTGAGATGGCTGAATTTGTTGAAGCATTTGGCAACTATGCTGTGCCTAAGTGTTTTCACCACCTCTTTTTTGTCAGCGGTGGAACCCTTGCCATAGAAAATGGATTGAAAACCGCCTTTGATTGGAAGATGAGAAAAAACCTTGCTATGGGGAGCAGGAAAGAAGTCGGAACACAAGTCATCCACTTCAAAGAAGCATTCCATGGGCGCTCTGGCTATACCTTATCACTTACCAACACCTTCAATCTCGATAAAACAAAATACTTCCCCAAATTTGATTGGCCTTGTATTACCAATCCTAAGATAACGTTTCCCTTAACACCAGAACATGAAGAGCAGGTACGCCATCTTGAAAACCAAGCATATGAAGAACTCGATCAGGCCCTTTCCAATGCTGACGATATTGCAGCACTCATCATTGAACCCATCCAAGGCGAAGGAGGAGACAATCACTTTAGAGATGAGTTTTTCATGAAACTACGTAAGATTTGTGATGAGTATGATCTCATGTTTATCATCGATGAAATCCAATCTGGTCTTGGACTTACTGGCAAGATGTGGGCATATGAGCATTTTGATTTCAAACCAGACATTCTTGCGTTTGGTAAAAAAACACAGGTCTGTGGTATTATGGTTACCAATCGAGTAGATGAAGTCAAGGATAATGTCTTTGAAGTTTCTAGTCGCATCAATTCGACTTGGGGTGGTAATCTTACTGATATGGTTCGTTGTCAAAAGTATTTAGAAATTATTGATGAAGAACGTTTGTTGAGTAATGCTGCAGTCCAGGGAAAACGATTGCTGCAAGGTTTGGAAGATCTCGCCCAGAACTATGGCACCAAAATTACTAATGCACGGGGTTGTGGTCTTATGTGTGCTTTCGATTGCTTTTCGCCCGAGCGACGAGATTCCTTGCGTAAAAAGCTCTATGCCAATGGACTGGTTGTCCTCGGCTGTGGAAAAGAAACTATTCGATTTCGTCATCCGCTCATCGTTACTGAAGAAGAGATCGATGAAACACTGGAGATTATTGAAAAAACACTGAAGAGTTCCTAGGATATTTGTCCTCTGAGATAGTGAGCAAGTTCTCCTTTTTCTTTTCGAATCTGTTTGGTGGTATCTCTCTCTCTAATAGTGACCGTACCGTCCTTCAGAGACTCGTGATCAATGGTGATACAAAACGGCGTTCCCGCTTCGTCCATACGAGCATAGCGCCGTCCAATCGTTCCCCCATCATCATAATAGGTAGCAATGCCGGCTGCTCGTAGCTCTTCATCTATTTCTTTGGCGAGTTTGGTCAACCGGTCATCAGAAATCAGGGGAAGAACTCCTACTTTTATTGGGGCGATAACCGGGGAAAGTTTGAGGATCCGATACTCTTCTCCCTTTTTCTTCCCTTCATGATAACTCTGCTCTAAAATACAATACAAGATACGATCAATGCCATATGATGGCTCAATAACATGAGGAACAAACTTTTCCCCTGCTTTTTTTTCTTTCACTTCGGTAATGTCATAGCAATCCTTGGGAATGTCAATCTTGTTTCCATCAAGAGTAATCGTGATTTTTTTGGTGCCTTTCGATACTTCCATTGCTTCTAAAAGTTGTTTTATTTTTCCTGCGTTTCCTTTGAATTTCGGACCCAAGACATCCATCTTGGGAATAATTTTGGTAATTGTGACGGTCTTTGGGTTGTCAAATTTTCGAAGAGCATACATATCTGTTCCTGATGCCGTAATGTGCGCATTCAGGTCATAGGCAGAACGATCTGCAATACCTACACATTCAATCCAGCCAAAACGATTGCTGTACAGTTCCGCATCCCAGCATTCTGTTGCATAGTGGGCAAGTTCATTATCGGCATGTTTTCTGAATCTGAATTTTTTAGGATCAACACCAGCAGCGAACAGAAATGCCTGCGTTAGATACATATAGTATGCAAGTGCCTGATTATTGATGAGTTTCTTGTTCACCGCTTCTTTCAATGAAACTTTCCACTCTTTGATATTGTCGAAGAGATACAGTTTGTTCTCTTGTACCTTCTTGAATAAAGGATGTGTTTTGTCTTGAGGATCAAAAAAGATTTCTGCTTCCGCCATGGAAAATTCTCGTAATCGGATCATACCCTGGCGAGGTGATACTTCGTTTCGGTATCCTCTGCCAACTTGAATAACCCCAAAGGGTAGTTTTTCTCTGGCGTAGCGATAGAGGAAGTGAAAGTTCGTAAAAATGCCCTGTGCAGTTTCAGGACGAAGAAAAGCATCCCGGGTTTTTCCGATGCCAATGGTGGTGGAAAACATAAGGTTTACTGGATGCGCACCTTCTAATGTTGCGCCACACACAGGACATCGCACCCGATGGTTTTTTACAGACTGCTCAACTGTGGCGCCCTCCTCAACAATATCTTCCACTTTGAATGATTGCTTACAGGTGGTACAATCAACCGTCAAATCAGTGAACTCTTCAACATGCCCAGAAGCATCTAGTACCTCGTATAAAGTGATTGTTGGAGTGTGTACTTCGATGCAGTTGTCGTTCAGCAAATAAAAGGATCGCCACAGTGTTTCAATATTATTCTTCAGCTGTGATCCTAGAGGACCATAATCATAAAACCCTGCAACCCCACCGTAGATATCAAATGAAGGATACAGGAACCCTCTTCTCTTGGCGAGCATGATAAGTTTGTCATGAATGTCCTGAGGCATACCGAAAATACTCCCAGTTTCTATTCTCTACTACGAATGGTGTTATACAATTTAAAGCATGCAGGCCATGAGATCGATATCAGTCACCATGCCATTTAATCGGTCACTGGAATCAACGATAGGAACATGACTGATGTCGTTTTTAATCATCTTTTCTGCAACTTCTTTGACCGATGAATTCTTGAATCCTTTGATAACATTACTGATCATGACTTCTTTGACCGGCACTGGTGGCAAACTCACTTCTGACTTGGAATGATACATTCTGACTGTGTCTCGGATACCTTCCCAGGTCCACTGGTCTTCGTCAGAACCCATGCCCATGTCAGATCTTTCAATGCCCTCACGAATGTGACTTAATTTAAACAAATCTCCATCACTAACAATACCGCAAAGCCGCAATTGATCGTTAATCACAGGTAGTGCGTTTTCGTGGGTAATGTTAATAATCTCCATCACCACGTTGATTGGGGTATCCTGGTACACAGGCACTGCTAAATTGGTAGTGTAAGGATATATGCCATCTCCACTTTGGCTCAATATTACTTTTTTTAAAATATCTGTGGGGCTAATAATGCCTACAAGGTGTTTCCGTTTGTTAATAACCGGAAGCCCATGAATTCGATTCTGGAATAAGAGTTTTGCCGCATCTTTGACATTTTGGTCCTTGTCGACCACATGAACATCGGTGCTCATGATGAGGGCAAGTTGCTCTTCGTCAAAATTTCGGAAAATATCTGTTCTGGTGATGACTCCAACAACACTTTTGGTGTCTTTTTTCAATACGGGCATGCCTGAGACATTATGTTTTGCAAGAATACTTAAGGCATCTTTTACATTTCCTGGAACATACCCCACAATTAACTCTTTTGACATCGCATCTTCGACTTTCATTTCATCCCTCTTTATACACCATTGATACATATAACGGTTGCAACGACTCCCTATCCAGCACAACAAAATTTGCTGGGGAACCCGGACCAAGAATGTGGTCATCCCAATTTAAAACTTTCCTTGGAGTGTAGGTAATCATCATCAATAATTCCTCAAGAGAAAAGAGTGTTTCTTTTCTCATCACATACTTAACCTCGTCGACAACATTTGGTGAAGCAATCATCGCGTTATCAGTACCTAGCATGAGGCTTACCCCCACTCGTTTCATAAGGCCAAGCGGTGGTTGTAGCCCATAAAATGCATTAGATCGCGGACAGACAACAATGGGAATACCGGCTTCTCTGACTTTGATAAAATCCGATTTTGTTGCATGAATCATATGGATGAGTATGTCCGGCTCTAGGCCAAGAATGCGGTCAATATCTTCTCTGACCCGTTCGCTGGCATGCAGTGCAAACAGCTTGTTTCGTTTTTTGGTATGGCGAGCAACTTTTGCTAACTCGTCATAGTCCCAATCCGAAAGACTACTGACGCCTATTCCCTGAGCAGGTGCTACTAAGAGATTCATTTCAGCAGCATCATAGGTAAGTGTAGCCGGCCGTGCAAATATACAACAGGAGATGCCTCCTACCCTCAGCGCACGTTGTAGTTGATGAATGCCAGCTATTCCCTCCTCTCGAAAATCACAAAAAAGCATCGTCCCACTATTTTTCATAAGGTTGAGAGAACGTGCCATTCCCATGATGATATCATCATCGCTAGCCTCTCTGAGCAATTGATGTTTGAGGCCATGAGGGGGTGCAACAAGTTGTTCTACATCCTTAGGAAGATCAATATTCTTTGTGGCAATAAAGGAATCACCAATATGGGTGTGTGCGTTAATGACAAGAGGAACAATTAATCCTTTACACTGTGGTTTTTTGGGGGGATTGCCCGCTCCGATTTCAACGATTTTATTGCACTCAAAGCCAATATACCCCCCACTAAAACCGTCTTTTGAAAGAATGTCCCCTAAAACGTAATCCATGGAAATTATGTAAATGCTGATGATGTTTAAATCTTATTCACTTCTTTTTCAGTGTTTTCACCCATTCATACACAGGTTCAACAAGTTGTTGTATCCTCTCCTTTTCTCCATTCATTGGCGAGGGTTCCCACCCATCAGCTGGCTCAAAATGAAAATCAGTAACAGCTCCCGTTCGTTCCTCTTTTGGCTTAAATACTACTTTTAAAGGCATACCAAATTCTACGTCCCAGGGATCAATCCCGTGAAGCTCATTGGCGATTGCGACTTTACTGTCTCCAATCACCGCGTACACAAGAATAATGGGAAGCCGTTTCAGAGAAGATCGTCCACTCCATCCAGCAATAGTCCAGGTATGCACTTTTGCCGTGAGAGGCATTTCAATCCATTCTGTTTTTTCAAGATCACAATCAAGATTCCAACAGTGCGTTCGTATGGGTACCCACGTATCGCCGCATTTGGGGCACCGTGTCCCTAGAATTTTCCCTTCAAGTAAACCTTTGAAAAATTTACTATTCCATCCATGTCTGATGGTATATAGTTGATCGTAATGGAGGAATTGGTTCATCGCGTTGCCATCCTCGGAAATTTCATGTCCTATAAAGGAAAGCCCTGTCTCTTTTACGTCTTCAGGTCGATAGTCTTTTCTTTTGGTAAAATTGGGAGCATCAGCAAATTTTTTCTTCTTTTTAACAGATACTGTTTCAGCCATTAGTTTCCCCTCCTCAGAATAAAATTAGAAATACTTGTGCCTGTTCCAGCGTGACTATTCACAATGCCACATTGTGCATCAGGAACTTCTGTTTTTGAGCTGAGATGCTTTTTTGGAATTAATCCAGCAAGTTGGTAATAGCATTCAATAGTACTCATAATGCCTGTTGCACCAACAGGATGACCATATCCCATCAGACCACCGCCGGGATTCATGGGCAGTTCTCCATGCATATGTGTCTGTTCATCACGTAAAAATTGGGCAATGGTATTTTCATCTGCAAGATCTAATGCTTTATAGATTTGCGCTTCGGATGTGGAAAATGCATCATGGATTTCACCAACATCAATTTCTTTCAAAGGATTTTCAACTCCAGCCATTTTATATGCTCGTTCTGCTGAATTTCGACAGGCACCAAATTCAGTCATTTCAGGATAGCCTTCTCCATATCGTTCTGTCCAACCAGGAAAATTCAACCGATCGCCTGCACGGATCGTGCAACTTGAAAGCCCAATTCCATCGACAGTCACATAATGGTCTGGATTAACCTTCTTTGCATATTCTTCACTGCAAACCAACGTGAACGCAACACCGCGCGACATCAGACAACAATCATATTTTTTAATAGGATAGGAAATCAACCGAGAATTCATCACATCATCTACTGTAATGTGCTTATGTTCATTACGGTACCACTGGGCTTTAGGGTTATCCATTGCATGGTTACGGTTTTTTGCTCCAATCGAGGCAACATCCTCTTCAGTAACCTTGTTGTCTTTCATCCATTTGTTCGCCATCGCCGCGTAATATATTGGATAAATGCCACCAACAAGCAGTTCGTATCTGATATCTGATGCAAGCGCGATAAATTCACTTCCCTGCGACTGAGAAACTGAATCCATCGTTTCCCATCCCACGATACCAACAACATCATGATGACCAGACATCACGGCAAGAGCTGCCGCATATAATGCCGATCCGCCTGTGTTTCCACCATTTTCAACACGATAATGAGGAACGCCAACCAATCCAAGATGGTCGTGAATAATCCATTCCGAACACAGTTGATGGCCAAAGTGGACAGAAAAATGGGAATATATCATTAAATCAAGGTCTCTCATAGTAAATTCAGGAATATCTTTTTGTGTTTCCTTGATACATTCTGCTGCTCCACCCTCAATACTCTCAAAGCCTGTTGGTCCATAATCAAACGGAGTGGTTGCCCCCCCTACAATACATACCTTTCTTGTCATCTGTCTATCTCCTCTTCGGCATGAGACGAAAATTAATGCAATAGCCCCCCCGTCTCACTTATAGAGGTAATGCAGAATGAGTTGAAAAATGTTGTCGTTTATTGCCGTATCACCTAAATATCATTATTTTTATAAATCCAGGGCATGCTGATATGCTATTGCCGTATTACGCCGCGTGTTTTATTTCTTCAATAGCGCTGGTATTTTCAACTGATGAAACATCCTTGATTTCTTCACCAAGATACGTCGCCTTGATGATTCTTCGCACAATCTTTGCTGACCGTGTTTTTGGCAGCTCGCTGACAAACTTAATATCTCGAGGTTTCAGTGTCTTTCCCATGATTTTCACTACTTGCTCTTTAAGCGCTTGTCGCAATGTTTCGGTTGGTTTATAGTCGGGTTTCAACACCACAAAACAGACAATATCCTCGCCTTTTATTTCATCAGGTATTCCGATGGTTGCTGCTTCAGACACAGCATGATGCTCAATTAATGCTGCTTCAATTTCTGCAGGCCCTGTCCGTCTGCCTGCTATCTTAATGGTATCATCACTGCGTCCATGGAGCGACCAAAACCCATCATCGTCAATTTTTGCCCAGTCGCCGTGATACCACACATTAGGCCATTTTGACCAGTAGGTTTCAATATATCTTTCTGGTTCATTCCAGAATCCCCGGGTCATTGATGGTGCTGGCTTTTTTGCCACCAGGTGCCCCATCTTTCCGCGAATAGGATTGCCTTCGTCATCAAACACGTCAATATCCATTCCTAACCCTGGTCCTCGAAGTGTGCATGGTTTGAGGTCTGTGATAGGAAGCGGCGATAAGAAACATCCGACAATTTCTGTGCCACCAGAGATGTTAATGATGGGGATTTGTTTGTCACCGACCTTTTCAAAAAACCAATTCCATGAATCTGGATCCCATGGTTCTCCCGTAGAACCTAAAAGTCGGAGTGACTGTAAGTCATGCTTCCGTACCCACTCGTCACCATAGGTCATCAGCAAGCGGATTGCAGTCGGCGAGATACCAAAGATGGTTATGTTGTGTTTTTCAACTAATTCCCATAATCGATCAGGATTAGGATAATTTGGTGCACCTTCAAAGATGACGATGGTACCGCCAAAGTTCCCCACCCCAATAATCATCCATGGTCCCATCATCCATCCAATATCGGTGAGCCAGAAAAAGACATCATCTGCTTTCACATCAAAATAGTATCCTACTTCCTTACTTATCTGCGCAAGTGCACCGCCATGTGTATGCACAGTTCCCTTTGGTGCACCGGTCGTTCCAGAAGAAAAAATAATCATGGCATAGTCTTCTGAATCCATGTGCTCCGTTTTACATTTGTCCGATTGATGAGAAACGATATCCTGCCACCAAATATCTTTTTCTTTGTTCCAAGAAACATCGATACCTTGGTGTTTATATACAATCACGTGCTCTAGACTTGAGACGCTTTCAGCGGCTTTATCCGCCTCGTTTTTGATATTGACTGGTTTTCCTCTTCTTGTAGAACCATCTGCCGTGAGCAATACCTTGGCACCTGCAATTTCTAATCGAGAGGCAAGTGCATGTCCACCAAAGCCAGAGAAGATGGGGATGCTGATGGCACCAATCTTCATTGCTGCGAGAAATCCGACAACAATTTCTGGAACCATGGGCATATAGATGCCGACCCTGTCTCCTTTTTTGATGCCCAGTTCCCGTAATGCGTTTGCAAATCTATTTACCTCTTTGTACAATTCATGATAGGTAAGCTTGCGTACATCTCCTTGCTCGTTTTCCCAGGTTATCGCGATATTGTTTTTGTTGTCAGATGCTACATGTTTATCAAGACAATTATGGACGATGTTGATTTTTCCACCAACAAACCATTTGGTCCATTGGATTCCCCTTGAATCATCAAACACCTTTTCATACGGTTGAAACCACTCGATGTTGAGATCTTTTATCACCGCATCCCAGAACCATGCAATATCGTCAGTTGATTTTTGTATTAATTCATCATAATCTTTGATACCGTAATTCTTCATGAATCTAGTGATGTTTGCATTTTTGATATATTCCTCTGTTGGTTTCCACACAATCTCGTCCATAAAAACTACTCCCCAATACCATCTGAATCGACTGTACGTTCAAAAAAGCTTCGAAAAAACTGATGAACGATAGTTGAAAGAAACTATAAAATAGGGTTATCATTTTACAGTATTCCACCTAGACGTATTGGGGGCTTATGAAATATGAAGAAAGAATTTAAAGAAGGAGACATCATCATTACAGTCGATTATGACAAGTGTACTGGTGCGGGAGAGTGCGTAACTGCCTGTCCCGTTGAAATCTTTGCGCTTGAAGGTGGCAAAGCCATTGCACAAAACGTCGGCGAATGTATTGAGTGTTGTGCATGTGTTAGCGCGTGTCCAAATGATGCTATTGAGCACAGCTCGTGTTAAACGTGTTTATCAAGTTACTCTCTAACACAAACCTCTCCTCTTCTTTTTTGAAGTGATGGCGTGGATGTGAAAGAAGCAATACAGAAACGGCGGGCCTATCGCTCGCTGGCACCGGTACCCATTACTGATGAGTTGATTGCTGACCTTGCTTCCTGTGCACAACTGTCGGCATCGTGCTTCAACAATCAACCTTGGCAATACGTGTTCGTGTATGATCCTGATGTATTGAAAGAAATGCACGAGGCGTTATCAAAAGGAAATGAGTGGGCGAAAAAAGCATCCATGATTATTGTTGTGCTGGGGAACCAAGAGGATGACTGTGTGATTTACGATAGAATCTACTATCGCTTTGATATTGGCATGGCCACTGCTATAATGATCTTACGAGCAACAGAACTAGGGCTTGTTGCGCATCCGATTGCGGGATACAGCCCCAAAAAAACACGGGCCATTCTAGACATTCCAAATACGCTTGATGTAATTGCCCTCGTTATTGTTGGGAAACATGCAGAGACCATCGATTCTCTTCTTTCTGACAAACAACGTAACGCTGAACAAGAACGTCCGCCACGAAAGAAAAGAGACGAGTTTGTATATATAAATAGATATACTTCAAAGAAAAACTAACATGGAGGCATCTCTTTTAAGAGAGAAGAAAAAGGAACCATCATGTTGTATGCTGTTTTGCCGCAGCGAAAGTACTATTCATAAAAACGTGTGGTGCCATACTACGAGGAGAAATAGAGATGAATAAACTACTTTCCATTCTGATGGTGATGCTGGCCCTTACAGGTTGTGTCAGTCAACAATATATGCCTGAAGAAAATAATAGTGATAGTCAAGAGGAAGGGTACGCTGGTTCCCTTTTCTTACCTTTATCCTGCTCTTCCATCATCACATGCATCTTCATCATCCATCGGTCGTGCATGCTCTGCATGTGCTGGCTGCAGACACAGATTTGATGGAACCTGTTTCATGGCAGTTCCACAACACTCTGGTAATTTGTCATCACGTGCAGTTATCTTCTTACCGCAGTGTGTACAGGTATATTCTTTTGTTTTGATTATCTTATGTCCCCCTACATCATCTCTCTTATTTTTGCCACAATGGTTTGTTTCTGCTCTTCGGTTAATGCCTGATCGAGTTGCGGGTACACCTCCAATTCCTCAAAGGAACGGTGTTCCATGAGTAACGTTTTAAAACCAGAAACATCAGTGATGTTTTGACGACTCCGTAATTGTTTTCTCATAATATTCAACCGATTAAGAATTTCGTTATGTTGTTTGGTGAGTTCTGGTAGCATTTTGTATCCTTCAACCACATTGTCTGGATGATATGAAGTAAAGATGGCCTTTTCCTCAATAAAGATATGTTTTTCCAGCTCCCATTCAAAGGTCGTGAATGTTTTTAACATCATTGAATAGTCTTGCTCAACTGCCTTTTCCAAATCAGTTAATAGCGCTTCAATTTTACAATGATCTTTTACCATTAATGCTGGAATATTCATGGTTCAGTAACCTCCCGTTATCCCATATGTGCTTCCCTATTTTATAGTTACGGTATCGCACGTAGGTTCATAAGACTCTTATAGGACCGCATTCATCTGCTGTACAAAAAATGGTTCATATGAATACAAACGCCATAGAAATTAAGATTGTTGATAGCTGGCCTGAAGAAGATATCGTGGCGCTATACAAGGCAGGTGGTTGGTGGAAAGAAACCTATGATACAACCTGCATTCCTGCAATGATACGCGGGAGTTTTGCTTTTGCTGTTGCGATTGAGAAACAGACAAACAGAGCGGTTGGTATGGGTCGTCTTCTTTCCGATGGTGTTTCAGATGCCTATATTCAAGACCTCGTGGTATTGTCACCCCACCGCAACAAAGGCATTGGCAGACGCCTTGTTTCAACCCTTCTAGGACATGGCAAACAGCACGGTCTCGTGTGGATAGGATTAATTGCAGAGCCTGGGCAGGAGCCGTTCTACACGCCGCTGCACTTCAAACGAATGAAACAATATGTACCAATGAAGTATGAGAATAACCATGCTGACTCTTGAAGATTTTCACCCCCTTACGCTGGAAGATAAACCGCTTTTCGACATCCACTATAAAACCTTTCCACCGATCCATAGTGACAATCTATTTACAACAATGATAAGTTGGATGGATTATGCTCAATATCACTATGCGATGGTGGATGACACTCTTTGCATCATGACTAAAATTGGAAACATCATCAGATTCAGACCGCCCATTGGAAAACGTTCAAAAACCATTGCTGACCAAGTACTCCATCTTGCCAAACAACAAGACTCAGATTATCCATTGGGTGTCATTGATGAACCGACCAAAGACTGGCTTTCCGCAACTTATCCAAATCTAGTGATTTCTCCACATCGGGATTTCTTTGAGTATGTCTATACTGCAGCTGATCTTGCTGAACTATCAGGATCGGCGTACGCAAAGATACGAAATAGACTCAATAAATTCACCAAGCAACATACCTACACGGTTGAAGAGATTGATAAAGACGATATTGAAGAAGTCCGAAAGTTTCTACATCGCTGGTGTCTCTGGAAGGACTGCTCATCGGATCCCTTTCTTGAACAGGAGAAAAAAGCCATTCTTACATCAATGGACCTTTTTTTTGAGCTTGATCTCCGCGGATTAGCCATTCGCATTAATGGCGCTATTGAATCTATTGCCATCTATGAGCAGATGAATTCAAATACGGCGGTGGTGCACTATGAAAAAGGCTCTCCAGACTATGACGGGATATACAAAGCCATTAATGCTGAAACAGCGAAGATATTGCAGGAGGAAGTCACGTTCGTCAATCGGGAGTCAGACATGGGCATTCCTGGCTTACGAAAAGCAAAATTATCTTACCGCCCCCATCACATGGTTGAAGTCTTTCATATCGCCAAGGCTAACCTACTTTGATATGATTTTTGTAAAACATGTTTTGCGAAGCATCTGTCTATTGTTATTCCTCATCGTCGCACGCAGGGCACTTGGATGATAAAAAAGAAGAGCGCATTAGTTTACAAATCCTACATGTTTCAGGGATAACAGAATCGTGCCCATTGTTGATAATGCGTTCAGCAGATATTTTAATCTCCTGACTAATTCCATTATCATCAATTTCAATTTTCCCCCGCTTTCTTGAAACATATTGACAGATTGCTGCAGGAGTCACTCCAAGTTTTTCAGCGGTTTCTTTTTGATTTAATCCAAAATTTGCAATCATACTCTGTGCAATTTCTCGCCGTATGACAGGTAAGCCATTCCACATCATATATTCGCAGGGAGTGCGCCTCATGGCCATGAATAATATTGTATATACTTATAATTAACGATTGTTTACGATTTTTTAGAAGCTGATCGAGAAAACCTAAAGCTTCAAGGAGAATCACCTAGTACCGTTCCTATAACGCTAGAAGATATTTTATTGTACCGAAGGGATTATTAAAAATACAGAAATATTTTGTTACGCCCCCTCTTTCTTATTAAAACAATACAATGCCATATTACACAGCACCGCCTCGACCAAAATCTTTAAATATAGATGTGTTATTAACAATTGTTAATAATGGGGTTGTATGGGGGACCTCACACAACGTCAATTGGATATCTATGAGGTGGTTTAGAACAATACTCGTGAGATTAACAACGAATGCGGAGATGTAAACCTGTTAGAGGCATTTTTGAGAAAATCCCATCCTTTCCTCCTCTCCTCACCATCCCTTGCCTCTAATGCTTTGCATCTCCCATCCTATCCTTTTCCTACAACCTCATCCACAATATTGAAATAAGAACGAATGGTTTTGGTTGCAAATGGATAAGACTGATCCAATCTGTGGCATGAAAGGAACCATCAAGGCACATGGCCACTATTTTTGTAGCGAGCATTGCATTAAACAATATGAGAAGCAACAAGACGTTTCTTCAGAGGCACCACCATCGTGTCCAAGTTGTGCAGGTCACGCCGTCCATAAAAAATGGTACAAAGAACGGTTATTCATCGTTATGTTGGTTATTCTTGTTCTCCTTATCGCAAGTGTTCTGCTGCCGGTGCTTCATCCGTTTTACGATGCATTTATTGATTATTTGCTTTTAATTTGGTGGGCAATTCTGGTTGGATTTCTCATCGGAGGCGTTATCGATTATTTTGTCCCTCGAGAATATATCCAAAAATATCTTTCTAGACACCAAAAACGAACGATTCTCTATTCCATTATTTTTGGATTTTTAATGAGCGCCTGCTCTCATGGCATTCTTGCTATTGCTATTGAATTGTACAAAAAAGGAGCGAGCACTTCTTCAGTAGTTGCCTTTTTGCTTGCGTCGCCTTGGGCAAATCTTCCTATTACTGTCCTTCTCTTTGGCTTTTTCGGCACCAAAGCAGCATTTATTGTGCTTTCAGCATTATTTATTGCCGTTATAACGGGTCTTATTTATCAGGCTCTAGAACGGCGAGGGATGGTTGAATGTGATAAATGCGAGCACGGTGAGGATCATCCGATACTTTCCACCTTTTCCATACGAGCGGATGTGAAGAAACGATGGCACAACTACCAATTTACGAAAGCAAACATCATCGTTGCCATTAAAGGCGTATTTGGTGGTTCATGGACATTATCAAAGATGGTGCTCTGGTGGCTGTTAGTCGGTATGGTTATGGCGGCATTTGCTCGAGCATATATACCACACCATTTATTTTTAACATATATGGGCCCAACGGCATTAGGCCTTGTTGTTACTTTGTTTTTTGCAACCATTATTGAGGTATGCTCAGAAGGAAGCTCGCCGCTTTCGTTTGAAATATTCAGGCAAACTGGTGCTTTTGGGAACAGTTTTACCTTTTTGATGGCTGGAGTTGCCACCGATTATACAGAGATTGGATTGATCTGGCAAAATATTGGGAAAAAGGCAGCATTATGGCTACCGATTATTACCGTTCCACAGATATTGGTGTTAGGGTATTTGTTTAACCTTATTACCTAAAGGTTTTTGTACCCTTTACTTATCACGGTATGAGGGCTACGTATGGATTTTACCTTAACCGATCGACAAACGTTGTTCCAGAAGACAATTAGAGCATTTTGTGAAAAAGAACTCAAACCTCTTGCTTCAAAGATTGACAAAGAGGAGTACTTCCCCAAAGCTCTCTATAAAAAGATGGGGCAAATGGGTCTATTGGGCATGACGGTCCCTCAAAAGCATGGTGGGGCAGGCATTGATCGTGTCAGCTATATGATTGCACTTGAAGAGATATCCAGGGTCTGCGGGTCCACTGGTATTACTGTTGAGGCACATAACTCACTTGGTTTGGGACATATTTATGAGCGGGGAACAGAAGAACAACGGAAAAAATATCTACCAAAATTAACGAATGGAGATGGGCTTGCTGCCTGGGCGTTAACAGAACCAAATGCGGGATCTGATGCTGCAGGATTACAAACGACTGCCGTTCTTGACAAGGATCAATGGGTGTTGAATGGAACAAAACAATTCATCACGAGTGGCGATATAGCTGATGTCGTAACAGTCATGGCAAAAACAGACAAAGAGAAGGGTGCAAAGGGCATCAGTGCCTTTATTGTCGAAAAAGACACTCCTGGTTTTAGGATAGGGCAATCGGAAGATAAACTCGGTCTTCGGGGCAGCCACACGGTTGAATTAATCTTTGAAAACTGCCGTATTCCTAAAGAACAATTACTCGGCGAAAAGGATTTGGGCTTTGTTGGCGCCATGAATATTTTGGATCGTGGTCGAACGGCAATTGGTGCCATGTCCGTTGGTATTGCTCGTGGTGCGTTAGAAGACAGTATTGAGTATGCCAAGCAGCGGCAACAATTCGGACGGCCTATCGGTAAATTTCAGGCCATCCAGTGGATGATTGCAGATATGGCGACGGAGGTTGATGCCGCACGCCTTTTGGTTTACCGTGCAGCGTTTATGGAAGACCAAAATGTACCTTTTACGAAAGAAGCATCGATGGCAAAACTCTTCGCATCAGAAAGTGCAATGAGGGCAACAGTAAAAGCGATGCAGATTCATGGAGGGTATGGATATATGAGAGAATATCCTCTCGAACGATATTATCGAGACATTAAACTCTGCCAAATCGGCGAGGGTACTTCTGAAGTGCAACACATGGTCATTGCAAAACAATTGGGTTTGTAGTAAAAAGAGGGAGGCGTATGGTTAAACATCTGCAGAAAAAAGATAGATATGAGGAATTGTACAAGAACTTCTCCTGGAATGTACCTAAATATTTTAACTTTGGATTTGATGTTGTAGATAGATGGGCTGAAGATCGAACGAAACTGGCTCTCATCTCGATCGATCGCAGTGGTAAGCGGGATAGGTATCATACGTTCCGTGATCTGTCTGTTGAGTCAAATCGATATGCCAATGCTCTGAGGCGGATAGGTGTCAAGAAAGGAGACCGCGTCCTGGTCATTCTCCAAAGCATTCCTGAATGGTATATTGCACTTATCGGCATGTTTAAACTTGGTGTTGTTCCCATGCCAGGAACCGTGCTTCTTACTGAAAAGGACGTAGAATATCGAGTAAACAGAGCAGAAGCCTGTATGATTTTCACTGACAAAGATCATGCTGATATTGTCGAGAAGATTAAATCAAAATGCCCTTCATTACAGCATCTTATGCTTGTTGATGGAACACGAGAGGGATGGTTGAATTATCAGGAAGAAATGGACAAATCATCCTATGAGCTTTCACAACAAGAGACCGGAAAAACGATTCCTTCAGACCCCATGCTTATCTATTTCACGTCGGGCACAACGGGACATCCAAAAATGGTGTTACACACACATAGCTATCCCTTGGGCCATGAAGTCACCGCACGCTTTGCGCAAGGACTGACAAAATGTGATTTGCATTGGACGGTCTCAGAAACAGGTTGGGCAAAAGCCGCATGGGGAAAGCTTTTCGGGCAAATGATTGTTGGTGCTGCCGTTATTCAATGGGAAACCCCTAGTCGCTTTGATGCCGACGGATTGCTGCGAGCTATGGAGCGCTATGGAGTAACCTCATTTTGCGCTCCGCCAACCGTGTACCGATTACTTATTCAGATGGACTTATCTAAGTATGATCTTAAGCTTAGACATTCCATGAGTGCAGGAGAGCCTCTCAATCCTGAGGTTATTCGGGTCTGGAAAGGGGCGTTTGGGCTAGAAATCTATGACTTCTATGGCCAGACCGAAACGGTATGTGTTCTGTCCAACTATCCCTTTATGCCTATCAAATATGGGTCGGTGGGAAAACCAACACCCGGCCATGATGTTCGTATTGTTGATGATGCAGGAAACGAACTCGGTCCCAATAAAGAAGGAAACATTGCCTTGTATATTGGTGACCAGCGTCCACCAGGTCTCTTTAAAGAATATTGGAAAGACCCCGACATTATGAAAAAGGCATTTAGAAATAACGTTTATTACACGGGTGATCGAGGGTACAAAGATGAAGATGGTTATTTCTGGTTTGTCGGTCGAGATGATGATGTCATAAAATCCTCAGGCTATCGAATAGGTCCTTTTGAGGTGGAATCTGCTCTTATGGAACATTCTGCTGTTGCAGAATGTGCAGTGGTGGGTGCTGACGATCCCAAAGGAGTTCGTGGTATTGTGGTGAAAGCGTTTGTTGTGCTTGCCAAAGGATACAATCCCTCAGATGCACTGACCAAAGAGCTGCAAGAGCATGCAAAGAAGGTTACGGCACCTTATAAGTATCCGCGAATCATTGAGTACGTTGAGGAGTTGCCAAAAACCATTTCTGGTAAAATATTGCGTCGAGAATTACGGAAACAATAACATCAACTACGACAACCACTGTTGTATGTGTGAAAGACTTCTTTTCAACTGAGGAACATGATCAAATTTTGCTAGTTCACTAGGTTTGATCCATCTGTACTCAGTATGTTCCCAGTCAAGAGTGATAGTAGGTTTATGGTTGAGTATAACAAGAACAGGATGAACGATCCATGTTTTTTTTGCCACTTCATCAGTAAAGGTGTAGGGTTCTCCCAGATGATATGAAGCAATATCGTTGTTGCCTATGCCCGTTTCCTCACGTAGTTCCTCGAGAATTTTCTCTTTCAATGGTTTTAGTTCATCAAGATATCCTGCAACCGTATTCCATTTTTGCTTGTACGTGCTCACCTTGGCACTTCGTTTCAGCAGCAGCATGCTCTGTTTGTAGCAAACAAAGATAGTAAGTACTGGTGCCGTATCAGCAGTGCAAAAGTCAATTCTGCCATCAGGAAATGTCGGCAACGTTTGTTGGAATGAACGAAGAATACGATACACTTCTTCTTTGAAAACCATCAATATAACAAATGGCAATATTCTTTTTTAAACCATCTGTTATGTGGGCCGTTACTTATTCAACACAAAAGTATAAATTCGTACAATTCATATGATACAAGTGTGTGAGGACGGGATGTAGAATGGCCGCATGTGCAATATGTGGAAAAACGTTAGGATGGTTTGACAAGTATCAGTGCTATGACGAATCTGACATGTTGCTCACGATTTGTACCGACTGTAAAAAAAATACGTTTCCAGAACGTCAAATAGAAGCGCCAGAAAACCATCTGTTTGTATTTAATGCGTTTCCTTTCGGCAGGCCACCAAGGAAAGAATAGTATTATTCTTCTTCGATTACACATTCTGCCTTTTTTGGAAAAATGGCATACCGGATATTTAAAGCAATGCGCAAGATCCACTCAACAAGTCTTCCCAAGAAAAATGTGCTGCCCAATCAGAAAAATTGGTTATTTCCACAGATTCTCCTCCCCAACAGCTGATATTCTTCCACTCTTTATAAACATATAGTCTCATGCATTGTCTTTCTAAAAGACAGCACCTGTATTTAACAAACTGAAACGCTTAAAAACAGGACAAGCATTTCCGTACCGGGGCGAGGCTAGATATGAGTATGAGTATATGCAAAATAACAAGTGTACAGGCGAGACGTTATCTCCTGTTGGCTGTCTTGTTTGTAATGATATGGCTTGCTATACTGTTTACTCAACTCTTTGTACCCTATAGTTTTCACATCATGGTTATGATGGGACTTGTATTTTCAACAAGATTGGGGGAATTTGTTAGAAAAAGCGTAAGGCAGTAAAGGAAAAGAAAACACCTGCTTACGCACGTGTCTTTTTCTTTTGTTTTTCAAGTGTTGCTAAAAACGAGTCAATTTCCTCTATTGCGGCTTCATACTGTTTATCCATATCCATTGTACCACCAGTGTCGTACGTTTTGTGAATACCTCTATTTAAAGGTATCTTGAAAAAATGTCAAAATGATCAAAATAAAAGATAATTGCTTTCCTGAGAAATGAAGGTTTATACTTTCTTGGTCATCAGCAGTTTAACCATCAGGCCAAAAATCATCAAATAACTCAGTAGAATCAGTCCACCGGCAAGTGCCCACATGCCAACAAAAATAATAATAAACCCAACCGTGCTGAGAACAAAGATAAGACTGACGATGATCTGTAGTTTTTGAAGGGTAGTCATGCCATTGAAGGTACTCATCTCGATGATTTTTGACTCTTTTTTCTTTTGCATGGTGTTACACCATTCAAATAATATATAATACAAAGTATATAAATATTGTCTTACATTCTAAAGACGCCTGGCTTCCAGTCGGGAATTGGTGCATTTAACGAGGCAGAGATACCCAATCCAAGAACCACGCGGGTGTCAATAGGATCAATGATGCCATCATCCCAGATACGTGCAGTACTGTAGTAGGGGTTTCCTTCGGTTTCATATTTATTTAATATGGGTTCAGTGATGGCCTTTTCTTCTTCTTTGGTAAGCTCTTTTCCCTTGCGCCATAGTTGGTCCCGTTTGACCGTTAGCAGCACACCAGCTGCTTGTTCTCCACCCATAACTGATATACGGGCGTTGGGCCACATCCATAGTTGGCGTGGGTCATAGGCGCGACCACACATACCATAATTACCAGCACCAAATGATCCACCGATAATAACGGTGAATTTTGGTACTTGTGCACAGGTAACAGCGGTTACCATTTTTGCCCCATCTTTAGCGATACCACCAGCCTCATACTTTCTACCAACCATGAACCCTGTAATATTTTGGAGAAATACGAGTGGAATTTTTCTCTGACCGCAGAGTTCGATGAAATGACTGCCTTTCAATGCAGATTCAGAAAATAATACCCCATTATTAGCAAGAATGCCAACAGGATATCCCATAATACGCGCAAAACCACATACCAGCGTTTCACCATAGAGCGCTTTGAATTCATGGAATTTAGACCCATCAATGATGCGAGCAATGATCTCACGAACCTCGAAAGGTTTTCGTGAGTCTTTAGAAATGACCCCATAGATTTCTTTGATGTCATAGGCAGGTTCTTCTGGTTTTGTAATATCAAGATATGTTTTTTCAGGTCGATTTAAATTTTCAACAATATTGCGCGCGATATGAATAGCTTCAGGATCATCATGGGCATAGTGGTCTGAAACGCCACTCTGACGGCAATGAACATCGGCCCCGCCCAAATCTTCCGCAGACACCTCTTCCCCCGTAGCTGCTTTGACAAGTGGTGGCCCCCCAAGGAAAATAGTGCCCGTTCCTTTGACGATAATGGTTTCATCTGACATGGCAGGAACATAGGCACCACCTGCAGTACAGGAACCCATCACGACAGCAATTTGAGGGATTTCCTTTGATGACATCTTTGCCTGATTGTAAAAAATTCTTCCAAAATGTTCTCGGTCAGGAAACACTTCGTCCTGCATGGGAAGAAATGCGCCGCCAGAATCGACTAGATAGATGCAGGGGAGATTATTTTTGAATGCAATATCTTGTGCGCGAAGATGCTTTTTTACGGTCATAGGATAGTATGTCCCACCGGTCACTGTTGCATCATTTGCGACAATGACGACTTCTTTACCATGAATGATACCAATGCCCGTGACAATGCCGGCACAAGGGGCACGATTATCGTACATACCATATCCTGCAAGATGGTTGAATTCCATAAAGGGGGTGTCGGGGTCAATCAACGCTTCGATACGTTCACGGACCAGCATTTTGTTACGAGATTTATGGAGCTTGCTTTTTTCCTCTCCACCACCTTTCATAGCGACGGCAATTTTTTGTTTCAAATCCTTTACCATCTTTTCATAGTGCGTATAATTTGTTTTATACTCTTTACTTGAGGTATCAATATGACTTTCGATAACATCCATGGATTTACTCTCCCTTTGCTTTGGTCATTTCAACGGTTTGTTGACCAATTTCAATTTGGTCCTTTTCCTTGAAATTAACCTTCTTAATGGTTCCAACATAAGGAGATCGAATGAGGTATTCCATTTTCATGGCTTCGATGACCATGATCACGTCTCCTTTCTTTACTTTCTTTCCTGGTTTCACTTTAACGGCGACTACCTTTCCAGAAATTGGCGAGGTCAGATCGCCCTCTTCCTTCTTTCTTGTTTTCTTTTTACCGGTAAGCTCAACGGGCCGGACTTTGAAGACCTCTCCGTCAACAAACACATACTTTTCTTTTTCCCCTTCAGTAATGACACATTTGATAGTCCGATCGCCAACCTGTAGCTTGAGATGCCCTTTTTCAAGTTCTGTTGCTTCGACAGTATATTCTGTATTGTCATACATGATATAGTAGTGTTTTTGACGACGCTCGACGGTGACATTGTAGACATGATTTTCGTGTTCGTAGTTGATAAACATTGCTTACACCCCTGCCCCCATACGCCATCGTCCCACATGTTTCCATGGGGAGTGGGGATCAACTTCTTTGTATCGTACCAGTTCTTGTTTTTTCGAATGCATTGCATCATAGACGGCAAGTGCAATAACAGCATCAACAGGCAATCCTTCTTTTGCAACCGTCCAATCTTTAAAATAGTTATCAATAAAGTGTGTGGTGATGTGTCCTCTTCTAAACTCTTCATGATCTAACACTTTCTTGAGAAATGCAATATTGGTTGTTATCCCAAGAGCGACATAACGAGAGAGCGCCCAGATCATTTTGTTGATACTTTCATTACGATTTTCACTACTGACAATTAGTTTTGCAAGCATGGGGTCATAGTAGGGCGTGATTTCCATTCCTGGATACATTCCCGTGTCGTCCCGGATGTTTGGGCCGCTAGGGATGTCTATCTTTTTGAGCGTGCCAATGCTGGGTAGGAATCCATTTGATGGGTCTTCAGCATAAATTCGGCATTCAAGTGCATGCCCTCGTTGACTGAGCTGTTGCTGTTTGAGCGTCAACTCCATCCCACTAGCAATACGAAGTTGCCATTTTGCCAAATCAATACCTGTTGTTGCCTCCGTAATGGGATGTTCCACTTGAAGACGGGTGTTCATTTCCATAAAATAAAAATTGAGGTTGCCATCTACCATGAACTCAACGGTACCTGCATTTTCATATCCAACGGTTTGTGCTGCCACCACGGCTGCAGTACCCATCTTTTCCCTCAATTCTTTCGTCATCACTGGTGAAGGCGCTTCTTCAATAATCTTTTGATGTCGCCGCTGAATGGAACACTCTCGCTCAAATAAATGAATGACGTTGCCATGCTCATCAGCAAGAATTTGAAACTCAATATGTCGTGGTTTATCGAGATATTTTTCTAAAAACACCGTATCGTCACCAAACGCAGATTTTGATTCCCGTTTGGCACTTTCAATGGATTCTTCTAAAAATTCTTCTGATTGAACCAATTTCATGCCTTTGCCGCCACCGCCAGCAGCAGCTTTTACCAACAGCGGAAATCCAATCTTTTTCCCTTCTTTTACTAATGAAGACATATCTTGCTTTATCCCATGATATCCTGGAATCACCGGAACATTTGCTTTTTCCATAGTTTTTTTCGCTACGATTTTGTCGCCCATCAGACTGATAACTTTAGGAGAGGGGCCGATAAATTTAATGCCAACATCTTCACATGAGTGGGCAAAATCAGGATTTTCTGCAAGAAATCCATACCCTGGATGAATGGCGTCTGCCCCGGTATCTTGTGCAAATTTGATGATTTTTGGAATATTCAAATAACTCTCGATAGGGGTAGGATCGCCAAGGTTTTTTGATTCATCAGCAAGCTGAACGTGCGGAGCGGCCTTGTCTACTTTTGAATAGATGGCAACAGTCTTGATGCCCATTTCTTGGCACGCTTTGATGATTCGTACAGCAATTTCTCCCCTATTTGCAATCAACACTTTCTTAAACATGTCCTATTCGCTCCATGATGGCTTTCGTTTTTCAAGAAACGCGGAAATTCCTTCTTTCCCCTCTGTTGAAACACGAAGTTCAGCAATTTTTTTCACGGTAAATTCTTTAAAATCAGCTCTACTCATCTGTTCACACGCACTGACTAATTGTTTTGCTTCTTTGATTGCGTTTGGGCCTGACGAATGTAGATGGTCAACGTACGTTTGCACGACTTCATCAAGCTTCTCTTCGGGAACAACATAATCGAGCAACCCTGTCTCTTTTGCGTGTTCGGCGGTGAAACGTTCTCCAGTGATAAACAGTCGTTTCATATGTGCAAGGCCAATGCGTCTCACGACGTACGTTGATATGACTGAAGGAATGATTCCTAATTTTACTTCACTAAACGCAAATTTTTTTCCAGGAACCCCGATCGTGATGTCACAGACTGCTACGAGTCCTAGTCCTCCACCAAAAGCGTGTCCATTGATTCTGCCGATAACTGGCTTGGGGCAGGTATAGATGGTCTCATATAAATCGAGCAGTAATCGACTGTCTTTGATATTCTCTTCTTTAGAATACGTAGCCATGCTTTTCATCCAATGAAGGTCAGCACCTGCGCAGAAAGATTTTCCTTCTCCTGTGAGAATGACGACTCGAACATGTTCATCTTTTGATAGTTCAGTAAAACAATTTGTCAGCTCTTTCATGAGCTGCTCGTTCATTGCATTGTGTACATCAGGTCTGTTGAGTGCGACAACGCATGATGTTTTTTCTTTATTGATTTTGATGGTTGTATAGTTCATGTTTCCTCCCGTTTTATACATGAAATATTGAACCGGACGCAGCCTGACGATTATAGGCAAATTAGATAAACCTTTCTAAAGTTTTTACGACAATCGTCGATGGATATTACTTTCCTGTAAAGGTTGGTTTTCGTTTCTCACTGAAGGCTGCTACTCCTTCTTCGAAATCTTTTGTTCCTGCGGCGTATGATGCAGTCTTGCTTTCCAATTCAAGATGAGTAGACATATCATTTTCCATACTTTTATTGATAAGCATTTTTGCTTTGCCTACTGCAATAGGTGGTAACATTCTAAATTTATTTGCAAACTCTTCGACGGTTTCATCCAATCTATCAGCATCAACAGTGACATTTACGATGCCAATCTCTTCACCCTTTTTTGCCGTGAACACTTTCGAGGTCAGAATATACTCGCACGCTCGTTGATACCCAACAATTTTGGTAAAAAACTGTGTGCCGCAACCAGGGGCAAGCCCGATACCAATAAACGCAGTTCCAAGCTTTGCTTTTTTATCTGCAATAATAATGTCACAGGAAAGCACAAGCGACAATCCTGCACCAAAGGCGGCACCATTAACGGCGGCAATCACTGGTTTTTCCATGGTCCGTATTTCAATGACACATCGATGAATGCTGCGAGTTAAGTCACGTAAATATTGAGATTTGTTTGTGGCCGCATGCATTTCTTTGACGTCGCCACCCGCACAAAATCCTTTTCCCGTTCCTTTAATCACGACGGCTCTAATCTCCACATTCTTTTTGATGTCATGAAGGGCATGGTAGAGTTCTGATCCCAGTTTCATGTCAAACGAGTTTAATCGTTCTGGCCGATTAAGAAGAATGTAGGCAACCTTGTCTCTGATTTCTATTTGGAGGGTATCCTGTGGCATAGGTCCCTTTGAATGGCGCCAGGGAATTTAAATGTTAACCAAAAATCTATAAAGCCGGTGTTCATGCAATGCTGCAGATGGACGAGACTACCATACTAGGGATATTGGTTTTTTATTTGGTCTCCGTTATTGCTGTTGGACTGTACTCCTCTCGCAAAATAAAATCGGTAAATGGTTTTTTTCTTGCTGAGCGAAGTCTTGGTCCCGGCATTCTCACGGCAACGCTTACTGCAACAGTTGTAGGAGGGTCAGCAACTATTGCCACTGCGGCATTGATTTACCGTTCTGGTTTACCCGGACTGTGGTTGGATATTGGCGGGGCAGTTGGATTACTTGTTCTTGCCTTTTCATTAGCAAAACTCGTTCGAAAGACAGGCTTGTATACTCTCCCCGAAATCACCGGACATCTCTTTGATAAAAAAACAAGATTCGCAGCAGCTATCCTGATTTTATTGACACAAGTTGCATGGATTGCATTATTAATTCAAGGGACCAGCACCATCTTGTCTGTTCTTCTTCCCGTTGAATATGAGCTGCTGCTTGTTGGCATCACCCTGCTCTTTATTTTCTACACTATTGTTGGGGGTCAATTTGCAGTGGTATATACTGATATTATTCAATTTGTCATCATGATTGTTGGCGTATGTCTTCTTGCTGCACCATTGCTGTTAATGGAGGCTTTGCCACATCTTTCTCGGCTTTCGCCCGAGCACTTGGCATTTCCCATAAACAGCAGTATTGGTATTCTTCCGATGGCCTCGTTCTTTTTTATGATGCTCATGCCACACATTGTTGGTCCAGATATTTATTCGAAATTACTTTCTGCAAAAGATGAAAAAACGGCAAGAACAGGTGCGTTGTTTTCAGGAGTTTTCAAGTTGATATTTGCAATAGCAATTGGGGTTATTGCCATTTCAGCTTTTGTGTTGGTCCCGGGGCTTACTGCTCCTGAATCTGGCCAGGCATTGCCTCTTGCTATTACACAGTTGAATCCCCTTCTTGCAGGCGTCATTTTGGCAGCCTTTGTTTCAGTCATGTTGTCTTCTGCTGATTCCGTGTTAATTTCTGCAGGGACGGTGCTGAGCGTTGATATTGTACGAAAAAAGACTATCTTTGTTTCACGGATAGGCTTGCTTCTGATAGGACTATTGGCACTCATGCTAGCATTATATCTTAATGACATTATTGCTACTCTGAAGGTAGCGTATACCATTTTTACTGCAGGGCTAACACTCCCGATTATCTTTGGATTTTACAAACAGAAAACAAAAGTTACTTCAACGGGTGCATTTCTAGCCCTTATCCTTGGAGGATCCATCTCCTTGTTCTGGCTTATGCTTGATTCTCCAGGTATAGATGCCGTGCTTGTTGGTCTTCTGGTGTCGTTGATTCCCTTGATTATTTTTAGAAAGCAACCATCATCTACCTAAGATGCAATCTGTGTTTTCTTCTGGTGCCAAACTATCATGCTTATCAGTAAAATCGTAAGGACTATTACTCCCGCTAAGGCAGTATACGCAACTTCCGTGCGAAGATCAAAAACGGAATCTGATTGCATGCGTTTAATAGCGATACCAAGTAGCGCCCAAATAATAACTAACGTGTAGCCAATGTCCTCCCGTTGTATGAGAACTAGCAGGCCGATAATTGTAGCAACAATAAGGATAACCAACGTCAGCAAAATTTGAGTATCAAGTATCATGGTGTCCCAACCAAGCGTGACTAAAACAGCCGTGACATTAGCAATAGTAGCAACAGTTATCCATCCTAGATAGACGCTGACCATGGTATGTACAGCGAGTTTCTCTTTAAGCATTACCTTGATTTTTCCGATTTCCAGACGTAGATACATGGCAAGCAACGAAACAAATAACAGAAGCATGGGCAAAATCGATAAGATTACTTGCTCGTAATGCCATAAAAATATCCATATAATATTACCAATTCCTGCAAGAATAAACCAAAAACTGATCCTATGCAGAAACGGCATCTCAATTTTCTTTGCTGAGAAGAGATCTCGTGCTTGGTACAGAGCAAACAAGATGAGAAGCACATAGATGACACCCCAAATAGCAAAGGTCAAACCACTGGGAACAAATAAATTTGGAATGTTGCCAGCAATATCGCCCGTATATTTGCCATTCAACGGAAGTGCATTGGCAAGAATGTTAATGATAACGGTAAGAAACGCGATAAGTAAATTGCCAACCTGTAGATATGGTTTTATTTTCTCATTTACCATTGTTTCTCCCCAGTAACATCAATGAATTTGACCATAAAAAGATATGCTCTACTGCATTGTTGTCTTAGGGGGCAGCTTTGCATAGTATTGTAGCAGGGAGGGGTTTGCTGTTTCACCATAGACAATCCGCTGTAGTTTTGGTTGTATCGTAACCTTATTTTCTTCTACTTTCTTTTGATAGTGTTTTGCAATTATTTTTGCAAACACCGTCTTTACTTTATGACTTGCACGTGGCTCACCAAAGACGTCATATACACGATCACGAAGATCGGCGATCATTGCTGCTACGTTATCGTTTGGTGCATACTTTACACCAATATCATACAGCGGATAACACATTTTGCAGTTTGCAGCATACACGTCAGCACGAGCCTGCTGAATAGGAATATCAGAATCATAAAATCGGAGATATCCCTTCAAATTTTTTTGGATGAATCGGAAGGCGGATGGACCCAACTGTTGATAATCTCGTTCAAAACAGTATCGTTGAAGCTGTTTCATACGCTCTCCATCGATATGGTTGTGTTTGAAACTCAAGGTAAACCCATCGATTTTGTGGAGTGGGATATCCTTTAGGATGCGCCCTTCTCTGTGGAAACAGGTATAGAGTGGTGTTCCAGGAACAGGTGTATAGATAAGAAACTGAGAGAGGGTGGGATCAAGAGAAAGATGATATGCTAAATCTTGTTTTACCAGATCTTCCGTGTGATGTTCAAGACCGACAATCATCGAAATAAGAGTGTTGATACCTACATCATGAAGACTACGGAGCGTCTTCTTGATGTCTATCTTGTCCATCTTTGGATACGAAGAGATAGCTGTTTCCTCCTCCGAAACTTTTTTTGTAAGATACTCTTGTTTTGCTCGAAGGTCTTGAGAGCTTTTTGATTCAATACCAACCCAGAGTGTTTCTATGCCCATCTCTGCGAGAAACACCGGATCATACATACTGATTGCTTTAATCGATGAAAAACCTGCCATGCGTACCGGATTCACCATCTCTTTTCTTGTGTACTCTGCAAGTTCCATCACTCGCTTTTTGTACAATAGAAAATCTTCTTCCATAATGCCAACAAGGCGAGTATGGAGTTTTGCATCACACTTGAGAATGGCATCCCAGACATCTTTCCCGGTCTTTAATAGTGGAATATGTTGCCGGTTGTAAAAATGAGAGGTGCTACAAAAATCACAGCCATTTGGGCAGCCAAGCCCAGCAAGAAGGATTGATCCTTGGTTCACGGTTACATTCATGATTTTCTTTTTTTCAGGGATAACTGGGTGCTCCCGCGGAGCATCAATATCCTCGCCAAGGAGTCGACGCATAAAGGTAACTCCTTCTTCACGGCAGACGTAATCAGCAAGTTCATCTGCTCCAAGAACGGCGGTTCCATAGCCACCAAGAATGAGTTTGGCGTCTGGCGCATGTGTTCGTACCAGGGCACACATTTTTTCCATTTTTCGATGGGTACAGATGACGTAGGAGATGCCTACATAATCGTATCCCTTCTTCAGTTCCTTGATAAACTCTTGCTCGGAAGGGTAGTTCAAAACAACCGTTTTTGGTTTGATGTTTAGCGCGATATACTCTAACCCAAAGCCGCCGGAGTAGGTTCGCATACTGAACAACCCTTGGGCCAGCGTAATTTGTCCATGAAATAGTTCTGGTTGTGTTTGAAAGGTACAATCGTCAGAATCGACATAGAATGGTCTCATAACAGTAGTGAGGAGAATTTTAGGCATGTCCTCTCCTTTTTACTTGTTTACATCATGGACTCTAGATATAAACATTTTGTAAACTCTTGAATTGCGATCTGTATTATTATCTACGTTGTTGGAAGATCATATTGTGTAGTATGCCTTGTTTGACAAGGGGGTTAAAAATCAACGATGTCGACGAAAATGTAGCAGAAACGCCATGTGCATTTGCTCGTTTTAGAGAAAAGGTATATGTTGTTTCTTTTCCTGCAACAATGGTAATAGTTGTTTCTTGATCTACATACTCTTCCATATGTGCCCGTAGAAGATATTCACCTTCAGGGAGATCGTTTCTTGCGTAGTAATCAGCACTATCCCTCTCTGGTTGGATATCATGCCAGATGTTGGTTGCTTCGTCCCAGGCAGCAACTGATGCATTTTTGATGGGCAAATTGAGAATGTTGCTCTCCGTATGAACGCGCAATGCTCCATTTGCTCCATTCACAGATGCTCTTTCAATGGGATCTTCCTCATATTTGTATACCCAGCACATAAAGTCCTCATGGTGATCGATCATTACTGATCCTGCTTGAATTTCGTTCTTTCCATCATTATCACAATCGCCAATGGAAACAACGGCAAGATGACCAAAGGTAGGAAGCACGGCTTCTTCAATATAGGTTGTTCCATTCCATTGTAAGATGTGAACGAGATGAGTGCCTGCGCATACCTCCGGCATACCATCGCCATCAACATCACCTACATCAATTCCTTCAATAAGCGTTCCTTCCCCCGGCCATTCAATTTCAAATTTTAGTTCGTAACCATCTCCGTCCCATTCGAAGATGGAAATCATGGGATTCCAGTAGCTGAGGTGGATTTCCAGTTTTCCATCATTATCACTATCTTTTAATACACATCCAAAGGGGTAATAGTCTTCCCCTGTTGTTTTAATGACAGTCTCTTCGAACTCTTCAGTTTCTTCGTTCCAGTCGAGAACGTATACTTTGAATCCTGAACCAACAACCAATTCATTTTTCCCGTCTTCATCAATATCGCCAATTCCTGGAAAATAAACATACGTGTAACTGCTAGAGGGATTGTTCCACTCGGCTACTTTGACCAAGCCAAGTGGGGTCCATTTGAATATCACGACTTCAGGTGCAGTCCCCCCACCAGTCATTGGACCCCCGGTCACAATTAATTCATTCGTCCCGTCGGTATCGAAATCACCAATAAGACAATCTGCGCTTCCACCGCCGAGATTAAATACATAAGAGTTCAATCCAATGGTTCGATACTTACCGTTAATGTATTTATGAACGGAGGTTCCCCAGGTAGCTGCGATTTCGTTTTTTTTATCGCCTGTCAAATCACCTATGGCAAAACCTCCAGCATCTGGTGTTTGAAATGGATAGAATGGTGGAAACAGCGTATTCACCTCAAGATATGTTTGTTTGTCTTCATCCCATTCAAAAACCCTAATTTTATTGTCCCTCCCCACAACCAGCATTTCATTATCACCGTCATTATCACAATCACCAATGGGCTGTGGACCTTCATAGCGGGCACCATATCCTCGATCATCACCAAAATTCATCTGCCATTGAACAACATACTCCCCACGTACAGGTTCTGTTACTGCTCTTGGTACTTGTTTCGCTACTGTGTCGTATTCACGTATTCTCTGTGCTTGCAGCCCAGTCATTGACATCATCAAAATGCAGATGATTACTAACAAAACAACATATGTTTTCTTCATTTAAAGATCCCCCACAAATCATGAGGGTAATCAGTAAGACTATTAAAAACATTTATGGGAACAAAAAAGTAAATTCAAAATGAATAATAAAAAGGAGGAGTTAGGCATTCGTATAATGTTTTTTCCACGTAAATTCAACTTTTTTCATATGGGGTGGGATTTTTTTACCACTCTTAGTAGTATATCCCTCTACTGCTTCCCAGCGAATACCATATTCACCAATTTTACTGTGATGATGCTTCATGTCTGTTCCACCTCTCATTTTTCAATATTCCTGGAGAATATACAACGTTCTTTCTGTCAGTGAATCTATATAAAGCTGTCGCGGTAAACTGTCAAAATGAAATTTTGTTAGGACAGGACATATGTCCCTGCACACTGTCAAAATGAAAACCTACATACTTAGATACATATCTAGCTACGAAAAAGGTACTTAAAACCCCACAATATTTCCTGGGATGGAAGGAATCGGGCTGGTAGTTATTTTGAGTGCATCCCATCCCCTCCTAATGAGGCCAGCCCCCTTCTTTTTTTACCCCCTTTTCAAAATTATCGCCTCTTATTTTTCCACTAAATAAAGTCTATTGTTTTTCAAAAGCAAGCGCCAGAGAATTAATACAGTACCGTTTTCCTGTTGGCTGGGGGCCATCATCAAACACATGTCCTAAATGACTGCCACACCGACTGCATAACACTTCTATCCTTTCCATCCCGAGACCGTGATCTGGTTGTGTTGTTATGTTGCCTCGGTCAAGAGCATCAAAAAAACTTGGCCATCCTGAACCAGAATCAAATTTCGTATCAGAAGAAAATAAAGGATTTCCACAAGCAGCACAGAGATATGTACCTGTTTCTTTGTTGTTGAGATACTTTCCACTAAAGGGCGACTCTGTTCCCTTCTCCCGTAAGACATGATATGCTGCAGGATCGAGTTCTTCTTTCCACTCCTTTTCTAATCTTTTCATCATGAATGCCAGCTCTCTATTATCTACTGAGCTTGTTGTTTTCTTTTCCGTTTTTCTAACTGTTCCTGGCTGTAATACTTTGCACAACAATTGGGACAAGCGATAGGGGATTCACCCGAACGTCGTATCCAGCGGTGCCCACAAAACGGACAATTCTCTTTTTTCATGAAGTTGCCCCGGGTACATCATATAGAAGCTATTGTTTAAAAAGATATCTCTGAAGAATGTCTAGTCATCTTCTTTTTTTGTACAGCAAGGTGCCGTAATTTCTTTTCGAATCGTGGTAAGCAACGAGTACATACATCATCGATGTTCTGTTGTCCATCCAACAATAGCTCATAGCAAAGTACGATAAGGTCTGCAGTTTCTATGGCCCAATGTTGGTTACTGTGTGCATGGAGTATGGCAATCTCATCAACGTGCTCGCGCATCATTTCAAGAATTTTTTGTGTATTGGCAGGATTCACTAGTTCAGATAAATGCGCAATATCTTCTACCCTTTTTCGAAAATCTTCATGTATTGTCTTCATGAGAACTTCTCCTATCCCTGCTCGGTCATCCACTTGATTAGTTCCTTTCTACAAGAAAGACAAAGATGATGCTCGTATGGTTTTCCTTTCCCCGGTTCGGCATAGTCTATTCGAACATGGGTGTCAAAGATATCATTGTACGTCTTTTTACACCGGTCGCATGTTACGTTCATGTCAAGCCCCTTTACATCATTAAGTTTTTTTGCTTAAACGTTTTGCTATCAACAGAAAGAAATAATCAGCGTATATTATATATAATACTACTTTTATATAATTACGGTTTTCATGGATAAAGCCTTGTTAATCCAATCGGCAGTGAAAGCATCTGAGGTTCTCAGAAAGGTTTCCTTTCCCGAACTTGTTGAGGCAACCTCTGGTTATATGGTTTTTTTTCTTGATAGGGCAGACTCAAAGGATAATGAATTGTACGAGAAACTAGCAACGGCTGCCAACAGCCTTCTAAAAATTTGTCACAAAACACGGCGTCGTTTTCAGGGAAATCGTATCAATGAGGTTGGTATTGCTATTGAAGAAGAATTTGTTCAAGAATTAAGAAAAACTGATCTTTCACCGCGCCTCTTGATTGAAAAAGGATATCCTGATATGGAATTGGACGATCGACACGGGAGAAAAACTTACCTAGAATCAAAAGCTACCAGCAAGCAATGGGATGACACCTTCCGTTCATTCTACTATTCAAATGGCAAAAAGATTACCACTAATGCTCGCCACCTTCTCATTGGATGGAAAATCGAAGAGGAAAATGACAAATATTGGAAACTTGTCGACTGGAAACTTGTTGATCTGTTTTATCTAAACGTGGGACTAAAAAGTGAGTTTAATGCTAGTAATAAAGATATTTACATTGGCACGCAACAGGAAGAACAGAAGGCAACGCAATCCGTCCTGTCAACAGCGTAACGTTTCTTGCGTACTCTTTATCAAACATTTTTTTGCAATGTCAATGTAGGAAGGATCGATCTCGAAGCCAATATAAGGTACTCCCATTTTTTTACATGCAAGTGCTGTTGAACCAATGCCCATAAAAGGGTCCATTACAAGGTTAATACTCTGCACGCCGTGGAGTTTTAAGCACATCTCTGGGAGTTTGATAGGAAAGACGGTGGGGTGTGGTCGCGACTTTTGAATGGTTTCATAGGGAATAAACCAGGTATTTCCCCTATCGTGAATGTCCTGTTGAGCTGCCTTCCATCGGCCGATATTGCTTTTATCTTGATACGGTACGCCAATCGCTAACTTATCAAGGGGCGTTTCTCCTGTTTTGGTAAACTGAAAGATATATTCATGACAACTGTTAAGATAGCGGTTACTGTTAATGGGTTTATAATGGCCAACTGAGATGTCACCGGTAATATTGGGGTATTTGCCCGCGTCTTCTTGAGGAATGGCAATAGATTTGATCCAATGGATTACATTTTGCATGACAAAATATTTCCGAAACCGTGCCGCAATATCTAGAGCAATCCAATGGTCAGACGGTTTTCCGCCGACATTTAAGAAAAAGGACCCCTCCTCAGTCATGATCTGTTGACTTTCTTTCGCTACTGATTCCATCCACTCTAGATATTCATCTCGCGGTCGCACATCATTATACGTTTGGTATTCTTTGCCAATATTGTATGGTGGGGAGGTAACAATAACCTCTACAAGCATCGATTGCTTTTGCATCGCTTTGATGCCTTTGAGACAATCCATCTGGTAAATGGTGTTCTTCTTGAGCGTTTTTGGCATAAGAGAAACTCCACCTCTTATAATGGAGAAGATATATACTTATTTTTTCTTCTGTTCAACCTGTATGTCTTCGGTAATGTTCGCTAGTCGTTTTGCTAAGTCGATATAGTGGTTGATGTCTGCTTTTGCATTAATCATGAGTTTTGCACCGTCCGGTGAACCGCCACCGTGCATGCAGCCAGGCACTCCTGCGCCAATCGTTAACCATTCAATGAGCCGAGCGATTTTTGCTCGGGTTTCACCATCACAGTTTGCCTTCAGGTATTTTTTAAGCAACTTGCCATAGCGTGGATCATTAATGTCTTGGTATGAGGGTAGACATCCTGTTTCTGCGATACCGCCCGCGATATCCTGTGTTATGCGTTTTGTCTCATACGGTAATGTTGCCACGTGCACCTTATTTACGTTGGAAAGTAATTGGTTAGGTATCCATACGCCCGAGGGATGTTTGTAACCAAGAGCACTGGCAGCGATACCCATGCCAAATGTCGTTTCGTTATTAATGATCATCTGCGTGATTTTTTGTCTAAAAACCTTTTCAGAAAGTCCATTGGCACGTGCCATGAGTGCAACGGCGCCTATCATGACATCCCCTTGCCCGGCAACGCATCCACCAATAGCCGCACGGTATGGTGCAATAAAGTTCATAACCGCTCGAACGGCGTACTCATATTCGCCACACATGAATACTCGCTCGTTAGGAATAAACACATCTTCAAACAGGAGATATGCCTGGGTAATGCCGCCAATGTCAACAGGTACATCAAAGCCTTCTTCTTGTTCTCTGGTGTCGCTTGGACGTCGGGTTTCCACGATCGTGAGATTCTTAATATCGCGGGGTATGACAAACGAAACGGCATAATCTTTATCCGACTCTTTATAGCCAGTTCCCGGCATGATGAAGAGTTCATTGGCCGCGGCAACACCGCAAATCATTACCTTGGCACCTCTCACCACGATACCATCTTTTCGTTTCTCAACCACATGCAGACTCATATCAGGGTCCTGTTGTTGGGTTGGTGATTTTGATCGGTCCCCTTTTGGGTCAGTCAGTGCACCGGAGATGGTAATATCACGTTCCTGCGCATCTTTCAACCAGGCTCGCAATCGCTTATGATACCCCGTTCCACCGTCCTTATCGATGTCGTGGGTTGTTGCCCACATGGCATTTATCGCGTTGAACCCTGCACATCTTCCACCAGTACATGTACCGGTGAGATTAAACATCAGACGTTTCATCTTTGTATTTGCAATCATATCATCTGCATTTTGCATGACGGAGAGATAGCGAACAACCTGTTTGCCTGTCAGTATAGATTTAGTAGTGAGAATATCTTTATGTTCTGGCTGTCGTGCAGCATCAAAAATCTGTGCATGTCCTTCAACGGTTCTTTTTGTAGCAGGATGTGTGGTGACATCCTTTATCAACTCTCCAAATTTGTAAATATTCGCCTCCATCTTACGTAAGCTTTCTTTATATTCTTTTGATGTTTTCATATTATTTCCTCTTCATGATAAATTCCCAGTGGCACCATAAATCTGGAGGATGGCTATCTGGTGGGCAGACTACACAGTCAACGTTGATATCGGGGTTGAACTCATGTGCAAACGACTTTAGAAACCCCCACCGCACTGGTTTACACCCAAACTCCGTCAATCCTTTTTGTAAACGTGTGTTTTGCACACGGCATTTTGTATTCCTCAAGACGGCTCTGTTTTTTTCAACAACAATTTCCTTATCTTCTAGATCCATTGCCCAACCAGAGTATTGCAACCCCTCGATCATGGATTTGATATCATTGCCCTTGATGTTGAACAGTGATTTTATCTTACGCGCCTCAATTTTTCCCATCACTTCCCATACCTTCCGGTCAATTTCTGTTGCCGCTTCTGTTCCCCAGTGTTCTTCAATACCAAGATAATATAATCCATCAACGGCCCACATGTCTCGAAGATGCATGAACACAAAATCAGCAAGCTTATCCTTGGGGATTTCCTCAATGAGCTGTTTATCTTGTTCTCTGCTAATAGCTATCTCCTCCGCATCAAGTTGGATGAATTGGCGAATATAATATACAAAAGATAGGAAGTTTACCCCATCTTTTCTTTAATTGCAGCTGTTAATTTCGGCAATATTTCGTAGAGATCTCCCACAATGCCATAGTCGGCTGATTTGAAAATAAGCGCCTCAGGGTCTTTGTTTATCGCAACGATTATGCCCGAGTCACGCATTCCTGCAATATGCTGGATCTGCCCAGAAATTCCTGCGGCAATATACAGCTTTGGTTTTACTTTACGACCCGAAAGACCGATCCAATGATCTTCAGACAGCCATTTGAGATCTGCAGCAATAGGCCTACTACAGCCAACGGCTTTTCCTTGCAAAACGTCAGCCAGATCGTCCACTAATTTGATATCGCTTTTATCTTTGAATCCTCGGCCGCAAGAAACAATAATTTCCGCATCTTCAACATTTGCCCCTTCTGTTTTCATTTCCTGGACCTTTACAATCTTGGATGCAGATGTTTTTCCCTCGATTTTCTTGGTAGTAATCTCGCCTTTGCGCCCGTCATCTTTTTTTAGCGGATCAAATGCCTTTGAGGGAACCGTCACAATTGCAGGCGTAGTGTTAAACTGCTCTGTTGCTATTGCATTGCCGCTATACACTACTCTCTCAGCTATCAACTTATTGTTTTTAATATATATATTATTTGAATCAACAACAC
>JAFGDG010000112.1 GCA_016932245.1 Thermoplasmatota archaeon
ACAAATCATCAAGGATAACGCTGAGACCATGGATAATAAAAACCCTCACAATTAGAATTAAAAGAAATAGTAAAGAGAAAAATTATGAGAAAAAATAGCTTTACAAAGATTACTGGATTGTCCAGTATGATTAATGTCACGAATTACAGGATTAGACCGGTGGTAATTAAGAAGGATTTAATACCGCTGCTTGAAAAATTTAAAAAGAGGTTTGATGTTTGCAATTTTGAGAAAAAATGTAGAATGATCTTCTCAGCTCAAACTGGTATGAGGGCATCTGATTTGTTGGACCTAAAAGTAGGTGATATATAGACGGAATTAGAAACAAGAAACGGAGAGATCGATAAAAAATTAGGATTACCAAAAATAATTAGGATTACAAAATTATTTATAACCTTATCGACATATATACTTATAACGTGAACATATGCACTTACATACCCTTCCCCTCTCAGACCTTCCATTACATACCCATGCAAAGATCTGTTCAATTCAGGGTGGGAAAGGTTTTCAACATAAATTACAAGTCATGGGTATCCAGGAAGGAAGAACAATAAAAATCCTATCAAAACAACCCTTCAAAGGCCCACTCACCATCAAAGTCTGCGGAACACATTTAACCTTAGGGCGTGGGATGGCACAAAAAATCATGGTGGAAGTGATTTTATAAAACGAATCGTGCTCATGGGAAACCCCAATGTTGGAAAAAGTGTTGTTTTTTCACGACTCACTGGAGCACAAGTAATTGCAGCAAACTACCCTGGTACCACCATTGATTACTCAAAAGGAAAAATGCGGGTAGAGGGAACTCATGTTGAAATCATTGATGCACCAGGTACCTATTCCCTTGAACCAACCAATAAAGCAGAAGAAGTCGCAGTAGAGATGCTTGAAACAGCAGATATCGTGATAAACGTTCTAGATGCAACAAACCTTGAACGAAACCTCTATCTTGCATTACAACTCCTTGAAAAACACATCCCTATGGTTATCGCATTAAATCTCGCTGATGAAGCAGAACACCTTGGGATTCATATTGATGATCAACAACTACAAACACTCCTTGGCGTCCCAGTAATACGAACTGTTGCACTTAGTGGTGAAGGAATCAAAGCACTTGTTTCATCTTTAGACAAAGCAACTATCAACAATAACATCCAATTCACTAGTCATGAAGGCCGTTGGGTAGTGATAGGAACCATCATAAAACAAGTTGAAACAATCCAACATCGACACCATAGTTTTAGAGACCGATTAACCGATCTCACCATACGCCCCATTACAGGTATCCCCCTAGCTCTTATAATCATTTTTTTTGCGTTTTGGCTAGTCCGTCTCATCGGAGAGACTTTGATCACTTATCTTTTTGATCCCTTCTTTGACACCATCTATTTACCTCTCATTAACGCACTTGGCGACTACCTAGGACCAGGGCTTCTTTACACAATCCTCATTGGTCCTTATGGACAACCAATAATTTGGGAGCAATCTCTTGGACTACTCACAACCGGCATCTACGTTCCTTTTGCTATGGTCCTGCCTTATATCATCGCATTTTACTTTTTACTCTCAATACTAGAAGACTCAGGATATATGCCTCGATTAGCAACACTAGTAGATAATATCTTTCATAAACTCGGCATGCATGGACATGGCATCATCTCATTATTTCTGGGATTGGGTTGCAATGTTCCTGGAGCGCTCTCCACTCGAACCCTGGAAACAAGAAAACAACGGTTCATCTCAGCAACCCTCCTTGCAATAGCTGTCCCTTGTATGGCACAACTCGCTATGGTCTTTGGAGTTCTTGGTCCATATGGTGCCCGATATATCGCTCTTGTTTTTCTTATCCTGGTTATTCTTTATATTGTCATGGGCTTGATTCTAAACAAACTCGTAAAAGGATCTTCACCAGAGATTTTTTTAGAAGTCCCCCCATATCGTCGTCCAAGTTTTCGGGCTATTCTAAAAAAAACATGGATGCGAGTAAAATGGTTCATAAAGGAAGCAATCCCGTTCCTATTTCTTGGTATTCTCATCATTAATATCCTATACTTTACCGGCGTGCTTCAAGCAATATCAAATCTCCTTGCTTCCTCAATGAATTTTCTATTTGGACTACCTGGTGATGCAAGCCTTTCACTTGTTGTAGGTTTCCTCAGAAAAGATCTTGCTGTTGGGATGCTTCTCCCTCTTGGACTCACTGCTCTTCAGCTGGTTATTGCCGTAACCATCCTTACCATCTACTTTCCCTGTGTAGCTACCTTTGCCGTGTTATTAAAAGAACTAGGGATAAAAGACCTGATAAAATCATCTATTATCATGGTTGCAACTGCTTTAAGTGTGGGTTTTTTCCTTCGATTGCTCTTTTTCGGTCTACCCACTATATAAATCATGATCCATGGAAATATATTCTTTTATGAAAAGGCTCTTATAAAGAAACTGGTTTCTCATCGGTTGAAGATTCATGATAGATATCAAACTTATTCGAGAACATCCTGATGTCGTACGGGCTAATATCGAAAAAAGAAAGAATCCCACGTATCTACAAATGCTAAACAATCTCATCACATACGATGAACAATGGAGACAATACAAACAGGATGTAGATGCACTTCGCCAAAAACGAAATCAGCTTACCCAAACCATCCAAAATCTAAAAAAAGAAGGGAAAACCGAGGAAATACCACCAGTTATACAAGAGGCAAAAAATATACCTCAACACATTAGTGAATTAGAGGACATTATTGAAAAGGTCGATGAAAAAAAACAATCTTTACTTCTCACGCTTCCGAATCTCTTACATGAAAGTGTTCCCTATGGTGAAGATGATTCTGGTAATAGGGTAGTAAAAGAATGGGGTGATAAACCACACTTTTCCTTTTCTCCGAAATCACATGTCGATCTTGTCGAAGACCTTCATGGTGCTGATATCCAACGAGCAGCAAAAACATCTGGAGCACGTTTTTATTTTCTTCTCGATGAACTTGTATCCCTTGAATTTGCTCTTATTCAACATGCGATACAACTCTTAAAAAGAAGAGGGTATCATTTAATCATTCCACCAACACTTGTCAAAGGCGACATCATGCAAGGTGGTGGATTCCTACCAACGTATCG
>JAFGDG010000113.1 GCA_016932245.1 Thermoplasmatota archaeon
CCTAAGACCTCTTTCTGGACACAGCACGACGCAACACAATCCATATATGTGTGCTATAGATAACTTTATATCAAAGACTTGTATTCGGCGTCAAAATTAAGGTGAAACCATGATTAATGCCTATATACTCATTACGATGCGGCCTGGTGACTCAAAAAGAGCTATCGAAGAAATGAGGACCATTCCAAATGTTGCGAAGATATCTATTGTGGCTGGGGAGTATGATATTGTCGTTAGAGTACACGTAAAAAGTTTAGATCAGTTGCTGACTGTTACTGATAAGGTTCAAATGATTACTGGTGTGGAAAAAACAACAACACAAGTTATTGAAAAAGAAATCGCATTATGAAAATAAAAATTCGGAAACGGTATCTTTTCTATGTTCTTGCGTTCACTTCTGCAATACTTGCAGCTCTGCTTTCAGGAGTAGATGCCTTTGCGCAACAATTTATTCGTAATCCCTGGATCTTTGGGCTGTCAATTTTTATTATCGGTGCTATAGTCTCTCTTGCATTCACTCTATTTTTCTCGATACCATATAAAGGTAAGAGCATTGGTGAGCAGACCGTTGATCCAAGTTTCCGAAGAATACGTCTCTTAAAAAAAGAAGAACTCCTCTATCACCTCTTAGCAGGATTGGGAAATGCTGTTCTTACTGCTGGGTATTTCATCTTACTTTCTATGATAAATGATCCCTCGGTCGTTCTTCCGTTTGCCCAAGTTGTTATTTTGTATTTAGTAATCATTGAATCTATCACCGAAAAAGACACTCCAACTCTTGTAGAGATACAATCGGCAGTTATTGTCACTTTTGGTGCCATTCTTGGTTCGATTAGTCTTTCTGGATCGATTAGCCTTGAGGCATTAGCTATCGTATTTTTAGTGATAAACCCTGGCTGGGTGCTCCTTTCCATTTATCAACGAAAACTAAAAACCATGAAAATTGCTCAACGGCCAAACGATGCTATAAACATTCGGTTGTATAATGTCATGTTTGCTTGTTTTTTTACTATAGTGTTTATTTTGATTTATGATTATATTAATGGCACGTCAATTCTTATGGAGGGCATTGCTATTTCTTTTCAATACTTTTGGTTATTTGCACTCATAGGCATAGGAACATTTTTTTCTTTTGTGGTATATATCAGAGCACTTGGTATCGGGAAGGCAAGTGTTACGCAGGCGGTAAAATCATCGGTAATTATTTTTTCCATCCCCGTTTCTCTTGTTTTAGGCTACTTAGGTATCATTGCACCCTTTACCACCGATCCTGTCCTCCTCCTCATAAAATTCATTGGTATGGTATTGATGGTGCTCGGTATTGTTTCCTTCGCACTTACTCTTACTAAAGCATATGTATTTATCAAAATGAAACCGGGTTATCCTATTGAAGAAACCATGAAACAGCTCTGGAGCATCAGGGGAGTCAATCACGTGTGTGCCGTTGCTGGCCCCTATGATCTCATTATCAAAATTAGAACGCGAACACTTGTCAAAGGATATGAACGAATTTTACGAAAAGTAGAAACTGTTAAAGGAATTAAGGAATACAAGTGGCAATCTGTACTTAAAGAATGGGAAGATATTTAGTGACGGCTTAGTAATGGCCTTTTCTTCTGTATAAAACAACCTATAAATAATGCCTGTGCGTTCCCCTTTCTGTCATGTGTGGTATTGTTGGTATTATTGGGGGACGCCCAGTTTCACGCTTAATTTACCATAGTTTATTTTCGATTCAACATCGTGGACAATCGTCTGCTGGGAAACTGACGTACGATGGAAATATCCACGTTTACAAGGATGCAGGTCTTGTTCGCGAGGTGTTAAACGATGACCGGAAAATCAATACCCCGGGGAACGTTGGCATTGGGCATACTCGATATTCAACAGCAGGGATGGATGATGTCGATTCCTTAAAACAAAATGCACAACCCGAGTATCTGGTCAATCCATTTCTTGCTACCGTTCATAACGGCAACATCTACAACGGTCCTGAAGTCGCAAAAAAAATGAAACGAACTCCCCGAACTGATTGCGATATTCAGTGGCTCTTACTTCCTATGGCTGATCAACTCTATAAAAAAGATCTGGCGGTTGAAACCATTGCTGATGCATGCAGTAAAGTCATGACTATGGTTAAGGGCAGTTATTCCGCGCTCTTTCTCGCCGATGCCGGAGATCATCCCTTTTTGTTTGCCATGACTGATCCTTACAAGATACGACCCCTTGTTCTGGGAAAATCTGATGGGACATATTGCCTCACCTCAGAAACTCGAGTCTTTAAGAAAGTTAATTTCGAGTATGTGAAGGACATTCCCGGTGGATCTGTCGTTATCATCGATGAGGAAGGCAATATCTTTGAAAAGCAACTTATTAAAAAACAGGAAAAACCTTGTATGTTTGAATTTGTCTATTTTGCTAAACCTGATTCCCGCATTAACGGCCGCTCAGTGCACAGTGTCCGTGTCCAAATTGGCCGGTTGCTTGCAGAGCGGTATCCAGTAGATGCAGATATTGTTGTGCCCGTTCCTGAATCGGGCAGACGCTATGCAACTGGTTTCTCTCGAGAGTCAGGTGTCCCCTTGGATGAAGGGCTCATGAAGGACAAAGATGAGCGATCTTTTATACAGCAAACCCAGGAGAGTAGAGATAAAGTAGTTGAGGAAGGACTTTCCTATTTGCGTTCAGTCTTAAATGGCAAACGTGTAATCCTTGTCGACGACTCTATTGTCCGTGGAACAAATATACGAAAATTAGTGCATGGCATTAAAGCAGCAGGTGCTAAAGAAGTACATATTCGCATTGGGTGCCCCCCATTGATCGCTCCTTGTTATCTGGGCATTGATATGCGAAGCAAAAAAGAATTCATGGCAAGGGATGCCAATGGAAAGATAAAAACATGGGATACCATGGCCAAAGAAATTGGGGCCGATTCACTTGCGTATACTGGTATTGAAGATCTGAAAGTAGCTATTGGTTCAGATATATGCAAGGGATGTATTGAGTTTCCTGAGGGGTACCCTCCTTCCATGCAAGAAGACGTGGTGAAGTTCTACAATAATAAGAAGCGTGGCATGCGCGCCTATGAATGCATGTAGAAAGTTTGTTAATGCTTTTGTTTCTATTGTTTGGGTAATACGATGATTGAGATTACTGCAGGAACGGTTGAAGAACGCATTATCAAACTCTTACAAAAAACATACCCTCTTACAGTTGCTGATATTGAGCAAGAGCTACATCTTTCAAGAAGGGTTATCCTCCGGACACTACAAAAGTTTCAAACAAAAAAAATCGTTCAACTTGAACCATTACCTGACAAAATATACATCCGATTATTGCGAAATGATTTTAGTTTTATTGGTAAAAAACGTCAACGCAAGTTTATCAAGCATCACGGTCAGGGAAAACGACCAAAAAA
>JAFGDG010000114.1 GCA_016932245.1 Thermoplasmatota archaeon
GGTAGTTCAGTTTCTGCCTTTTTTATTAATGTAACAATACCGTTTTCAATGGTATTACTTTTCATCGATATATACCTCTTTTACTGCGCCCAGGTTTAAAACTGAAACGTAACTATGATGAAAAGATAAGTATGTTATAGCGTACTCCACATAAACGTTGGTGGTGTTCCAACAGTAATGTAAATAACTTTTTCATTCCCAATATTTTTCGCGCGATGTTTCAATGAAGAGGAATGCCATAGAGTATCTCCTTCGCTCAATTTATACGATTTTTCGCCTACCGTATATTCCATTTGTCCTTGAAGGACAAGATGCATTTCTTCACCATCATGTTGAAACCACCGTGATTCTGCATGGGGTTCAAGTTCAGCCGCAATCGCTTCTATATGATTTGATTTTACAATAAGTCGATAAAGTTTTCCTGGTCTTTTTAATTCGCTTTGTTGTTCCCCCTTTTTTATGAATTTTATATCTTCTGTCATTGTTGTAGCCAGCTTTAGAAGAAGATATTGTTTAATAAATATTTCCTCTATCACCAATGGCAGCTGATAAGATAATGTATAAAAAGAATTTACTCGGAAGATTGAGAAGAGGTTTTAAGTCATTTCTCTTGATTACAATGATCGTGAAGTGAGAACATATGGTATTATCATCGATTAATCCTTCTACTGGCGAAACATTAAAAATATACAAGGAATGGACTGTTAAAAAAATACATGAACAAATGAAAAAAAGCATTCATGCATTTGATCTTTGGAAGAACCTTGAATATTGTGAACGGGCAAAAATTCTAAAAAACGTATCCCGCATACTCCGAAAAAATAAACAAACATACGCAAGACTTATCACTACTGAAATGGGTAAACCAATCATCCAAGCGCAAACAGAAATTGAAAAATGTATCTGGGTCTGTGAGTATTATGCTGAACATGGGGAGAAATTCCTTGAAAATGAATATATCCACACAAGTGAAAATACAAGTTATGTCCGATGCTCTCCACTTGGTGTTATTCTTGCGGTAATGCCGTGGAACTTTCCATTCTGGCAGGTTTTTCGAGGTGCTGCACCTATTTTAATGGCTGGAAATGGAATTGTCTTGAAACATTCATCAAATGTGCCTCAGTGTGCCCTCGCGATTGAGGAGATTTTTCGAAATGCGGGAAGCCCGTCTCATACATTTCAAACACTTCTGATTAAATCGAAAGCGGTTAGGGGTTTACTAAAGGACAATCGGGTAGCAGCAGTAACTGTGACAGGGAGTGATACGACCGGTAGATGCATCGCTAGTCTGGCGGGAGCTTATCTTAAAAAAGTAGTCTTAGAACTAGGTGGAAGCGATCCATTTATCGTCCTTGATGATGTAGATATCGAATACACGGTGGAACAAGCTGTGAAAGCGCGAATGATTAATACCGGTCAAAGCTGTATCGCTGCAAAACGATTCATTATCCTACAGAAAGTGTTTCAAGAATTTACAGATAGTTTTTCTGAAAAAGTACACAAACTTTCTATTGGGGATCCTTTGGAGAAATCTACAGAAATTGGTCCTCTCGCCCGAAAAGATATTTTGCAACGGATCGACGCTCAGGTTAAAGTATCTGTTCAAAAAGGTGCCAAAGTTATAGTTGGGGGGACACAAGTACAAAATAAATCAGGATATTATTATTTTCCAACTGTTCTGTCAAATGTTCGTTCTGGTATGCCTGTGTATTCTGAGGAAACCTTTGGACCAGTCGCAGCATTAATAAAAGTTCGAAATGAACAAGAGGCAATTAAAAAAGCCAATGACACCGCCTACGGTCTTGGCTCTAGCATCTGGACAAGGAATATCACCAAAGGCGAGGGGTTAACAAAACAAATACAAGCAGGATCTGTTTTTGTCAATGAAATCGTTCAATCTGATCCTCGACTCCCCTTTGGAGGAATTAAAAACTCAGGTCTTGGTCGTGAGTTGTCATGGTATGGGATTAAAGAATTTGTCAATATTCAAACAATTTATATAAAAAAACACTCGTGATATCAATCTCTTTTAGATTTTTTATCCTTTGGTTATTTGTCCTGTTGTGGTTGAGTATAAGGTAAAAATTCTTTTCCTAAAAGCTCTCGTGCGATGATAGTTCTCATGATATTCATTGTACCTTCAGCACCAATGGAATACGATCGAACACCCCGTACCCCCATCTCAATGTCGCATTCCTTTGTATACGCGGTAGCTCCTATCCAATCTGCCACTTCATTCATCACTGCAAACGCATGGAGTGGCGCACTAAGCTTACACATTGCAGCTGCTAAGGCAACCTCGTGATGTGTTGTCGTTTTCTTTGTATACATCTGATCTAAAAACCATGCTGCACGATATGTTAAGAGTTTATCGCCCTCAATTTTAACGAAATGATCTGCAAAAGGAAATTGGATTCCTTCAAACATTGCGAGAGGACGACCAAATGCTTTTCGGGTTTTAATATGATCTGCACCTAATTGTAGCGCTGCCTCAGATGCACCCACACAGGTGGCGCCAATAAGTACTCGTGCTGCAGAAAATCCTTCCATGGAGTAGTAAAATCCTTTGTTTATATCTCCGATGAGGTTTTGTAATGGTATCTCAACATTCTCCATGGTAAAACCACCGGTTGAAATACCCATACGCCCCATATCTTCTAAGAGGGTTGTTTTCACTTGAAGGTTTTCTTTTAATGGAATCGCAAAGAAGGAAAACCCCTTATGACCCGCTTCAGGATCTGTTTTTGCAAGCGTTAGGTGAATACCACCCCATGCTCGAGATTCAGCGACACCGCTGATAAATATCTTTTCGCCAGCCAGTACCCATTTGTCCCCTTTTTTTACTGCTATGGTTTTTACGGCACCTACGATATCTGAGCCCCCTTCTGGTTCAGTGACTGCAATGCCGAGAAATGCATCCCCTGAGGTTACTTTTGGGAGATACTCTGCTTTTGCTTGAGGTGTGCCATATCGGCTAAAGATAAATCCCCATGCTGCTTCCACTAGATACAATACTGGTATCGCAAGGCTGATATCCGCACGCCCCAGTTCTTCTGCTGCGATACATGCCATCGTCCAATCAATCCCTGCACCTCCATATTCTTTCGGCACTGTAGGTGCAAGTAATCCAAGTGTTGCCATTTCTTTGATGAGAGATTCGGGGATTTTCTTCTTCGTATCAATCTCTCGAACCCTCGGTTTTATCTTCTTTTGAGCAAACTCTCGTACGGTTTTTCTCCAAAGATTTTGTTCCTCAGTCCAGTGAAAATCCATTTATATTCCTCCTTGTAATACAGGGATCGTAAGGCTTCCACAAGGCATCACGATTACTCGCGGCTGCCTTCCTTCAACTTGCATTATTTTTACTGCATCATCTATCGCTTTCTGAACGCTTCGATACGGTTTCAGCATAGCTTTCTTTACAATATCGTCAGTGAGATCGGTAACAGCCCACATCTGAGCATGTACCCCGATTGCTGCCATTTTTGCCGCTTTATGATACCCAAGTTTATACTCATCACCAAGGATTTCTAATACTCCCTGTGGGGTTTCTGCTTTGCAAAAAAGATCAAGAAATGCATCCTCCCCTACACCCATACGACATTTCGAGATAAGAATAATAACGCCATTGTCTTCTAATGCTAACTTCCCGTTATCTAACGCTTTTTGGGATTGATACAGATCAATGTCCATCGGGTATGGCGCTATCGTAAGGACAATGTTTCCTTTCTTTAGTAACGAAACGCAAAATACCTTATTGGCAAATTGAATGGCAGCCTGAAACGATTTTAAAAGATCTCCGCTCGTTGCTGCATAGATTCTATGATCACCGGTAAGCACGATTTGTATTGAAAAAACATTGATATCTTTCAGCACATTCATCGCATCTATCATGTCTTCATGCACCGGATTCCCTTCAAGTGCTAGCGAACAGGCTTTCTCACTTAGAGCGAGTTTATGATTCATCTCAATGGTTTTATATGATGCTACCCCCGGAAGAAACGATTTCCTCCCTCCCGTGTACCCTGCAAAATAATGTGGCTCAACGCTGCCGATAACTAGTACATTCCCGCTCTCAACAACCATCTTATTGATATACATTTCTGTTCCATTTTTAGAGTTACCAAGAAAAATCATATCTGCTTCGTTTCGCGCGTCATGTGCGAAAATTCGATCCTTGAAAATCTCATAAAAACGTCCAAAAATATACTGATATTCCTCTTTGGTAGGAGCACGATGAACTCCCGTTGCTACAAGAAATTTCACGTCAGGATGAGCGGAAAGAAGAGGATAAAGATATTCAAGGATTTTAGATGAGGGAGTCGGCCGAGTCGCATCATTTACAATTATCAATAACCGTTCAGATTTTTTAATAAATTTTTCAAACGATTCTCTCCCAATAGGCTTTTCTAGCGCTTCCTGGATGACTTTATTTTCATTTCTACATTTTACTTTATTAGGCATGAGTATTTCATAGGGGTGCAGAATTTGGACTTTAATATTTTCTTTTCCATATGGAATGTCAATATTCATGAGTTTCACTCCATCGATAAGTGTTGTTACTCACTGAATAAAAAATTGGCGAGTATCCAAATCAGTCAACGCCGATTCTATTTAAATAATGCATGGTTATTCTCCGTCAAATGAAAAATTATCAGGTTGCCATCATTGGAGGAGGTGTTATTGGTTCAGCTCTTGCCTGGGAATTATCCCAGTATAAAATAAACGTGGTTGTTTTCGAAGCTGGAAGTGATGTTGCGTCTGGTACTAGTAAGGCAAACAGTGGTGTTATCCATAGTGGTATAAATTCACCTCCTTCTTCGCTTAAAGCTCGTTTCTGTGTTGAAGGAAACACAATGTTTCAATCGCTTGCAACCGAACTTGGATTTCCACTGAAATGGATTGGAAAATATGTTATAGCAAAAAACGAAGACGAAATCAAAGAGCTGGAACGATTGAAAACCATTGGTCATCAAAACAAGGTAGCTGGTTTAAAGATACAAGATGGATCACTTGTAAAAAAGAAAGAACCAAATATCTCCTGTATCGCAGCGCTTTGGGTTCCTACTGCAGGTATTATCACTCCGTATGAATTTACAATAGCTCTTGCTGAGAACGCTGTAGAAAATAACGTGAGATTTTTCCTTGAAACAAAAGTCACATATTTGAAACGGAAGGATCATCATTTTGTTATTAGTACAAACAAAGGAGAGTTCGAAGCGGATGTTGTCGTTAACGCTGCTGGATTGAATTGTCGAGAAATCGTTTCTATGATCGAGGCACCGGATTTCCAAGTGTACCCTTGTAGAGGAGAGTATCTCGTCTTGGATAAAATCTATGACTCATTGGTTCAATCAATGGTATATCCTGTTCCGATTAAAGAACTCGGTGTCCTTGGCGTGCATATCACACCGACCATTGATGGAAACATCCTCCTAGGGCCCAGCGCAGAGTTTCTTGATGATTCTACTGATACGAGCACTACCAAAGAAATGATGAAAACATTACTACAAGAAGCACGAGAGATCATTCCAACATTACCCGAGAATGCAACTATCAATGCATATGCCGGGATTCGTTGTAAACTTTCTTCCCCAAGAACTGGTGGATGGACGGATTACCGGGTCGAAGAAAGCAAACATATCGCTGGTTTGATTCATTTACTTGGGATTGAATCACCTGGATTAACTGCGGCACCTGCTATCGCAAAAGAAGTAACAAGAATGATTTCCCATTGGATAAAGATGGAGAAAAAAACAAACATAAAAATACGAACAGTACATAGAAAACGTTTTTCGCAGATGTCGATAGAAGAACAATCGGCCATGATCCAAAAAGATGAACGCTGGGGAAGGATTGTATGTCGTTGTGAACAGATCACTGAGGCAGAGGTTATTGAAGCCCTTTCAAACCCATTAAAAGCACAGACTTTTTCATCCGTGAAATATCGATGTCGAGCAGGAATGGGAAGATGTCAAGGTGGGTTCTGCACGCAACACATAATACGGATTATGGAACAGCAGTTACATATGGATGTAACACAATTAAAACTGAAATCACCAAATTCTCCTCTTTTCACTGGGAAAGTACGGGAAGCGAAACAATGATTGAGATGACTGCCGATGTTGTTGTGATTGGAGGTGGGCCTGCTGGTCTTGCTGCCGCAGTTTCTGCAAGACAACATGGAGCTAACCATGTACTTATCCTTGATAGAAATCATTGGCTTGGTGGTATCCTACCTCAATGTATCCATGATGGATTTGGGGTGGAAGAAATAGGAACATCCATGACCGGACCTGAATACGCAGAGAGATATATAGAAATGGCGCAGATGCACGAGATTAATTTTCTTACAGAGACAATGGTGTTGCGATTCAATAAAACACTTAAAATCATCGCAGTAAATAAAAAAGGGATTCACAAACTGAAAACAAATGCTATTATTCTCGCCACAGGATGCCGAGAAAAAACAAGGTGGCATGCGATGATTCCAGGTACTCGTCCTAGTGGAATTTACACTGCTGGCGTCGCCCAAGCATTGATCAATCTTTACAATATCATGCCTGGAAAAAAAGTCGCCATTCTAGGATCTGGAGATGTCGGGTTGATCATGGCTCGACGGTTGAAATTTGAAGGAGCACAAGTAATGGGAGTTATAGAATTACTCCCATATGTAAACGGTCTACCTCGGAATATTGTTCAATGCCTTGATGATTATGACATCCCTTTGTATCTTAATCATACTGTCACTGCCATTTCTGGAAGGGAGCGATTAGAGCAGGTGACGATCCAACAAGTTGATGATACAATGACTCCCATTCCAGGGACTGAGAAACAGATTTCCTGTGATACTCTGCTTCTTTCACTTGGTCTTATTCCTGAGAATGAACTTGCGAAAGATATTGGAATTGAAATCGATGCTAATACCAGTGGGCCACTAGTTAATCAACATTTAGAAACAACATTTCCTGGGGTATATGCATGCGGGAATTGCCTCCAGGTTTATGATACTGTAGATATGCTTTCTCTTGATGCAAAAAAAGCAGGAGAAAATGCAGCAAAATATTTCAGCAATAAACACCAAAAAGGTCCTCTAAAAGATGATAAAAAACAATTGAATGTCCGTTCTGGTGTTGGGGTTAGATATATTATTCCTCAACGAATATCCGAGTGTGGTAAGATTCATTTTACTTTACGCGCAGTTAAACCTCGCTTTGCTTCAATTCTACGGTTGATGGCTGGAAAACAAGTACTGTTGGAGAAAAAGCTGCCTGGGGTCAACCCAGTGAGTATGATTAGTGTTGATGCGCATATCTCTGCTGAGATTCTCAATTCCTACGATTGTATAGAGGTGACAATCAGTGACAATTGAAAAAGAAGTCACATGCATTGTTTGTCCAATTGGTTGTAAAATACTGGTAAAATATACTGGCACATCATTAGATGTTTTAACCGGAAATAAATGTAAGAAAGGAATCGAATATGCGCGAAGTGAGGTCTTTAATCCAAGAAGAATGTTGACGTCATCAATACATGTGCAAGGTGGTGAATGGCCACTCGTTAGTGTGAAAAGCACAACCTCGGTTCCAAAAGATAAAATATTCACTGTATTAGAGGAACTACATAAGATTACAATAAAGGCTCCGATTAAATCTAAACAAATTATACTCAAAAATGTTGCTAACATGGGAATTGATATTATTACAACAAAAACGGTGCATGTGTTGAAAAAACCTTAAATTTTTATAAAAAATATAAAATATAATTTGGTTGATAGGATCAAATTTTTCCAAAAATATTTATACTACTTCTTATATTGGACTTTTACTAGATATCGAAAATAGTGTTGGAGGACTATTCTATGATGGTCATTGTGAGATTATCCCCAAAAAGCAACCTTGAAAAAATATGGGATTATGTAGATAACCATATCGTCAAAGAAGAAGCAACAAAATATTTAACACCCTTGTATGCAACACAAGCGGAAGGAATGATGAGCGTTGCTGTTGTTTTTAATGTGAAAGATCCTGATGATATTGCACATTTTCTCGTAGAAAATCTTGCGAAATGCACAGAATGTCATCATACAAGCACAGTTTCACTGATGAAACCGGTATTCTTTCCGATTCCAAAAAAGAGACCAGCAACGATTCATCGGTATATCATACGTATCTATACCCATCCGCGGAATTACAAATCCATCTATGAATATTTAATTAATTATGAATATTCATTTAATCTGTTTCCTATTTACATCTCGTACAGTCTTGGAGATGAAGATATCGTTATGAATATTGCAGCTGATTCACCCGAAATCGTTAATAAATTCATTCGCGAGAAATTACGTACTCTGGAAGGTGCAGACACGGTACTGTCGTACCCTGTCGTTAAAGCAAAACGATTTGCTCCTCTTGAAGAATTGATAGAAGAACAGCAAAAACATCTTTCTGAACAAGCAAAGAAAATCGACGAAAGTGAAATAGATAAAGAATTTGACTGGATTGAAGACTTCGAAGAGTACGCTTTGTTAACCGGAGCGTTTCCAGGAGATCTTTAATACTCTTTTCTTATTTTAATTCATTTTTTTTTCGTAATTGTATGACTCTAAACGATAGAAAACATTCTGATACTTAGTAGAATATAGAACTATCAGATGTTCTGATCATTTGATCGATAAAGCTTCTGTTCTTTCTTTTTACTCTCATTTTTTTTCCAGAAATAGGAAATAATGAATGTAAGCAGGATACTTAACCCAAGGAGTGCAATTGGAGTTATCATATTTTCTAACAATGTATAGTCCATTACGAAAAGGATACCAAATAAGAGGATCATAATCCCGGACAGGAGTTTCAGTTTCTTCCCTTGCAATTCAGTAAGTTTCGTTTTACCAAGCGTAAATGTGAATAATACGAGGACGATAATGAGAGGGACCACATAAACCGCGTTATAGAAAAACAAGTACGTATAATATCCTGCTATTGGGAGGTTTGCTTCTGTGAGTCTTGCGGTATAAATCATGGGAAAACCAAGCGTACACAATAGTTCATAAAAATTTACACTCACTGCTAAGAAAATCGTGGCTCCAAGCATCGCAAAAAGAGATGGTGATTTGACAAGTTTTCGGATCTTTTTGAATGTTAAAATTTGTTTTTCTTTAGGGATACTAAAACTAGGTCCTTTTTTTGATAAGAAGAAATCCTTTATGTTGAAGAGACCAATAGCAATAGCAGTAATACCGACCGCCGTAGAGATTATGCTAACGAATGAGGCTGTTAACAACAATGTGTTAAATAAAACAAACATAAATAGAAAATAAAATAATCCTGAAAAAAAGATAAAGATACCGCCTACAAGTAACATTCTCCTTTTTGATTGCAGATATAGAAGCAAATTTAAAAGAAAGATAAGAATGAAAAAGGAACAAGGATTAAAGCTATCTAAGATTCCAAGAACGATTGTTAACACTGGTAATGAAAGACTTGAAAGATCCACTATTCCAATTAAAGGAATGTCCACTATATTCTCGTCATATGTTTTATGAATATTTAGATTCGCTATGTACTCATCTATACTTTTACTGATTGTTTCATACGTTAGGTTCAGGTTAGGGATTTTCGTTTCATTGTTAATGATTACGGAGGGAAAGCTTAGTTGCCGAGTACGCATTTCATTGCGGTTGGTTGCGTTTGAACCGACTTCTTTTTTTTGAATAATGACTTTTCCTGAGTAGTTCTCTGCATAGTACGTTGAAATATTATCGATGATAGTAATAGCTGGTTTACAGGAACCACAGGTGTCAGAATAATAAAAATCTACAATCACTTGATGTTCCGCTACAACTGAAGGAGTGATAATTATGAGGAAGAAAAGGGGAATGATATATGGAAAAATTCGATGGTTTTTCATGAAGTTTATCCACCAGAGACCACCGGTGGAGAGAGAGAAATTTCGTCTTCCTCCGTAATAGTGGCATCGTACGAAGAGTACATTTTGTTTTTTATTACCATAATCCGACTTTTATCAATTTTTACTGCTGGATATTGCTTCACAAAAGTATTGACAACATCTCTGAGAGTATTACCATCTGTGATATCAAGTTGTATCTTATCTTTCCCCGTGATTTGTCTGTAACGTCCAAATATCCTTACAATTACCTTCATAGCATTTATCCATTTTTTTCATGTATTTTTTTCTTATATCCACACGTTGGACAGAGTGGATTTCTTTTAATTTCCATAATGTCAAAACATTGATTCCAAACATCATAGATAATGAACCCTGATGGTATTCGCCCAATTAGTATCTTTATCGCCTCGTTACATTGAATGGCTGCAACTATTGCTGGGAGACTCCCAAGCACTGGTGTTTCTTGATTTCTCAAATCTAGGAAGTCCTGGATAACACACTGGAAACATGGTGTCTTTTTTGGGAGGATAGCCATTACCATCCCAACCGTTTCATAAACTCCTGCATATACCCAGGGAATATTGTGGTGTATTGCTACTTCGTTGATGAGAAAGCGCAGCGGTATACTATCTGTTCCATCAATTATCACATCAGCATGTTGTATAAGAGGCTCGATATTCTTTAATGTTATTTTTTTGTTAATTCCTCTAACTTGCACATTTTTATTAACGAGCTGTAGTTTTTTTTGAAGGATTAATGCTTTAGATTTACCGATGTCTTGTTCTGAAAAAACCGATGTTCGATGCAGATTGGTTTTATCTACAGTGTCATAATCAATAAAATCTATGCGTCCAATTCCCATACGAACAAGGAGATTCGCACTATTACTGCCCAATCCACCGCTACCAATAACAATCGCATGTTTCGTTTCGAGTAGCTTTTGGCCTTTTTTTCCAAACTCTTTTACCAGAATCTGTCTCCTATATCGGTCCTGCCTCATGGTTCCACCTATGATTCTCTCTTTCCCTTTATGTAGAAAAATAAAAATGGATTATAAATACGTTCCGTACTGTACTTGGCGAGTGAGTGCATTGTAACGGATAGGCAACGAACAATGATGTTTTATTCTACTTTTGCCCCTGTTGTTTGATCAACGTAGAATGCGAAATGGGTGCCAATGTATTCGACTTCTTTGACAAGATGAGGCTGCCAATGAGCGACGGAGGCGATGACCATAATGTTATCGTCAACGATATCTGGGAAGGTGAGGTTTCCATGATTTGCCGCGCCATCCCACGTCATTGTAAAGGTGCGTGATTTCTGAGGTCCCAGGAGTACAATTTTTTTTATCGCATAATCAAGAAACCCGAAGTGATACGGGTTTCCTGCATCGTTTCTCCATCGTGAGAGTATCTCTGTGACATATGATCTGAGGTATCCGACATAGAGGCCTGAGCCAGTGTTCTTCACGGTTATCGTGATATCTAACGTGGCGTCCCCATGGCCGATGACGCTGGTGTTCAGCTCGATCGGACGAACCGTTCTTGTGCCTGCTTCTTCAATGAAGGGGCGGTAGAGTTGTTCGGTTTGTTCAGGGGTTGTGCCTGAACCTACGGTCTGAGTGAAGCCCCCATCGAAGAAAATCGTAGGGATTGCCTTTCCTCGATAATGGCCCCAAAAACGATTTTGTGCGATTGGATTTTGGTTGATAACTAATGCGACAAAGTAGAAGGGGTATTCGCCGCTTTCGTAAAGAGAGAATAATGCTTCTGCTGCGTTCGGGCAGCTGGGGCACCAGGTTGTGGTTCCTTCTTCGATGAAAACCGCATGAGTAAATTCCGCAGTCAAACTGGATACGGATTGAGATTGTTTATCTTCTACAGCTGTCGTAGTCGAGGCTGCTATAAACAGTGAAAGAAAAAGCACCGCCGCTACTATAAGTATTGTTATTTTTTTCATATTATTCCCCTTTTCTTGTGTAAATATATAAAGGATTCCTATTTAAATATTTATTTGATTGTTTTTTTCAGTATTTCTTTTGCTGGTATTCCCCCATATAATTTCCCTTTGGAAAGCCTTTGACCTTTCGTCACCAGTGCACCAGCTGCAACAACGACATCATCCTCGAGGATTGCTCCAGGCATAATTATCGCCCCAGCCCCGATGACACAATTGTTTCCCACCCGTATTTTATCCATGAACATCGTCTCATATTGCATGTTGTGGATATGGGCATAAATGATGGCGTATTCTCCCATGGTGACGTTATCTCCAAACTCGGTAAGACAGGGGTCTTTAATGACCCCTCCGACTAGGGAGTTTTTCCCGATTTTCATACCAAGCAGTCGCAGATATGTTTGTTTTACCCGACCGAGCGGAAAAATTTCAAGGAGTTTTCGAAAAGGTGTATACAGGACACAAATCAGGGTCCATTTGAGCGTGTTTTTGTCTTTGTATGAATACTGATGAGTTCCCGGGTTATAGGTGATATTGA
>JAFGDG010000115.1 GCA_016932245.1 Thermoplasmatota archaeon
ATGGTTTTTTTGCAGAGCAGGGTAACAGGAGTAATACGTGTGCACTTTGTGGTTTTCGGTAGCGAGTGATAACCCGCTCTTGAAACCGTACAACTTCTGGTCGAGAGAGAGCCTCTTTTGTTGTCGCTAGCAGTGAAGCTTTGCGCGTTACTGGCGTTCTTTCTTCTAAATAGGCGGGATGATCTGTATCTAGATTTCTCAATATGGCTGTTAGTGTGGGGCTGACTCTGACCCTTGCTTCAACAAGCTCGCGAAGGTTTCCACGTGCAATGGCATTTCTTACGTTTTTTATCTCATCAGACAATGCAAAATAGTTGTGATGGAGAATTTCTTGAAACTCCAGTTCAGATGGATGCACTTTGACTTTTGTGCATGCAGGACAGCTACATGAAAGTTCTCGCAAGTTATTTTTATCATAACTTCCTGTTGAAAAAAGCAGTGTATGTGCTCTTGCTGATCGAATTGCAGAAAGGGAATCAAAAAAATCGATTCCCATATATGCTAGTAAAGCAAGCGATGAAGGATCTGCGACGCCGGGAAGATGAATTAATTTTTGATATCCTATCTTCTCTCGCAATTCCACAATAAACTCTACAAATTTTTTAGGTTGTTGGAATAATTGATATGCATATGCCACGATAAACAAGGATGCGGGATTTTTGTTTACTGCCTCATCTATTATCTCGTTGTTTCCAACTAGCACATGGTATTCGTTATGTTCTTTTTTGTCATTTTTCATACGAGAACGATGCAATTCCTTTGGAAGGTCTTTCGCATACAATAAGCGATTAGAAACCTGAAGTGTGGGTTTCTCTTTGTGCTTTTTACCATTTGTGATAAGTACGTCTGCAAAACGAGGAGAATGAAATCGATCAGTATGAATGTAGAAGATGTTTGGTGTTTGTATGTTGGTATTTTTAAATTTATATTCACCAATTCGTGCAGGACCATCTCTTTGTATTGTGCGAAAGTGCATTACTGCGAGGTATACGCTTCTATTTAAAGAACGTTTAGTGTCTAAAGTATCGCTGGCCAGAAAATACCATGGTGATTCTGTGTTTATTTGCTGCGTTGATGACTTCATCATCTCTAATTGATCCGCCAGGTTGAATAATGGCCGTTACCCCTGCCTTTGCAGCAACATCGACAGCATCTCGAAAAGGGAAAAAAGCATCGCTTGCCATGACGGATTCTTTGATATTTTCTTGTCCTTTATGTGTTGCAATCCATGCCGCGTCAACACGGGAAGTCTGTCCACCGCCAATAGCAACGGTCCTGGTACCTTTTGCAAACAGAACAGAGTTAGACTTTACATGTTTCACACATTTAACCGCAAATGCCATTGTTGATAGTTCATCTTTGGTAGGTTTTTTAGAGGTGACAATCTTCCAGTTTTTTCTGTCGTTTAGCCAGATGTCTCGATCCTGAGCAAGAAACCCTCCAATGACACTTCGCAATACGATACCATTGCGATCGATTGGCTTGTCAAGCCCATGTACGACTAGCAATCGTAGATTTTTCTTTTTTCCAAAAATAGATGCCGCCTCTTTGCTAAACCCTGGCGCAATAACCACCTCAAGAAAATACTTTGACAATTCTTTAGCGACATCCTTATCTACTTCTCTGTTAAATGAAACAATACCACCAAACGGCGACTGCACATCAGTGGCAAATGCATCTTTCCACGCTTGTAGTAATGTACTTGCACTTGCAATGCCGCATGGTGTTGCATGTTTGATGATGACACAGCTCGGATCCGAAAATTCCTTGGTACATTCAATCGCACAATCACTATCAAGAATATTGTTAAATGACAATTCTTTTCCTTGCAATTGCACGGCGGTGGCAATGCATGGCTCTGTTGTTGCCGGTAAGGCTTGATAAAATGCGCCATGTTGGTGAGGATTTTCTCCGTATCTCATGTTCTGGATTTTTCTCATGGTCGCACTTAAGTTGTTCGGAAGAGTCTCAGCAATCCATTTTTTTTGCAGATAGGTAGATATGATCGTGTCATATTGAGCAGTATGAGAATATGCTTCAACGGCAAGCTTCTCACGATCTCCGATAGTCAAATTTCCTTTAGTTTGCAATTTTTGCATGACTTCATTGTACTGCTTTTGGCTGGTAACGACTATTACATCGTGATAATTTTTTGCTGCGGCTCGTATGAGTGTAGGCCCACCAATGTCGATATTTTCGACGACTTCTTCGATACTTACTTTTGGTTTTTTTATAGTTTGTTCAAAAGGATAGAGGTTACAGACCACCATATCAATGGTATCAATATGTTGTGTTTTGAGTGCATTCATGTGCTGTTTTTCTTTCCGTTTTGCAAGGATGCCTGCATGAACAACAGGGTGAAGTGTTTTGACTCTTCCCTCCAACATTTCTGGAAAACCAGTTAGAGTAGATACTTCAATTGGTGCAAGCTTTGCTTTACGTAACGCAACGGCCGTCCCACCTGTTGAAATCAATGCTATGTTAAGTTTAGATATTGCCGTTGCAAAATCAATAAGTCCTTCTTTGTCAGACACACTAATAAGCGCTCGTTTGATTGTCATTACTCTTACCCAATGAGCATATGAAACATACTCATAAACATTTGGGTTATTTCTCAATTTTCTCCCGTTCGATGGCCTCTTTTAGACTAATAGTCCCATTTAATACTTGGAGTGCGCGTTTTTGAGAAATAGAAAACTTTCCATCTGTTAATCGTCGACTTTCTTCTTGGATGCGTCGAATGTCGCCCCTGGTTGGTTCTAAGGGAAGGCGACACTGGACTTTCCCACCCGGGACTAAGGCAATAGCAGCCGCTGCTTCACTGTCTCGCAAATATCTCTTCTTTTGTTGTGATGCACTGGTCTTTGTTTCATCAACAATCTCGATAGGAACTCTGAGAGGAATGAGTGAATTAATGATTCGGTTTCTCGTGATGATGGAACCATGGCCAATGCGAATGAGCGTTTCTGTAGCAGGATATTCTCTCAAGAGACGTTTTACCATGGTGACGACTTTTTCTGGGGATTCGACATTTGTTTTTTGTAGTAAAATATCATCACCAACGACTGCGACTCCTGGTTTGTCTCCAGGATCGATACCAATGTAGACTTGTGCATAGAGCTCTTTTCCAATTAACAATTGGAGTGCTAGGTCGACGGCATGGTCGATAGTATCGTATGCATCAACAGCAATCACTTTCTGAGATTTTATGTCATGCAGTTCATTGTTTGACGTTAAAATCACGCCAATTTTGCTGGGGATATGGTTTATTGAAGAAAGAGAGACATACGCAATGTTCCGTCGTCTCAGCGACTTTAACACATCATGGTATAATGAAAAATTCTTTGTATACACACCGATTGTTTTCATTTGCCATAAAACATATAATATGTACATATATACATTTGGTTTTTCATTCATATGGGGGCCACAGTTACTTTTTTATAGACTGAAATTGTTACATAACCCATATCAATTACGATGGGATGCGCGAGAGAATCTGTCTATAGCTCTTTTGGCAGAAGGGTGCTCCATTGCTTTGGAGAGAAGTATGATGACAAAGGTGCCTGACATTGTGAAGATCATGCGGGTCGAAGAACACTTCAGGCAGTTTCAACAAAAAGCATCAAAGATTTCCCAAGAAGACTCTTCTGCTGATGAATCATGTAATGCTGAACTAGGTGAAACCATCTGTTTTATGGACGACGAAGACGTTTCTTCTCAGGGTGATACAAGTCTTGATGATAGTCAGTTACTTGGAGAAGAACCAAACGAAACATACGAGCAACTGAAAAGGAAATACATCAAAGTAACAGAGGAACTAAAAGAAAGTAAACAGAAGTTTGATGCATTAGCCGAATATTTTGAGACATTGACCGAAAAAACAATAACTTATGGTAAAAGGGATTTATTTAGTGATGTCAGTGATATTATTTTTCAAATAACTTCAACAGGAAGAATTACCTATATCAATTCCGCTATCGAAAAAATTGCGGGATACAAATCTGAAGGGATGATAGGTAGTAATATCGACATATTGTTCCCAGCAAAGGATTGGAAAACCATACAAAAGACATTTTTCTCCCGCTTCAATAAAACAGCAACCATGGAACGAGAGCTAACGAATTTTGAAACCACTCTTCTTTGCAAAGATGGACATACGATACCTATAGAAATTAATGGAAAGCCGTTGGATAGAACAATCGAAGTAATAGGGAAAAAACCACAACTGCGTATTCAAGGAAGTATTCGAGATATCACTGAACGAATCCGGGCAGAAGAAGAACGACGAAAACATGCAGAGCATCTTCGAGTCATAAATGAGGAATTAACCACAACAAACCAAGAGTTAAAAAGAACACAAGATGAGTTGCAACTCCTTAATGAAGATCTTGAGAAAAAAGTTCAAGAACGAACTGCTGAAATTGAACTATTGCTTAGGCGTAAAGATGAGTTTATTATTCAGCTAGGCCACGATTTGAAAAGTCCGCTAACGCCGCTTATTGGATTACTTCCCATGGTATTGGAGAAAGAACAAGATTCTAACTTGAAAGAACTCTTGCAAGTCATCAACAGAAACATTCGATATATTAGAGATTTAGTTGTAAAAACGTTACAGCTCGAACGATTGAATTCCCCAACAACTATGCTAAATATTGATACTGTTAATCTGCTTGAACTTACGAATGATGTTATTCAGAATAAACGAATTTCCTTCGAAGAAAAATACATTACTGTAGACGCAAAGATTGATGAAACACTCTTCTTGCAAGCAGACTCTGTGCAATTGAAAGAATTGTTTGATAATTTATTAACCAATGCTATTAAGTTTACTCCTAATTCTGGTCATATTGTAATAGGGGCAAAAAAGGAAAAAGACGCCACCAAAATTTCTATTACTGATTCGGGTGTTGGCATGACCTCTGAACAGATCGATCGGATCTTTGAAACGTTTTATAAAGTCGACCCGGCTCGACATGACCTTGAATCTAGTGGATTGGGGCTATCAATTTGTAAACGTATTGCAGAAAAACATGGAGGGAAAATTTGGGCAGAAAGCGATGGTTTGGGCAAAGGGACAACATTCTACTTTACCATTCCACGAATGTTGATAAATTCAGAAAAAAGTAATTAACTTCTCCCCAATATACAAAGGAGAAGTGTAAGAGGAGCAAAAAGTATGAAGAAAAAAATTATGGTTGTCGATGATGAACCCGACGTTGCCTATACTGCAAAATCAAACTTGGAACTATTTAACACCGAGTACGAAATAACGTGCGTGTACAGCGGCAAAGACTGCATAAAATTGTTACAAGATAATCAAATCCCTGATCTTATATTATTGGATATCATGATGCCGGAGATGGACGGATGGGAAGTCTTTGATAAATTACAAAAAAATCCTTCCTGGCGAAATATTCAAATTATTTTTGTTACGGGAACCGATGATGCGAAGGAAAATGCAAAAGTCATTTTGAATGATGATCATTTCCTTGAAAAACCTTACAAGCCATTGGAACTCAGAGAAAAAATATCTCGGGTGTTATCATAGGTGTTTACTGCTTTTTTCAAATATCGTTGAAGTAATCGTTTCATTCAAAAATTGTGCTTCATCCTGCGGTGTGCACATGCCTTCCCCACCAACGTAGAGTAATAAAAAAGGATTTTCTTGGAAATAGTGCTTTAGTTTTTCTTGTACCTTGTATACCTTGATACCTAAAAAACTCTGTCGTGATACGCAGGAGGTTAATAGCCCCAGCATTGGATTATTGTCTGCAAGAACATCATCAACTGCTTCGATCATCTTTTCTGGAGACATCTTAACAATGGACACTTCGTTTTCTTTGATTTTTCCCAAGCAACCTACTGAGTTACCTAATATCATCAGAATAGGGCGCATAATAAGTTTTTCTCCTCTCTGAAATGCCAGAGGATGTCTAGAGAATAAGTCTGCATATTTTACTTCGTTCATCCGTTCTTTCGACCATTTCATTAATCGTGTTAATTCGGGAAGTGCTGGTTTATAATTAATTTCTTTAATGACTCTTCTATCTTTACTACACTTCGTAATAGTAAATGTTACGTCCATTTTTTCTGCACCGGTTGCCGATTTCATTTGAAACGGAATGTCGATTTCTATTGCAAGAACAATGGCTGTCTCTCTCAATACCTTTTTCCCAATGAATTGATAATTGATGCCCGATGATACTAAATTCATGGTTGTTGCATGCATGATACTAAACTCGGGAAGTTGCTTTCCAAACTCGTTCAATATTTCTTCTTCTGTGCCGAACCCTATCTGAGAAACCTTTCTCATAACGGAAAACAGGGGTAGCATAATTTTTGCGATAATTTTCGAGGAAACTACACTATTGTCTTCTACGTCCCCTCGTGATGGTCGTTCGGCACCTGAGATGATGCTCAGCGCAACTTTGTAGGGATATCGGTGTTTTAATCCCTTTTTTACCATTGATGTACATTGTTTTGCCGCTTTTTTTGGACTCCGTTTGGTATTGTTTCCATAGCCAATCGTTATATCCATATGAGGATATGAAACGGCAAGGCCAACTACTCCTCGTGCATAACAACCTTGGGATGTTAAAAATCCATTGATCATGCCACCAACAAGAGGCGTTCCTTCGGGCAAAATTTCCCAAACGCCATCGAGAATCTCCTGAAATTCCTCCTTGCCCTCGTATTCTGCTGTGGCATACAAGAGGAAAAAATCTGGTTTGCACCGGAGTTTCTGCAGAGTGCTCTCTGCAGCTTCTCGACCTGCCTCACGCGGTCCTTTGTTAGTTGATAGACCCACCGCCGCGTTAAACGCAGAATCACTACAATTGTGATGCATCCTTTATCGGTACTCACATCCGATTGAGCTATAAAAAGATTTTTTCATCGTTCCCAAGGTAACTTACCATCTAAATATGTTGTCCAGAAAGATTGTAAGTGTTTGGTGATTAGTTCGTTATTGATGAGAATAGTATACTGGCTCTGCATGATTTCGCCGATATGCTTTCCCAAGCTCAATGATGGCATATTTGCTCGAAGCAAATCAACGAATGTTGTATATTCTCGTTTAATTTCAACAAAAAATCGTCCGTTTTTTTCATACGGCCCTTTTTGTACACGGTTGTCGTTATCCCACTTCTTTTTAAATTCCCGCATGTTTTCTTTTAATGTCGTTGGAGGCCCCCGGTGTACAAGTGTCTCTGGAAGGGATTCTTTTGCCGTTTTAATAATGATTGTAATCTGTTGCTGGTCTGTATCTACGTGATAAGCTGTATCTAAAATTGAGAACCCATGCCGCTCTCCCAATTCTTGTATGGATCGAGTTCCTTTTCGTATCTGAGGGTACAGGTTCTCATCAATGATGTCTGGTTTGAGAAATTGTATGCCAACATATAGGCAATTTTGTTTGCGTATCATTTTCCGTATCTTTTCCATCGTCCAAGGCGTTACCTCATTTGGGAAAAAGAATGTTATTTTTGGCTGCTTTATGTATGCCTTGCACGCAGTAACAAAAAGATCAAATTTTTCTAGCGAAAGGGCAGATGCAACATTTCTCGTGTAGTCGACGGGGTCAATAACAACAAGAGGGGTGTTAAACGATGGAAACGGCCCTTTGGAAAGTGCGATGTGTTCTCCGTATTTCCACGTGCTGCCCTGTTGTATGCTCTTTTTGAATGATTTGTAGTTGAGGATGACTAATTCACAGAGGTACCCGGAGAATCCTTCTATTTCTGCCTCTGCGCCATAGCATTCAATGCCTTTGAGAAATTGTTTGAATAATCGCACCTCTTGTTTTTGTTCTTCTTTTAAATGCGTTTTGATGTATGATGTGTGTAAGGGAGTCCTATCGACCGCAGATACTTTCTCAGATGCATCTTCAATTCGATAGCAGGGTACGAGTTCAACCTTGTACGTCTTGTACCGACCTCGTATGTAGGGATGCTCTGCATAACACTCTTCTGTGTCTGCAAGCAATGCTCGCCCGATGGCAATTGCTTGCTTTCCCATTTTTTCCTTTTTGTACGAGGGAGGATACACTAGAAATAAGTCAATATCCATATTGTGTCTGAGATAGGTATCTTTTTCTATCGATCCTACCAGTTCAACAGTTGCGGGAATGTTCTGTTTTGTTAACTCTTCTTTGATTTTTTTGGTCAGCTCTTTGACAATTGCTGCAATGACTGCTTTTTCTTTTGCTGATGAGGTGATTTGTGTTATCACTTGTTGCTCAAGAGTTTTAGTCATGTGTTGCCCCCTCTTTTACTACATATCGTACGATGACAATGGCCACTACTGCCACTAGCGCGCCACATATTACATCAATAATCCAATGGATGCCTAAATAGATAACCGAAAAAATTACCGATATCATACAGAAATAGGCAAACATGGTGAATTTTTTATTTCCCGTCAACCGCACGGACCAGGCAACGAGAATGGTCATTGCCACATGAAGTGACGGAAGACAATTATTCTGCGTTGTTGTTGAATAGAAGAACTGCTCGATGGTAGGAATCGTCTGTTCTAGTGCGGAGCTTATGTTGTAGTATGTATAGACATTAGTGATTGGAAGAAAAAGATAAAACGGTAAGGCAATGGCATAAATTACTGCAAATCCATAGGCAAGTGTTTTCAATGCTCGTTTGTCGTTTGTTAGTAGAAAATATGCAGGGGAAAACCATAAGGTGAACGAGTAGACTGCAATGTACATGATCACAAAAAAAGAGACTAACGCAGGTACCCAATGCTGAGTGAACCAGAGGACAGCATCTCCTTCAATATGGTAAATAGCACCAGTGAAATCAGTTCCGACCCACGCTGTTGTTTGCGGATCGATGATGTTTACTTCGAGTAAATGAATGCCTACGATTCCAATAATGATGAGAAGTGAAAGCATATTATCATTGAGATTTTTGAATACTTTTGCCAGGGGAAGTTTCAGTGCTGCTCTTGGTACAAATACAAGTAACCCGACTCCAAGCAAAAGGAGATTGATAAGTCCAAGAACTACTAGCCACGTTATGTTAGTCACCACCTTTTAGGAGAGTGATACCGTTTTTAAGGTCGTATAGATGGGTCCTTGAGTCGTTAACTCACTTTTCTTTAAGCAAATATTGGAGACCATCAACTCGCTAAAGAGGACAGTACTATAGGCTTCAACTGCTTGAAGAAGCTCATCCTTATTTTTTCCATGCTTTACCCGACATATAGTCAAATGTGGAGAAAATGGTCGTTTTTCTGTAGGAAATCCTAGGTTCACAAGATGTTGGTCAATTGTTTTTGCGATCCTAGCAATGGGGTCTCCTTGTTCAATGCCGATCCATACAACCTTTATGTAGTTTTTGTTAGGGAATACGCCTGTTCCCTGTAAACGAATGGGGAAGGGGTGTTCTGATGCAGTTGCCTGTCTTATGACGTAGTCAATGTCATCGATTAAAGGTTCCTCTGCGTCTCCAAGAAATTTGAGCGTGATGTGGATGTTGTGCGGTTCAACCAGTTTTACTGGAGCACCAGAGTGTTTAACTGCTTGCATAAACTCTATGAGTTTTGGTGGTGGTGAAATCTCAACGGCGATGAATCCTCTAAATGTAGTCATACCTTTTCTCCAATATATCTTATGAGAAATAATGTTTTTCTATAAAATTGCTTGTTTTCCCTTCTTTGCTATTTGGGTAATTCTTGTCAAACAATCTTTATATGCCTAGGAATGACAAAATAACTACATAAGGAGAGAAATCCATGACTAAACATAACCCGTGGCGTCGTGTAAAAGGATATATCGATCTTATTCGTCCATTCACCTTACTTGCACCGTTAATTGTTTCCACCTGTATCATGCTTGCAAGCTACTTCTCAAATGATGTTTCATTGGGTCTTGCTTCAGGTTGGTGGGCAATTATTCTTCCCGCAAGTATTTCGCTAGCAATGCTTAATGGTGCATCAAACACCCTTAATCAAATTACTGATATTGAGGCCGACAAGCTTTCGAAACCATATCGCCCTCTTCCACGAGGAATTATTACAATGCGTGAAGCATATCTTGTTGCACTTATTATGTATGTCAGTGCATTCGTACTTGCCATTATGATTCATCCATTGTTTGTTGGCTTTCTTTTGCTCATTACCTTGTTTACCCTAACATACTCTCTTCGACCGCGATTCAAAGACATTCTCGTTCTTAATCAACTGTGGGTAGCCATTCCTCGGGGATTTCTTGGCGTTCTTGCGTCCTGGTGTGTGTTTGGCAATTGTTTTCAGCCAGTTCCGTTAATTATTGGTACTGTTGCTTTGTTATTTTTGATAGGTGGTTCCATCACTAAAGATATTATGGATAGTGATGCTGATAAGCAAACAGGCACCCATACGCTAGTCAATACGTTCGGAGTGAAAAAAGCGGCATTGTTCTCATTTCCTTTTATGTTTTTTCCATTTGTTTTCATTCCCTTGTTAATTTCAGCAGAATTACTGCCCGAGTCACTCTGGCTTCTTACTTTTTTGGCCATTCCTGGTTACTTAGTATTTTACTGCATGGTGAACGATGGAGCAAAAGGCAGGTTTTTAGAGAACACCTCTGCATGGGCGGTTATGTATCTCACCTATTTTGTGTTCGCCTCAAGTTTTTCCATTCTAACCATAGTGGATTCTGTTGTATTGTAAACATTTATTTACCTCTTTAAAAATATTCATTAATAAATTAATAAAGAAAAATATAAGACCATGAACGCGTTTCCTATATTGGGGATTGCGTGGAAGAAGGAGAGTTATCAGTAGAATCTTTGGAAGTTGTGTTAAACAAACGTCTCTTGTTAGCAATTTTTATTGTTACGGGGATAAGCATCATTCTGGCAGGATGCCTTGTCTACCTTTTTTCAGATGCACTAGTCACTGTTTTTTGCTCACTGGTAATAGGTGCAACGATTGGTGTGATGGTAAATTATTTTCTCATTGTCTCAAAAAGCGTGGTGAAAACAATCAGCGTGGAGCTTACTAAAACTCAAGAATCAACCGAAGAATTACAGACCATCATGAAGATACAGTAATTCTCATCCGCCACTGATCATATGGATAACCGCGACATCGGCACCGTTAGGAATAGCTGTTGTTGCAAACTCCTTTTTGGAAATGACGTTGTTGTTGATTTTCACTACTACTAGGGGAAACGTATACTTCATGCGCGTGAGTAATGCAGTTACTGTTTCACCTTTCACCCACGGTACTGACTTGCCATTTACGGTAATGCTCATTACAGGTCACCTAGCAGTATTTCAAGCGCAAGATTTGCTTCCCAGTTTGCCATTAGGGCTACTCGCGGGGCAGTCAAAATGTCCTTATCACTTGAACGTGCCTGTTCGTCATAACAGAGATGCAGGTTGCCAGAATGAATGGTATGAATACGATCACAGTGTCCGTAGCCTGCTACCCCTGATGCCGCAATAAGTGGCGTATGGGGAAGCTTTGAAAGTATTTCTTCAATAAACGCTGTTTTTATCTCCGCACTATCCAATGCTTCAATCACAACGTCAACATCGCAAAACAGAGAGCTCATTGTTCCAGGTTTAAGTTTCACAGAATGAGTCTCAACGGTGATTTTTGGGTTAATCTGTTTGATAGTTTCTTTCAGCGCATCGACTTTTTGTTTGCCTACTTGATCAAGAAAATAATATTGTCGATCAAGATTGCTTTTCTCAACGATATCAAAATCGACGATTACTAACCGACCAACACCTACACGAGCAAGTGCGATTGCTGCATTAGAACCAAGGCCACCGGCACCAGCAATTCCAACACTTGATCCTTTCAATTTCTTTTTTACCATATCTGTTTTTTTCATAGAGGTACGCTACCATTTCTCCCAATAGTTGTGCACGGTTGTCGGAGGTTTTTCACCTTTTTTATAGATGCCGCCCCACACATTTTTTCCTACTTTTTCATCGTCATCGATTTTCTTTTGTAGGACTTTCAACAGTTTTGAATCATCCATGTCTAATTGTTTCATTTTTTGCGGTGTTGGTATTCCATTAGGGGTCCATCCTCGGCGGTAATAGACTGCATCAGCAAGTTTTTCGTATTCATTGCGTCGATGCTTGTAGAGGGCTTTTATCTTCTCAGGCACACTCATACGTTCAACTTGTTCTTTTTTGAGTCTGACTTTTTCTATGAGTTGTGCATCATACCGGTCTTTTCTGGAAACGTATTCCATTTCAGTAACGGGTCCTATTGATCGATACGGTATCCAGTCCTCTTTTCGTGTTCCTTTTCCTAACCAGACGTTCATGGCTCGTTGCCAGTTGTAACAGCGTTCACTTTGTAGAATGAGTTCTTCTTTATCTACATTCCAGCCGGTTACGGCGTTTTGATACTCAACATAATTCTGTACATGTTCAGGGACCTTTGCCGGCTCATCAGTTTCTGCATTATTTGCTGGTTCGATATCATTCCAAGGAAGCTTACAGAGCCCGTTGAGTCCAAACCATGTCCGCCACATAGGGAAATAGTGCAGCGCCTCTGCTTTGTCTTTGAATGTTGGAATCTGATTGTTGACCATGTCCATGAAGATCAGCCATGCCTCGTCATGCTGAGGCCCCTTCAGGGTAAGGCCATAACCACCTTGCATGGCAAGCGATTCTTTGGTAACATACTCAGAATACTCGAGTCCTTTGCTTTCCATTCCTGCGTCTTCAATTAACTGAGGATTGCCCCACCCCTTCTTTTTCATCCAATCTTTTACTCGCCGTACTCCTTTTGCGGCAACGATAATAAATTCTCCCTTGTCACCACGAGCCATCCGATGTAAGAATTCCATGACGGCATCAAAATTGCCAAAATATAATTCCAGCCCATCGCATCGCTCTTTGTTCAATATCCCATACTCAAACATTTCCATGTAAAAGGCAATTGCCGTTCCTGTGGAAATGGTATCAAGACCATAGGTATCACAATAAAAATTAAACTCGAGAATCCATGCAGGGTCCCATAAACTCATGTTGGCTCCACAGCCAACCGTTTCATACTCTGGTCCATCGACGGTGACGTTCTGTCCTTTATATGGTCCCGTCATAATTGTAAATCCATCGACCGTTTTTGCACAGGCCATAGTACATCCGTGCCAACACCCATCAGGGATAATCTTGGTGAAATATTCATAGAACTTGGGTGAAAAAATTTTGGAGGCTTTTGGAAACGAACCGAACCGATAATTTTCTGTGGGTAACAAATCATATTGGTCCATGATTTCCACGAGATGCACGGTTCCTACCGCACGCATGTTGCATTGTTGGCGGTCAAGATCACGTATCTCTTGATGTAATTTCGTGCCTACTTTGGCAAGCGTCACTGGATCTGCAGGGTGATTTGTCACTCCGTCAAACCGTTCAACTTTGGCAACGACTGCTTTGATATGTTTGTTACGTAGTACAGTACCCAGTCCCCCACGACCTGCTTGTTTCATTCGACACACTTTTCTTCTGATGTCATAGAATGAAAAATTTAGACATCCCCACCAACTATGTTCAGCACCTTTTCCTGCAGACACCACCGATACTTTTTGGCGTGCAGAGTCGGTATCTTTACTTGCATACATGTGTGTTAATTGTTCATTCAACACGTGAGAATTGACTTCTTCTTTTGGTGCAGTTTCAATGGTAACTTTGCTTTGCTCGCCATCTATAACAATGACAACATCCTCCTTTGCTTTCCCTTGGATTTCGAGAGCGTCAAAGCCCGTAAATTTCAGATAGGGGCCAAAAAATCCTCCAACATTACTGTCGCAAATGATGTCGGTTGATGGCGAAATCGTGAGACATAATGATTTTCCCGAGCCCGCGTACTGGGTTGTACCACACAGGGGGCCAGTCGTAATGACGAGTTCGTTTTCTTCAGAATCCCATCGTGTCGTTGGTTTAATCGAATCCCAGAGTAGCTTCAATCCAAATCCACGGCCACCTGTAAACTTCTTTTTCATATCGTCGGTGACTGGTTTTTCTGAAATCGTGTTGGTACTCAAGTTGACATACAGTGTTCGGTTAGCGTATCCTTTGATAACCTTCCCTTTCTGATAGGTATATTCTGCAAGAATGTTGTGCGCGTTCAGCAGCTTTTTCACATTCCAGGTATGCTTTGTATTGCCGCTATCATACTCAGCAACAGGGATTTGTCCTTCAACCATTAGTGTGCCTCCAACCCATGGTATACTACTTCTTTGATATCATCAATCTTTTTTTCCACCAGTTCCAACGCCTGTTCTGGACATGCTCGTACGCATGCGCCACATGATATACATTTAAATGGCTCAATACGTGCATCAGATTTTCTCATGGCGCCGATGGGGCAGAATCCCACACAGGCCTGACAGCCAATGCAGGTATTTTTATCAAGCCACACTATGCCATTCTTTCGACGGGCTAATGCCCCCACTGGACACATGTCGATACATAATCCTCGTTGATCACAGACATGCATCTGGTAGCCTTGTTTTGTTTTGAGAATACGAATCGCAGATTTGTCACCGCCCTCGTCAGTCTTAAAATGTACTTGGGAACACGCTTGTTCACATTTTCTGCAACCTGTACATTTCTGAGGATGAAACTTCAACACTTTTACGGTTTTTTGGTGTTCCATAACTTCAAGCTCCCGCGGTAAACCACGTGATAATTACAATACACCAACATAGTGCAGAGATGCCAATTGTTGCTGGGTAATAGAGACGATCGTGTACTGAGATATTGAGTGACGCTGTTGCGACCGCCAGGGGTACGATGCAGGCACCAAGTAAAGCAGCAAGCAGTCCGCTGGCAAATATCTGAGGGATGAGCACCAGTAAATTACTAAAAGAGAACCGCCCAACCGATAACGGCGTAAGGATCTGCGTAATGATATACCCTCCTACATAGACTCCATACGATGAAATAACTCCCATGCTACTTTGTAATGTCATTGTTTTCAATAGTTCCATATCTTTTACTTTGTACCAAATGAGTTCAAAAATTAGAGCCTCACCAACAATAGCAAAGGCAGAACAAATATGACAGCCAACAAATGGATTGAACCATCGCAAGCCACCAGCAACCAGCCCCATGCCAAGCTGCATACCTGGCTGTCGGTACAGGAGCCTACTGAATACCAAAAACATCATGGCAAATATGCCTGTCATAATGGCGCCGCTGGGCAGACCAGAGTCCTTAAGCCCCGATCCGATAATAACTTCCGAAAATCCCCAGAGAGACCCAAATACAAGTATTCCTGCGAGTAATTTCATATTCTTCATCTTAAGTCACCTCAATTTCTTCAACATTATACACCCAAAATGCATGAGCAAGATTTGGAAAGTACACTCGTGCATTATAGTCTCCGTCATAAGTCAAGATGCCTGTTTGGAGAGTACTCCATGCCACCGTTTGTTGGTAGGGATGAGGATACAATGCTTTAATAGTATAGGTGTGGCATGAAGGGCATTCAACACCTGCGAGTACGATAAGTTGATCAAGAGCAATGCCCGTCTTTTCCCCGTCATCGGTAGTTATAGTGCACGGTTCTCCTTCAGCAAAGATTTGATTTATAGAGTATGTTTGCCCGTTGATAGTGAGGAGATACTCATCGTCTGTTGCATGTCCTGCCTGCATGGCATGTACATATGCTGTGAATACTATGCCAATGAGCAATACAACCATTGCTAGAATTGGGATGAGTTTGTCCTTCCCCATAAACATCGGTGCACGGATGGGGTCCTGTCTATTTAAAAATTATGACCTGTTCTGGTTGTCGCCGCTCTGTCATTAAAGGCCGTGTTTACGTATTCGTGCTGCATATGTTCTAAGATGCTCTTCGTCGCCAGGTCGCCATTGTATTTTCTCAAGAAGCGCATAGGCAATATCATCATTAATTGTTCCCAATTTCCATTGTGATCGGTCGTTGTACGATTTGATGAATTGTTTACATAGCTGGAATTTCTCAGCGGTAAACATGGGGTCGGTAGTAAGCAGGGATGCGCAACAACCGGCAATATCTTCAACAGGTTTTCCTTTTCGCGATTCTTCAAAGTCAACTCCCCAGATACGATCAGCAAGAATAAAATTTTGAAGGGTCGGATCGCCACGTATGTAGAATTCATCGACTGTTTTGAAATGCTGGTGAAACCGTGCAAACCATTCTGCAAGAAGCACCATCAATCGCAGTTTTTCCGAAATTGTAGTCGTCTTTTCGTGTAAGACATCACAGAGATTTTCCCCCATGATGTAACTCATAGTGATGACATTTCGTGGATCATCAACGTTGTAAATATGGGGGACCTGTAGTTCACCAGCGGCTTTTTTGAGAGTGGCAACTTCTGTTTCCATCTGTTGTTTAAATCCCGGGACAAACCACTTCAATACACGTGGTTTATTTTTTATCGTCACATAAGCAACTGTGTTTTTTTTACTGTGAAATTGTTTCTGTACAATAACATTGCTATATGGCGAATCTGGTTGGAGTAGCTCCTCGATTGTTTTCATATCCACCACAATACAAAGATAAATAAAGTAAGGAAAAAAAGTTATGGGTCTCTTTTTGACTTTTATGCTGTTTTGATTTCGATAGAGACCACATTTTTTGTCCATAAGGCAGAAGCAGTAACCGCTCCATCATCTACATACACAATGCGCACGGGACCGCCAGTAGACTCGTTCAAATAGTTTTCTTCTCCTTTGTACGCAAGGAGCATAATGACGCCACCAACAGCCGTAACGTTTCCTGTTTCGTTGTAGATGTCTACAGTACCTGCGATATAACTCATATTGTAGTCTTTTGTGTAGCCATCACTTGCTTTCACTGTAATGGTGTAGTTTACTGGCAAATCATCGATTTCATCAAGAAGAGTACTAATTTGAACGCCGGTATAGTTATAGGGTCCTTCAATTTCGATCTCGGGAAGCCATCCAGTCTTGATGTATGCTCCCCGTCCTTTATACACTTCAAGATTTTCAAGCTCTTCGATCGTATAATTCATTTGTTGATTGCCAAAGATTACGGTAAGAACGGTTGTTGACTCGTTGGTTTCAGGTCCACCATTTCCTTTGTTATTTTGATCATTAGGTTTTGTTTCCTGTGGGAGAGTTACGTATAAAATCGAAATAGCTGCGATGATGATAATGGCTGCTAACACAGCGGTAATCATTCTGTTGGTCTTTTCTTCTTTGTTACCAGGCATGGGCGACATAAAAAGCTAGCTCTTTTTAAATTTTACGAAGAAGCTAATTCTGTTGAAGGTCGCGAGGTCAGATAGATGCCAAGAAGAATAATGCCGCCGCCTACAAAGGTATAGCTGGAAGGAATTTGCTGTATCCATGGTAAAGAAAATGCAAGAAGGGTAGAGCCCAATGGTTCGCCCAACAGTACTACTGAAGCCAACGAGGCACGTACGTGTCTTAATGACCAATTGTATAAGGTGTGGCCAAAAAGTCCGGAGACGATAGCCATGAGAAAGATGATTTCATAATCTCTGAGGGAAAGATTGACAAGAGGGGAGTGAAACGCCAGACAAATACCAAACAATACAACAGTTCCAACTGCATAGACCACGAATGCATATGAGACAACAGAAACGGTCTTACGCATTTTCCGTCCGCCAAGGATGTAAATGCCTGCAGCAACACCACCTAAAATTGCTAAGATGTTCCCTTCGAGTGAATCAATGCTTAATGCACCCAATCCATAGTTACCAAGCACTAGAACAGCCACACCAATAATAGAGATAGTTATACCTATCGTGTTGATCAATGATGCCTTTTCTTTAAAGAAGTAATGGGACACAGGTGCGACAAGTACTGGGTGTGCAGTGACAAGAATAACTGAACTTGCAACAGATGTAAATTCGAGAGAAGTTATCCATAATGCAAAATGAGCAGCAAGCACAACGCCGATGCCGATCATGGTGTAAAGGGTCCAACGCGGCAACGTTTTCAGTTCGTCTCTTGTTTTTTTATGAAGGAGAACAACAGGAAGTATAAGCATGGTTGTAAATAATAGTCGAAAGAAAGCAATAGAAAGTGATGGGGCGTCTACTGACACAATAAAAATAGCAGCAAAAGACACAGATACAACAGAAATAAACAGGGCAATGTACGGCTTATTCATATAGAGAATCGTCACAGCATAATCGTTGCGTCTATTTTGAGTTTATGGTTCCAGTTCGTTCTTTTTTTATAACAAATTATAAAATTGTTTGTTGACTACAGATAGGATGATTATGATGAACTATCCTGCTGTTTTTGGGTTTTATGGGCCATCAAACACCGGAAAAACAACTCTTCTGACAAAACTGATTCAACAGTTTACCAATGATGGTTTTTCTATTGCTGCAGTCAAGATAACTGATAAAGAGCTTGCAATGGATGTCAAAGGAAAAGATACATGGAAGTATCGTCAGGCAGGTGCATCAGTGACTGTCCTGTCTTCTTGTAATGAAACAGATTATCTTGTGTATGATCGCCATGACACATCAACTATCGTGCAAGCCATATGCTCAGTTAGAACGTTTGATGTTGTGTTTGTAGAGGGCGCTGATGATCCACAGATTCCTAAAATCCGTCTAGGTGAATGTAAGAAACGAGAGCAGACGTTGTTTACCTACCATGATAACTTCGAAGAACTTGTAACATTTATTACACATGCAATTAAAAAGCAACAAACCTCTTTGAAAACCATTGCTGTCAAAGTCAACGGGAGAGAGATTCCCTTGACAGGGTTTCCTGCAACCTTCATTACAAAGACCATTGCTGGCATGCTTACCTCGCTGAAGGGCGTGGAAGAGGTTCATACGGTTGACATACGATTTACCACGTAACCTTCTGTTGTATGGTGTACATCTGAAGAGGCATTGCCGCATAGTAATATTTTTATATATGCTGTGTGTGATACCCGTATTGAAAAACGATGCAAACCCTCATTCTCAACGTGGACCGTGATGATGATTTTGGGAGAAAGGCCAAAGTCGAAAGCCCTATTATTGGTATTGCTAAAAACACGGAAGCGGCCAATAAACTTGGCCAAGCCGATCCCGAAGATTCAGACCTCAATGCCATCTTTTCAGCTATTGCAATGTATAACAAAATTTTGAAAGAAAAAAAAGACGTAGAAATTGCAACGATATGTGGTGACATCAACGTTGGCTTCAAATCTGATGATATCTTGGCAAAACAACTGGAGGCGGTTATTGCGCAGACCGATGCCCAGGAAGTTGTTTTGATCACTGACGGTGCTGAGGACGAGTATATTCTCCCCATCGTTCAATCGCGCATCAAAGTTACATCAATTCGAAGAGTTAACGTTAAACAAAGCCGGGAATTGGAAGACACCTATTACCGTATTCTCAAACTTCTTGATGATGATAAAGTTCTCAAACAGTTTGTGCTACCTACGGCGCTTGTACTGATTGTGTGGTCGTTTTTTGCATTGTTAAATATGGCTGCCAGTGGATTTGGAGCTATCCTTTTAACGCTTGGTACTTATCTTCTTATACGGGTCTTTCACTGGGAACGAACGATATCAACAATATGGGATGAAATTAAATCAGGATTTTTAACAGGAAAACTCTTCATTTATACTGGTCTGCTTGCTATTATGCTGTTATTTGCATCAGGATTTCTTGCCTCTAGAGATATTGACTTTTCTTCACAAGTCTCTCTTGTTCCTGTTCTTTCCTTTGTTGCAAACATGGTCTGGGGTATCGTCGTCGCAGGCCTACTTATCACATTTGGCCGCGCAGTAGACGTATATGTCAAAGACAAAAAGGCACCTTGGAAATATTGGATTGCTCCCTTTTCGCTCTTCGCATTTGGGTTTGTTTCTTCTGCCATTTTTGGCTCCCTGCATACTGCTCTTATAAACTGGCCAGAAAGTTTTGATATTAATCCTTTTTTTACTTTGAGTTTTATTGGATATGCGAGCACTGGAATTATGGTTGCGTTAGTAGGAGCCATTACTTACCATTATATCAAAGACATCTATGTCACTGAAAACCAGGAAATAGAAATCGAAAAACAAACAGCAAACCTTGTAGAAGAAAGCTAATCCTATGGATTTTATGGCGTGGAAACCTGTATATGAGTCTATTTTGCGTGACTTTGGTTTTTCTGAACGTGATGATGAGAGTACAGCAATAGTACTCGATTCATTATTACAACAAAAACATTCGGTATATTCTCTCGATAGCGTGTGTGCCTTACTGAAGCATAAACGCGTGATTGTGTGTGGGGCTGGACCATCACTTGAATCTTCACTTATTGCTCATCGTACCTTGCTTGGAGAGGCAGTGTGTATTACCGCCGACGGTGCAACATCCGCTCTCCTTAAACAGGGTGTCACTCCTGACATTATTGTTACCGATCTCGATGGAAACGTTTGTGATCAGGTGCACGCAAATGCCAAAGGATCGCTGGTTATTATTCATGCCCATGGTGATAATCGTTCGTCTCTTGAGCAGTATGTTCCTCAATTTACAGGACCGCTTGCAGGAACGACGCAAACCAATCCAGGACCCTATGATACTCTTCACAATTTTGGTGGATTTACCGATGGCGACCGTGCAGTTTTTCTTGCTGATCATTGTAACGCGCAAAAAATTTCATTGATGGGGTTTGATTTTACTGGTGCTATTGGCACTTATTCATTTTCGTCGAAAAAAGATGCCAAACAAAAATTACAAAAATTACAGTGGTGTGAACGTCTTATCAACTCCTTGCAAAACCCAACTATCCATTATCTCTAAGTCCTTGCCAGTTACTTTAATAAACGACTAGCTATTCCACCTTCAGTGCATATGACATTTGAAGAAGGTCTGATGATTTTTTTTGTTATTCTAGGTATCTACTTTTCAGTAGTGTTTGTTCTTAAAAAAAAAGGATTGATGGATAAATACAACCTTTCACTTTGGGGTCCTGCCATCATGTGGCGGACAGAAAAAGGTAAAAAACTCATTGATCACATCGCTCAACAGAAAAGATTCTGGAGAGGATATGCAAATGCAGGCATTGTTGTTTGTTTTATTCTGATGGTGCTAATGTTATTTTTGTTAATATCTGCTCTTCCTATCGTCCTTGAGCAGGAAGAAACGATTGTTTCCTCAAATCCACAGTTGATTATTGGATTGCCTGGGTTAAATCCTGTTATTCCTCTATGGTATGGCATTTTAGGATTTATCGTGGCACTCATTGTCCATGAATTTTCACATGGCATCCTTTCAAGGGTAGGGGGCATTAAAGTAAAGTCTCTTGGCCTTCTCTATTTTATTGTTCCAATTGGAGCGTTTTGTGAACCTGACGAAAAAGCGTTACAAAAAACCAGTAACAAAAAACGGATGCGCGTCTTTGCCGCAGGACCCATGTCCAATGTTGTTACTGCGTTCATTTGTATTGGATTGATATCTGTCTTGATGTATACGGCGGTGCAACCCGCTGCTGAAGGGGTGGGCGTCTATTCGACTGTCCAAGGATTACCTGCTGATGATGCAGGATTGCAACCAGGAATGATTGTCACTTCTATTCATAACACCTCCATCTCCTCCATAGAAGATTTTCAACAAGTGATGAAAACGACAGCCGCAAATCAAACCGTTGAATTGTCCTATGTATCTGGAAAAGAATCATACACGGAGTACATTCAACTTGCAGATAAATATCAGATTGCGTATCAGGCAATGCTCGATCAATACGGCACGGTTAACACCTCACTACTTACTGATTTTGTTGGTAAGGGTTATCTTGGCGCCAGCGTTACTACACAATTTAAACAAGATTTGCAAATACTCCAAAATCCCTTTGCCGGTTTTCCTCTCGGTTTTTTGTATTATATGAGTATTCCTTTGCTTGGCTTACTTGATGGATACAGTCCCCTCATTGCTCCCTTTTCTGATTATTTTGTTACGGTAGATATTCTCCCTGCACCAGTGTTCTGGGGCATTGTTAACGTTCTCTACTGGGTATTTTGGATTAATTTTATGCTTGCTACCTTTAATGTGTTACCTATGGTTCCTTTAGATGGCGGCTATATGTTCAGGGACGTTATAGATAGTGTACTCAAAAAAATTAAAGGCAGTTTACCTGATGAGAAACGAGAAAAAATCATACGCCATGTGTCGTTAGTAGTCTCTCTTCTCATCCTTGCAGTGATTTTATTACCAATTCTTCTGCCCCACATTAGAGGATTGTTTTAAAAAATATGGTATGCTTGCCCGTTTAGGTGTTTTCGATATTGACGGTGCATGGGGAGGGAACTTTCATTCCTGCTTTTCTCAGTGCGGTTTTTGCTTCACTGACAAACGACTCTGTAGTCTCGATGGTCATAATCGTCTGGTTTTCTTTTACACGTGCTGCCGTTGACACAATTTTACCGTATGCTGCTCTCATTCCTTGTGAAACACGGTCTGCTCCTGCACCAGTTGCCTGTTTGTTTTCTCGAAGAACAACGTGGGGGTACGAGTGGATATGCAATCGGAAGTTTGCGGCTCCTACTTTCTTCTCCATTACTCTATTAACTGTAATACGAGCAGATTCTAGTGCGTTGTGTCGTATTTGGCATTGTTCGTTAGCGACCAGTGAAAGTTTTATGGGGAATGTAGCTTGTTTATTGCCGGCAACAAACTGCGTAATACGTGAGGCAGGAATGCCGCCCATATACTCTCGTCTTGTCGAGACTTGTCCTCGGACATATCGATACATGCTGCCAGGTTTTCGTGACATAGTTACACCTAAGATTGCTGTTAGTAGGAACATCGAAATAGGTATGGTATTTATAACTCTTTTTACAGGTTCAATGATTCTAAAGACACGTACTTACGTAATTACTGCGATACATGTTGCTCTAGATATAAAAGCGATAAACATTACAGATTGGATCCCAGGATATCGGTGTCAAATTCATGGGTATAAAGCATAAACTCGTCAATTGTATAGGATAGACCTTCATATTCCACCGTTGAAGCAATTGATATCCTGAGGATAGAATGTTCGTCATTCTGGAGATGTGATACAAACCACTTGTCAAGCATATTATTGTTTATTAGTATGCTTAGCGACATCGTAAACACACTATTGTTCGTTAAAATAGGAGTATTCTTTGAGGTCCCCTTCCCCAAAACAATATCATTCATAGCTATCGTATAGTTGACCTGCGGTATATAGATACTTATGGGGAGGGGATTAGACAGAACAAGATCTACTAGAATCTCGGTGGTTTCATTATTTATCTCGCCCCAAGTGCCATTAATTGATTCTATTGTTAAATTAATCAGTCCTACTTGGATTTTTTTTCCTTCATTGGCATGTATTGTTGTAAGAAGATTGGTGCTAAGTGTTATTGTTTTTCCAGGGACCGTGATGCTCGGTTCTGAGAACTCTGCGTCAATTACTACCATGGGATCAATATCGATGCTAGTTGTTTCGTTGTTCGTTATGTGGGAGATCCACCACTCAGGAATTTTTGTATTATTTAGATAAGAAATTACTTCTATTGTTGTATCTCCTTGTTGTAGATTTATGTTTTCTACGCTTCCTTTGGCCATATCTATGTCATTCATCTTTAGCGCATAGGTCACTTTGACTCTTGAAATAACAATGCTAAAGGGATTATTGTTTTCAATGGTGATATTGCTTGAGATTTCCGTTGTAGTATTGGATATATTTCCCCAGTTGTTACTAATGCTTTTGAACGAAGGAATTGATAGAAAACCTGTAGTAAATCCCAGTGCTATAACTCCAATGAATATGAGAAAAACAACCCCTAATACTCGTAACTTTTTCATTTTTCCAAGGGTTAAGCGACCATCAGCATTAAAATCTATCTAGGATTAATAAACCACTCCGTTTAAAATGATGCGACTATCCTACTATATTTTTCATATTTCAAATTTTTTACACTTGGTTGTACCATGGCACAGTAGAATATCATTTCGTGGTTGGCAATAACCACAACCTTTAAAACGGAGAGGGAATTGCCTACTTAGGATTATATATTGTCCAATTATGGTGAAAATTATGGATAAACAACACGTTGTAATGCCTGGAGATCAAGTTTCTACATCAGAAGAACTAATGCCTGGCGATGGTACGTTCGAGTTGGAGGGCATCATCCGTGCATCTCGCATCGGTACTTATGTCGTCGATGAAAAACATCGTCGTGCAATGGTCAAACCACTCACTAGTATCCCCGTCGAACTAAAGCGAGGGGACATCGTCCTTGCTCAGGTAAATTCTGTACGATCCTCAATGATTATTGCAGACGTCTTCCATGTAGCGGGAAAACATCGCATTATCTCGGGAGACACTAATGGAACACTACGCGTGTCTGAGATTTCAACAGGATATGTAAAAGATCCGTCCACCGAGTTTCAAGTTGGTGATATCATTCGAGCAAAAGTCATTCAGGTTAAGCCAAATGTTCAACTTGCAACAAAAGATAGAGATCTCGGTGTTATCAAAGGGCTGTGTACGAAATGTAGGCATCCTTTGGCGCGAAAAGAAAATATGCTTGAATGTGGGCATTGCGGCCATAAAGAAAAGCGAAGAATGGCTACTGATTACGGTGATTATGATTTAACTACA
>JAFGDG010000116.1 GCA_016932245.1 Thermoplasmatota archaeon
GAGGAATATGAATGGTTTTTAAGTGATCTGAAAACGGCTCAGTTATTGTCCGATTGGATTCACGAAATCTCAGAAGATGGTCTCGTTTCAAAGTATAATGTCGGCCCTGGAGATATTCATAGCATTATTGAGACCTCACGGTGGATTCTTCATGCTGCTCGGGAATTTGCACGTATGTACAATTTTGACTGTGTGTCCGATGTGACCGAGCTTGTTCTCAGGGTGCACTATGGATGCAAAAAGGAACTCTTGAATCTTATCCAGCTTAAAGGCATTGGAAGGGTAAGAGCACGCGCCTTGCACAAGGCAGGGTATCATACCATTGATGAGCTCCGTGCTGTCCCGGAGACACGGCTCGCGGAGATTCCTACGATTGGTGACCGTGTCGCTAAAAACATTAAACTTCAAATAGAGGAAAAAACGACGTTTCGAGAGACAAGTCTCAGTGAGTTTTCATCGTTGAAACAAATGGAGAATACCTATGATTGAAATAATCGGCGCCCAAGGAAACATTTCAAGTGTGGAAAACGTGCTTGAGAAATTTCAGGAATTTTGTGCACATCATAATCTTGCTGGTCAGATGTTTAACGCTGAGATGATTTACGGGAAAAACCATCTCTTTTCTTCTGTTCTTCATGCACAGAGAGCAATGATTAGCCAAACCAATACGACAAACTCGTTAGCAATGGAAATTCTTCTCTATGCCTCAGGGGAACGTCAGTTAAAACATGCCATTCCCAAGATGGGCATACAAACCGGTCAAACAAGCATCGTCATGGTTTTGACGGATGTAGATTCTTCCAAAGAGCGTCATCTGGACGCAACATTCGTTGATAATCTGCTTCAACAGCTTGATTTAGCGAGAAATGATGCTGTTATTGATGGAACAGAGGAGACGCTGCATCATTTCGGTATTACAAAGAAGGAACGGCAAACAGTCGTGAAGGATAAATATGAGGATCTTATTCTCGAAAAGGTAGCGATGGTTGATATCATCAAATAATTTGCCCGCATGAGGTAGTTTGGATATCCTGGGGGCCTGCGGAGCCTCCTACTCGGGTTCAAATCCCGATGCGGGCATTAAAATATCTAAAAATTACGGACATTTCATTTAAATTTATATAAGAGGTATAATTTTTGTGATAACATTTCTAATTTCGTCTTGTTTAATTAAAAGGAGGATTACTTAATAGGCCCTATATTTCGTTTCTTTATCGTTGTAGCAGCCGTATGATTCCAAGCAAGAAGTTTGCTCGTGGCACCTTTTTCATATACCGAGTATACTCATCTCCAAACTTTTCCATCGAATCTTTATCTGCGTGAATGAGATCAATATACACTAAGGGAATAACGGGTATGCCCAAAAGGATAACAATCCAGTGCTGGAAAAGTAGCATGCCAGCAATTACCCACAAGATAAAGGTCACGTATTGGGGATGGCGGACAATCGAATAGAGACCAGTATCTACAAGTTTCGTCGTATGTATGTAGCTTTTTCCTTTTCTCACTCTACCTTTTTTACGAAATTCAAATATGGGAAGCATACCAAAAATTATTCCCGAAAAAACATAGAGTCCAACACCTATATATGCCACTATTTCAATTTGAGAAACTTCAGACAATACATAGAGGCCAACGATAATTTGCGAGATGAAGAGCAATGTTGCTAAAGTTGATGGAATGAAATTTATCCAAGAGTGACTTTTTTTTATCATTATATGCCCCTTTTTCCCATATTACAATAAACTTATTATTCATAAATCTACTCTTTTTATCCAACAAGAGAAACCACATTTTTTCTAGTAAAAGTATATCCATAAAACACCAGATAACCAAAAAGTGTGGATGGATTGGTTGGAATCGTTTGATCGCATTGTCTAATTTTATAGTTGACATACACACATCTTCCTCCACAAAATATTTAAAGGATATCCCCTTCTTTTTTGATGTAAACATAATCTATGTGGTACCTATGCCACCGAAAACTCTCTATCGTTATCGACATCATTGGCCCTAAGCGGCCTTGCATTTGCCTCATAGATTATGAAACTCCCATTTTTTTAAACGTTGTTTCTGAGAATCCGTTGTATGGACAGCTTCTCTTGATGATCCTTAATGTTGTTAGGTGGGAGTCATGAAAAAACATTGGAGGTATGGAAGATGAGGAAAAAAAAATTGACACGACTCTATGCATTGTTCGTGGTGTTCGTTCTCTGCCTATTCAGTACCGTGGCAGGACCGGGTAGTAGTGATATCAAGAACCATATGTCAAAACTCTATGATGAAGGTACGATAGACCAGTATCTCAATGAGATGCATGGATCAGTGTTTTATGTGGGCGGATCAGGGCCTGGTAATTATTCGACCATTAGGAGTGCTATGGATGCTGCATCAGATGGTGATACTATTGTCGTCTATCCAGGGATCTACGATGAAGATCTGATCATTAAAAAATCCTTACATTTCATTGGACGAAACAAAAAGACGACGATTATTGACCCCGAAAATAGTCCCTATACCCTGAGTATGGATGCGGATAATGTCACTCTCCAAGGTTTCACCATAAAAAATACCAATAACCATGCCAGTGGTATATCTATACGAGCTAGTGGAGTTATCATCCATAACACCATTATCGATTGTGCATCATACCTCAATAAAGGGATGTACTTAAGAAATACAAACAACACGACCCTTTATGACAATTCACTAATAAACGGGGGTATCTATCTAGAAAATTCTTACCATAACACAATCTTCAACAATAGAGTTAATGGGCAACCACTGGTCTATCTTGAGAACCAACACAATATTCCTATTGAGCGAGCTGCCGGGCAGGTTATTCTTGTCAATTGCTCAAACATTACCGTACGCAATGCACATCTGAATAATCTGTTTTGTGGAATGCAAATAGTGAACTGTCACACTTGTCTTATCGAAGAAAATCTTTTCGATAACTATCTCAAACATGCAATAGAGCTGACCTCATCCAAACACATCACTCTTTTCAACAACACTTGCAAGGATGGGGACTTCAACCTGTTCTGCTCAACAAACATACACGTCATCAATAATGAAATGAC
>JAFGDG010000117.1 GCA_016932245.1 Thermoplasmatota archaeon
AAGCATTCTTCCCGACATCCATGTAGAAATCAGGAATCATGAAGATAATGAGTGTAGAATTATTATTGAAGATAACGGGCCCGGCATTGTCAAAAATCAAATTCCCCACATTTTTGGTCGATTACTTTATGGTTCTCGATTTCATGCAATTCGGCAAAGTAGAGGGCAACAAGGCATCGGTATTTCTGCAGTCGTCTTATACGGTCAGCTGACTACGGGGAAGCATGCAACGGTCACCTCAAAAATCGAAGCGGATAGGCCTGCTGTTGTCCTGGAACTTGCAATCGACACGAACAAAAACCGTGCAGAAGTTATCAATCGAGATCTTGTTCATTGGGAACAACCAACAGGAACAAGGGTAGAAATCAGCATTGTTGCTGATTATAAACGAGGGAAGCGATTTGTCTACGAGTATCTACAGAGTACCTCTATTGTTAATCCCCACGCCCAAATTACCTATAAAGAGCCTGATGGAACCGAGCATCTCTTCGAGCGGACATCAGAAACATTGCCACGAAAATCTGTTGAAATCAAGCCGCATCCCTATGGAGTTGAATTGGGGACTCTAATCAAGTTAGGAAAACTTACCAAGAGTAGAAAATTATCCTCGTTTTTAAAATCAGAATTTAGTAGCATGGGGGATAGAACCACCAAAGCAGTTATTGAAACGGCAGGCTTGGATCGAACAACTGACCCAAAAAAGATGTCTCGTGAAGAATTTTTGGCGTTGCATAAAGCATTTAAAAAGGTAAAGATTATGGCCCCGTCAACAGAATGTCTATCACCTATCGGGGAAACTCTTATTCGTCGAAGTTTAAAGCATGAAACAATGGAAATTTCTCCTGAATTTATTGTTACCGCATCTCGACTGCCTTCCGTATTCTCGGGCTGCCCCTTTCAAGTAGAAGTAGGATTGGTGTATGGCGGTAATTTGCCCAAAGAGGGGCAGGTGAAATTGATGCGATTTGCCAATCGAGTTCCTCTACTTTATCAACAAGGCGATTGTGTAACTACCGCCGCGATTTCTTCCATCGATTGGCGACGATATGGCCTTGACCAGCCCAATGGCAAGGGTATTCCAAGTGGACCTGCCATTCTACTAACTCACATCTCATCAACACTTATTCCGTTTACCTCAGAAAGCAAAGAAGCAATCGCAGACATACCGGAAATTGAATCAGAAATTAAACTTGCTTTTCGAGAATGCGCTAGAAAAGTGCAACATCATATTCGTAAAAAGGAACGGCGGGTCAAAACACGAGAAAAATTTGATCTTATCACTAAAATTTTACCAGAAATTGCAAAAAAGTCGTCCCATATGCTCAATAAACCTGCCCCCCCACTGGAAGCCGTTATCACTAAAATTATGGACGTGGTATGGATTGAAGATGTCATTGAATATGAAAAGGTTACCCGAGGACCGGTGCAAACAACGCTTACTGCGGAAGAGCAGAAAGCAGAAGAAGGAGTAATTACGAAAAGTCAGATTTTAGTCGTGAACTACAAACGATCTCCGCAGAAATTCAATCTCTACGCATTGATTCCTCAAGATGCTGTTGTTGGTGAGGTTACCCCAAAACCAACAAAAATTACAGAGCATTACATCAAATGGAGTCTTGATACCATCCAACCGGCAAAAAAGATTGATCTTTCATTTGAACTGGCGGGGCTTAACAAAGGGGATTTTGATGAAAATGACTTGTACATCGAGCATATCAACCCGGGGTATGTCATTGGTGCCGATAAGTGGGAAGGTGAGTAGATAATGGCAAAGGATTATAGCGGCGTTATCGTAAAAATTGATGCAATCGCAGAAAAGATATATGACGATCTGCAACAAACCAACATCCCCTTTCTTCAATTATCGACGCGGACCAAGGCAAATATCAAATTTGATGAGAAACTTAATGTATGGAAATACGGGAAAAATACCACCGAGCGGTCCGCAAAATCCCTTGACGGTGCCTATATGCTGCTTCGTACCATGTACATGGTTGATTTTGTTAAAGATATGATTAATGCAAACAAGTCATCGACACTCAGGGAAATGTATTACATCTCAGAGGGGTGGGACCTTGCAAAGTTTAGTTCGCAGCCGGAATCTGATTCATTGGCAGAAGATCTTGAGGTCATTACCCACTGCATGCGAGAGGATTTTAAACTGAGGCCTGAAGAGGATGGGGCACGAGTAATTGGGAATGTTACCATAGAAGAAATAACCAGAAACAAAACAAAAAAGAAGATTCATTGTCAGGATGATGTTGGAGATTCAGGGTATACGATTCCCTACAACGTCGAACCCGAGAAAATTACCTTCAAAGGTGCCGATGCCGACTACATCATGGCCATAGAGACAGGTGGTATGTTTGATCGATTAGTAGAAAATGAATTTGATACTTCTCACCGTGCGATTCTCGTTCATCTCAAAGGACAACCTGCCAGGTCAACAAGACGCTTTATGAAACGACTAAGCGAAGAGCACAAGCTTCCAGTACTGGTCTTTACCGATTGTGATCCTTGGAGTTATCGTATCTTTGCCAGTGTTGCCTATGGTGCCATTAAAACAGCACATATCTCTGAATATCTGGCGATTCCTGAAGCCCAATATCTTGGGGTAACCCCTTCAGATATCGAAAATTATGATCTTCCTACTGACAAACTCACAAAAGAAGATATTAGTGCGCTAAAAAGTGAACTTTCCGACCCCCGATTCCAGGAATCATTTTGGAAAAATGAAATCAAGCTTCAACTCAGTTTAGGAAAAAAATCAGAACAACAGGCCTTAGCAAAATATGGATTAGATTACGTTACTGATGCTTATCTTCCTGAAAAGCTGACAGAAATGGGTATGATGAAAAAATAACAGAGCTTAGTCTTCTTTTACCCACAACTCGCCTGGCGGGACCATTAATGATCGCACTCTGACCATTGTATGGCCGTCGATGGTAACAGTAGTCTTGCTAAAAATGCCCCCTCCTACCCCTTGTGGATGAGTATATTCATAGACCCGTTTACCATCGATAAACTCAGGTTTCGGCCGCTCTGCTTCGATTCGTTTGTCTTTCACCATTTTATAATGCATATGCGCAAGTAAGTCTATACCAATAAATAATGCAAAGATAACACTTAAGAAAACGACCCACGTGTCAAGAGTAACAAGCGCCCATGCAGGACCAAAATCCATAAAGACAATACCCAGAGCAACAACAGCTACCCAAAGCACACACAAGACCGCGATGAGAAGAAATACTTTCGTCAATTTAATATAACGAGCACTCAGTGCATATTCTTCCTTTTGTAACGCTTTCACATCGTCCGCCATGTTCGTTCTGATATAATGTATTGACGTTCTATGCTTTTAAAATTTTCTATTTATTGTTTTTTAAAAAAATCAAGCAATTTTTCTAATGATCTCCCCCGATGGGAGAACTGATTTTTCTCTTTGGTGCCCATCTGAGCAAAGGTTCTCGTGTCCCCTTGAGGAATAAAAACTGGATCATAGCCAAACCCTTGAGTTCCTTGTTCTCCCAAGGAAACCGTTCCCTGGCATTCTCCGATAAAGAGGCGGGGCTGGGCATGCGGTTCTGTATAGGCGAACACGGATCGGAATGTTGCACCTCGCTTTGCTGTTGGTACTCCTTGCAGTAACCGCAAAATACCTTGCAGACCTAGTGTATGGTAGACATAGGAAGAATACACGCCAGGAAAGCCGTGCAACGCATCAATAAAAATGCCTGCATCCTCGAGAATGAAGGGATGGTTCACCTGCTGCCGAACATGATCAACTCCAAATTGTGCAACCTCTTCTAACGTAGCAGCTTGAAGCTCAGGATAGCCTATATCTTTTTGGACAACGTCAATACCAACAGATGCAAATCGCTCTTGCGCCTCAGTAAGTTTTCCTTTGTTGCTAGTAATGAAATAGAGTGTTTTCATCGATATCGTCCTCGCTTTACAATCTCTTCTATTTTCTTAACAACGGCAGCCGCATCATCATGTAACTCGTTTTTATACCCATCGAGCACATAGCTGAAACAGCCAGCATAGCGAGAATGAGTCGAGGCAATAGCTTCCATCAAGACATGTAAATCAACACCTTTTGCCTCAAGTTCACCATTTTTTTCACCCAATCCAAAATCAATGAAATGAACACGATCATCAAGTAATATCATATTCGATGTAGTAATGTCGCCATGAATAATGTCATGGTTATGCAGACGTGCAATGCTTTCACCAATATGTTCGCACAATTTCCTTCGACCCTCTTGAGTAAGTGAATTGAAGATATCTTTAACCCTCTTGCCATTAAGGTACTCCATCGTAATGATGCCTTGTTCTATATCAATATCATAAATGATTGGCACTGACACACCATGCATCCGTGCTTCGGCAATCAACTTTGCTTCTTCTTTTGTTCTTGCTGCAATCAATCGGTCATCGATCTGTTTGATACGATAGGTTTTTTTTATCCGTTTTTTCTGTACAGCGGGTCGTTCCATATGGTTGGTGAGCTGAATCTCTGCCTCTGCACCTCGATATAAAACTCTACGACTAGTCACGCCAGGTCACCTCCACCATGTCAGTCCTAAACCGTTGATCGATAATGCTTTCTTTGATGGACATACGAACGCCGCTCTTGTGCATCAACACACCTAACCACGCAATCATGGCACCATTGTCAACACAGAGATTCTTTGCGGGTACGAAAAATCGTGCACCTCTCTCTGTTGCCATGGTCTCAACCATGCCTTGCAATCGGGCATTACTGGCCACACCACCCCCCAGCAATACCTCATGTTTTTCGGTGTGAGCCATTGCCCGCTCAGTAACTTCGGTGAGTGCGGCAAAAGCTGTTTCCTGAATTGAATAGCATATATCTTCGATACGTCTCTTCTGTCTGGCATAATGTTCTGCGGCAGTCAGCAGCCCTGAGAACGCAACATCCATTCCTTTTATAGAATAGGGGAGATCAAAATACTGGGTTCCTTGTCGTGCTAGCTGTTCAATTTTTGGACCGCATGGAAACTCCATGTCTTGTGATCGGCCAAATTTGTCTAAACAATTACCAATGCCAATGTCTAAGGTTTCACCAAATACTCGATAGCGACCCTCAGCAAAGGCAATGACTTGCGTGTTTGCACCTGAAGTGTATAACAAAACGGGATCGGTGCACTCAGGTATGGTTCCCCGACCAATTTCTAGGTGAGCAACACAATGATTAACACCAATAAGCGGTTTTTCTAGGGAAAGGGAAAGGGCTCGTGCGGCAGTGGCTGCCGTTCGTAAACATGGTCCAAGTCCTGGACCACGGGAGAATGCGATTAAATCAATCTCTGAAGAACGAACCTTTGCTTGTTGGAGGGATGCCTTGAGAATATCTGCAAGATGTAATGCATGGTGATTTGCTGCTTCTCGCGGGTGAATGCCTCCCTTTTCAGGTCGATAAATCTTAATAAGATTAGAACGAATGGTACAGGTACCCTGCTGATCGTCGATAATGCCAATCCCAATTGAATGGGCAGTGCCTTCGATGCCAAGACAAATCATACTACATGCTGGTAAGAAAGAGACGTATAAAAGAAATGTGGTCGTCACCATTTATGGTTTTTTAGGATATCCTATGGGAAGAATAACGACGGGTTTAAAACCAGCAGGAATGCTAAGTATATCGTACAGAAAATCAATTTCAGCAGGTGTGTAGGTGAGGGTTACAAGGCTTTCTTGTTCAGCAGCAAGAAGAATGTACGCAATCGATAGCCAAGTAGATTCTAACCAGTAAGGTTTATTGCTTTCTCCAATAATCACGACAAGGCAGGGAGCATCAGTAAGAAACGATTTTGTTAACGAAATGTGCTTTGAATCCATCCAGTCCTTAAACCACTCCGGAGATTTTTGGTAGTGGGCCTGATCAACGCGCTCGCACTGTGTTCGAATTTGTTCTTTAAGCACGGGATCCTTAACCATAACATAGGCATAGGGTTTTTGGTTTGCTCCTGAGGGGGCATAGGTCCCTGCTGAAAGAACACGTTGAAGGATTTTATCAGATATCGCTGTAGCAGAAAATGATCTCGTACTCCGTCGATTTTTCATAATCTTGTAGATATCCATGGTACGCAGGTACGTCATATTACGTTCTTTTATAAAACTTTTATAAAACCTGTATAAAACAAGAGTTACCTGAAAATACCAATAGTTGTCACTAATTCATCAATCTTCCAGGTTTTTACCAATTTTCCTGTTGGGTTTGCTACAAAAATAAGTTTTTTCGATCTTGTCTCTCCTTTAATGTAAGCATGCCATTTGTTGAGTGCTTGTGCGTTCATCTCATCAATATGAATTTCAGTAGTAATTCTATCTTCAACTGCCAAATCGAGTTCCTTTCTCATGGATTGAATACGACGGACAATCTCTCGAGCCAAACCCTCTGCTTCAAGTTCAGGCGTAAGGGCGGTATCAAGAAAGAGCGTCATGCCCTCTGTTTCTTCGTAGGCAAAATGATCTTTGATTTCTTCAACAACCTCAAAATCGTCGGTGGTCAACGTAAACGATTCTCCATCCAGAATAACGACTACCTTCTTATGCTTCTTCAGCTCATCATACACCTGATGAGGATCACGCTTCTGGAGTTCGGCGACAACCGACTTTGCCTTATCCTTCAGCCTCGGACCGAGGTGTGCATGATTCGGCTTCACCGTTTTGGTCATAAACGCGGTTGTATTCCTAGCAAAGGAGATGGATTTGACATTGATTTCTTCGTTCAAAAGGTCAAGAAGAGAGTGTATGGACGTTTCAATATCCTTGGTACAGACAATAGTTGCGTTCTTGAGAGGATAGCGGACCTTGATGCCAATTTTTGAACGGAGTGCCCTGCCCACTTCCACCAATGTTCGTATACGAACCATTCCTTGTTCAAGCGCGTCATCAATACCAGTTGCATCTGACTGCACGTAATCACAAAGATGAACACTCTCAGGCATATCTGTAGTTTTGAGATTTTGATAGATTTCTTCTGTAATGAAGGGGATAAACGGTGCAAGGATTTTTGAAAGCCCAAGAAATACGTCGTACATCGTTGCATAGCCTGCCAGTTTATCAGATGTTTTTTCTTCAACCCAAAGTCGCTTTCGTGATCGGCGAAGATACCAATTGCTAAAATCCTCAACAATGAAACTTTCGATTGCTCGTGCTGCCTTATGGATGTCAAAGGCTTTCATGTGGGTTTTGACTTCTGCCAATACGCGGTTGAATCGACTGATTACCCATTTATCCAGCGGCTGCCGCTGTGCAAGGGGCATGATGTCTGTTACAGGGTCAAATGTGTCTAATGCTGCATAGGTCGCAAAGAAATTATATGAATTCCATAACGTGAGAATGAATTTTCCCAACGTTTCTTTGACTGCTTCTTCATAGAACCGGGTCGACATCCACGGAGCATTAGCAGAGATAAGATACCATCGAAGAGCATCTGCCCCTTCATGATCTAAAATGATCATGGGATCAACATAGTTCCGTTTACTTTTACTCATTTTTTGATTATCTTTATCTAGGACAAGACCAAGAGTGAGGACAGTTTTATAGGAACTTTTACCAAATAAGACTGTTGACGTTGCAAGCAGAGAATAAAACCATCCGCGGGTTTGATCAAGCGCCTCACAAATAAAATCAACAGGGAAATTATCCTTGAATTTCTGCGTATGATCAAAGGGATAATGCCATTGAGCAAAATAGGCAGAGCCAGAATCATACCAACAATCAATCACCTCTTTTTCTCGGTTCATAGGTGCATGACACTGTGGGCACTGAACCTTCAATTCATCGACCAAAGGTTTGTGTAAGTCGTAGGTTTCAGGAAAATCTTCGGAAAGACCTCGCAATTCCTCAACACTACCAACACACACTTGATAGTTACACTTTTTATTTGTACACGTCCAAATAGGTAATGGTGTTCCCCAGTAGCGATCGCGAGACAATGCCCAATCTTTGACATCGCGAATAAAATCGCCAAATCGGCCTTGTTGCAGATGCTTAGGATACCAGTTAATCTGATTGTTATTCTTGACCAGCGTATCCTGGACCTTGGACATCGCAATAAACCACGATTCCATGGCATAGTACAGCAAGGGAGAATCGCAACGCCAACAGAAGGGATATTCGTGTTCATAATCACGGACTCCTTCAAGCAACTCTTTCTGTTCAAGATGACTAATAATCAGAGGATCCGCATCTTTCACAAACTTTCCTTTGTAGGGAGATACCTCTTCAGAGAAAGTGCCGTCAAGATTGACTAATTGCACCACTGGAAGGTCGTATTGCTTGCCCACATTGTAATCGTCTTCACCAAATGCAGGAGCAATATGCACAATGCCTGTTCCGTCTTCCATCGTCACAAAATCAGCAAGCACCACATACCATGCTTTCTTGTCTGGTTTGGCATACGGAAATAACGGTTTGTATTCGATATGCTCTAAATCCTTTCCGGGAAAACCATCAATGATTTTATATTCTTGGCCTTTTAGCAATACTGGTACACGCTCTTCTGCCAAAATGAGAACCTGCCCTTTGTACTGGATCTTAACATAGGTTTCTTTGGGATGAACCGCAAGAGCAACGTTGGAAAGAAGGGTCCAAGGTGTTGTTGTCCACGCCAGGAAATATGCATCCTCTTTCTTCAGTTTAAATTTGACAAAAATGGATGGCTCTTCTACCGTTTTGTATCCTTGCGCAATTTCATGGGCCGATAACACTGTCCCACAACGGGGACAGTACGGCACAACCTTGTGACCTTTGTAGAGTAATTGCTTTTCCCACGCTTGTTTTAATGACCACCACACTGATTCAATGTACTCATTTTTGAAAGTGATGTAGGGATTATCCATATCAACCCAAAATGCAATGCGCTCAGTCATCTCTACCCATGCACGTTCATATTTGAGCGTGCTTTTTTTACATGCTTCATTAAATTTTGCCACACCATATTGTTCAATTGATTGCTTGTCTTCTAGCCCCAGTTGCTTTTCTACCTCAATCTCAACAGGAAGTCCATGGGTGTCCCACCCTGCCTTTCTAAGAATATAGTGCCCATTCATGGCTTGGTACCGCAGATTCAAATCCTTCATGACCCTAGTGAGTACATGACCAGGATGAGGCATACCATTAGCTGTGGGAGGGCCTTCCAAAAAAACATAGGGCGTACATTCTTTGCGCTGGTCAATAGACTTCTTGAAAATATGGTTTTTTTTCCAGAATGCAAGAATGCGCTCTTCTACGCTCTTTGGATGATATTTCTGGGGAGGCGAGATAATCATGTAGTTATACACCTGCTGAAACGACAGGTAATGGGAGATGCCTCATAAAACCATTTCCATCATTTCCATCAATACTTTCTGATATCATCTGCTTTCATGACTTCGCGAAGCAGTGAGGTAGCATAGGATCCTTTCGGTAACGAGAAAGCCAGCGTAAGAGCATGTTTCCCTTCATGAAGATCATCCTCTACAAGATCATATTCAAAAGAATCTACGCGTGCTAACAGCGGACGACGTAAACCAGAGGAAGAGATAAAGGGAATTTCAGGAATAATAAAATCCCGAGGGTCGATCTGTTCTTCCCCAATAACCCTTTGTTCAATCTCACCCATTTCACCTTCTGAAAAGACAGAGTCACTTCCAAAAAGAATACCGCTAACCAGAGCTTTTCCTTGAGAAAGTTGTGCATTTACCTTAGCAGCATTACGTTCAGTGACAGGAATCAGTTCATTGGTAATGATCCCTTTTCGTATAGGAAGAACCACATCGCCAGGAAGCGCCTTGTTGAGTGAAAGGTTCTGGCGAATACGCTCGCTCAGCATTTTATTAAACAGATAGGCCTGATAGGCATAAATGAACATCGTCAGAAGATTCTTGGGAAGCTCTTTCAGCGCGCTGACAAAGTCATAAGGATTATGCACCAAAATATTGAGCATCGCTTTTTCAAATGTAAACGGAGCGGGATATTGCTGCAGTGCTGCTGCATAATCTCGTGTTTGTTCCAGGTTTTTCCGTAAGTCAAAGAGTTTTTGTTCCTCACTCTCAAGGGGATTCCCAATATAGGTCATAACTGCCTGTTCAAATTCTCCTCGAACAAGATACTTTCCAACCACATGTGTAATAGGACGAATAACGCCAAACCGTTGGATGCCATAAAAATTGGGAAATCCGCCAATCTTTTGAAGTTGATCAACAACGCATTGCAGAGCCGCATTACGTACGTTTCGATTAATATCTCTGATCGTAATATTGAAGTGATTTCCATGCAATCTACCGATTTTGACCGGGCGATCTGAGGTATAAATATTATCAATCTGAACGTCACCAATGGTAACCTTGGCTAGCGCTTCTGGTGGCACCTGGTAAAAGGACATTAATTGTGTGGAAACGGCACGTTTGTCTTTTGTGCCAGCAAAACCAATACGTTGGCGAGAAATGTGTAAGCGATTTGATAATTCACGAATAAGAAGATTTGTTTCCCAATTTGTTGCCGTTATCTCTGCAATAGTAAACTTGCCGTCTTTTTTTTCTGCAGGATGCTCAAACCATTCGTTGACTATAAAATCCTGAGGAATGGTACGAAGCTTCCCACCAACTCCTGAAAATGAAGTACAAAACGTTTCGATGCCTATCTGTTTTTCAGCGTCCAGACACATCATTTATTTTTTACTCTTGCTTTTTTGTTCAACGGTTTTACTGAATTCTTTGATCTCATCTTGCAACTGTTTAACGGCTTTTGCAAGAGCGTCTTCCGGTTTTCCTTTCTTGACTCGGATAAACAGTCGTCGCTTGGGAGATTCAGGGTGATCCGTCATATAGGTTGCAAAATCAACATCTTTGTTTTTGAATAACGCTTCAGTAACGGGGTTTAATATCGTTTCGTTTTCCCCAGTGATTTCCAATTCAAGTTCTTTTGCCGTTTTTTTAATAGTTTTTAATTCCATGTTCCATCACTTCTTTCAGTAGACACCTTTA
>JAFGDG010000118.1 GCA_016932245.1 Thermoplasmatota archaeon
ATCAGGTACAACAACATAGAGAAAGTTGCGTCCTGAGCTCTTGTATGAGCAGACGGCGGTCATTTGTTGAAGAGGACCAAACGGTATGAAATGCTCAAATAATCGTTATTTTTGTTCTATTTTATTATTTAAAAGACACAACCCTTATTACTTTCAATATTGATTCATACAAAAGGAGTACATTTGAACTATCCAATAAGCTGAAAGAGAGGGTACACATGGCGAAGAGACAACGAATGAAAAGTGATGATGTAGAGCAACTACTGGACTATTTTCCTGGTTTTATGGCAATTTCAGATGTAGAGGGGCACATCCTAGCCATTAACAAAAATCTTGCAAAGGTCTTTAATAAACCAAGAGACGCATTGATCGGACAAAATGGCTTTACGCTCGTCGATGATCAGGCGGGAAAGCGGAGAAGACAGTGTATGCAGGAAGCAGTACGTACAAAACAACCCACCCAATTAGTTGATCGGGACAAGGAGCGATGGTGGAAATCGCTCTTCGTGCCAATTCTGGATGCCTCCAATAAGGTGGTCAAACTGTGTTTTTATATTGAGGATATCACGAAAGAGAAAGAACGTGAGGAACTAACTATCTCGATGAAAGACGACTATTACAAAGCGCTCATAGAACATTCATCAGATTTGATCACACTCATAGATGCTCAAGACAAAATCGTATACACGAGTCCTGTGATATCGAAATTGTATGGGTATAAGCGGAGCGAGCGCATCAATCATCCCATATTTGATAACATAGAGGCCCACGAACGTAGTAAACTGATGAACCTCAAGAAAAAGCTCCTGCCCAAATATGGGGAAACTAAAAAAATAAAATTACGTGTCCCTCACAAGGATGGTTCATCCCGTTACTTGGAGAGCATTGTAACCAATCAGCTGAACAATCCCAACATTAAGGGTATCATCGTCAACACTCGTGACATTACCGATTTAGAAGAACAACGGCTGCAACTACTTAATCAAAAAAATTATCTTGAGTCGCTTTTAGATAGTACTGCTGAAATCATTTTTACCATCAAAACGGGGGATCAGAGCATTGGCATGTGGAATCGTGCAGCCGAGCTGAACACGGGGGTGAAACACAGCGAGGTCAGAGGGAAATCGTTACGCGCATTGCCCCTGTTTGAGAATCTCCCAGAGATTGAAACGTATATCCAGCATGTGACAGCTGGAAAATCTAGGGCGCTCTCCCAGATCGTCATCCAAGTGCCCCATAGGGGAAAACGGTTGTGGCAGGTTTCCCCATCGTTTATTGAAGAGCATGATGAAATAACGGAGATCATTTGTGTCTGTTCGGATATCACGTATAGGAGCGAACTCCACGGGAAGCTCATACCAGGGGAAGTTTATCTCATCCCAGAAACCCCGATAGACCAAGCCCAAAGCATCTTTACTTCGCTTCTAAAAGAAGGGTGGGCCGGGTACTACATTTCGCGAACCGACCAAGATGTTCAGCAGTTCTCCCATGCACCAAATCTGACGGTCAGCACCTGTGCAACGGAAAAGGGTACTGCACCTACCATCTCCACGCTTGATGAGTTGTATCACAACATAGCCACCTTCATGAAAACCCATACGAACGCAGTCGTGCTGTTGGACCGACTTGATTATTTTGTGTCGCTCTTCTCATTCCAAGACACGGTAAAAACACTCTACAGGATCAATGATGTTATCAGAGCGCGCCAAGGCATTTTCCTTCTCCACATCAATAAACTGCTGTTTGCCCATGAGCAATATGCATACTTCATGGAAGAGTTCCGCAACCTCCCTTCACAAGAAATTCAACATATTCAATTGCAGGACGACGCACATGGCATCTTGTCCTACATCATGGAACAAAATGTCAAAAACAGTATTGTTACACAAGCAAAAATCTGCACGCACCAGCACGTTTCAAAGGTGACGGCTCAAAAACGGTTGCATGAATTACTGAGGGATGGGCTCATCATTTCCAAAAAGCAAGGGCGCATCAATGCGCTCTATCTCACTGAGAAAGGAAGAGAGCTACTCCTGCACCAGAAGATTCTATAGCTCTCTCTGTGAAGTCAACATTGATCATATTATTTTTATTTCCTGCAAAGATTTATAATGTTTACGTTCCTTATAGTTGTATAGGGGGTACTATGAAGCATAATGTCAAAGTGCTTAGTGTAAGTTTTTGTCTGGTATTTCTTATTGTACCCTTCAATCAAACACTACAGTGCCATGCGGCACAAGTGCAACTGCAAGAAGAAGTGATTACCTTACAATCACGATATGTTACTGGTGATAACATTGGTTTTGAAAGCCTTGATTCATTCATACGAAACATGATAAAAGCCATTGTGCTTTTAAGAACGGCAAAATATTATATATATTATAAAATTGTGAGTTCAACAGCACACTTAAAATATTTTCTCCCTGTACAATTACTTTCTGCGTGGGTAGCATTTCGGTGGTTTTCTTGGGAATTTGCGTATGAATCGTACTATTATGCATTGGATGGTTTTTTTGATTGGACTGACCAATTTTCTGAAACAACGGATACTCTACTTACATTGCTATCTATCCCATTTCATGCTATTGGGATACATATCATGTC
>JAFGDG010000119.1 GCA_016932245.1 Thermoplasmatota archaeon
CAGATGACCCTCTTGTAATCATTCCTAACTGGAGCCCACAATGATGCCGGGTTACACCATGCTCCCAGTGATTACTTATTACGCCGACTCCTCTTCTCACGTCTCATTCGTTTCTTTCGCCATTTCCAACGCATTTTATGTCGTTTCTTCCATACCCGTGAGCTACGTTTCATAGTGAGCGTTCCTCAGATAATCTAGCTTGCCCTAAACAACTACCCATATTTAATAATTTAGGAAAATAAAGTATCTTAAGAAGGATTAGGATCCAACGTGAATTTTGTTATTTTTTATAGACTCTCGTTTTGAAATATAACTGATGCCCATCTCAGTTAGTTCAATTATATTAAAGGAGACATACTGTAACATTTCTACTTCTAAGAGATGATGGATCATGGCGTTGAATTCATTTTTTGAGATGTGCAATAACACGACTGCAGTCTCTGCGTCAACATCTCGAGAATACAGCATTTTTAACAGTTGAAATTCTTTCTCTGTAAGATTAATATCATCCTCAAATTCCTCAGGCACCTCATCAACAACATCTGTTAGATCTTTCACATAGTTCTCAATAATACTTTCGAGATTTAATTTATCTAACACTTTTCCATCTTTGCTGTAGAGAGTACAGACTTGTTTGTCTGGATCATACTTCCATGATGCTACTTCATTCCAAGTGTACCCAAGCAGGCTAACGCCTTCGCCCTTTTTCCCTCGTTTATTAGTAGCGCGTTCTTTTTTTCGCTCCCTTTGACGATAAATGTAATGCTGCTCGGTCTGCAACGCGGCAAGATCGACACCAAATTCTTTTAACTGATCGATAATATCTTCACCTGCTTTCCTTTTTAACTCTTTGATAAAAAACAATCCTGCTTTTCCAATAAGATCCATATAGACAACACGAATAATTGCCTCAATTGCTCGGCCAACCTTTGCCGGATCAACTTCGTCAATAGCATGGCTGATAGTAATGATGTCGCTGCTTCGGGCAATCTCGCCTTCTTCAATTTTGACATGTTTTAGAAAGGGGTAACTCTGTTCTAGGGTTTTGATAATCGTACCAATAACTGTAGCTGCAAAATTATGTGTCGTTCTTCTACTTGCAACTGCATAAAGAGCAATTAATATTCCACCTAGCACTTTCGAATTTTTTAATACTTTTATTTCAGGCATGCTTATCCATCCATACGTATTTACATCGAGTGCAGTACCACCCCAATGAGACCCAATGTTGCTTTCCATGTTTGGGATTGATGTGTCGGTAGAGTCTTACCAAACCCAGATCACATTTGGGGCATCGTTGTTTGTAAGTGTCTTTGTACGGTTCTCCACCAATAGGGTAAATAAGGGTATCACCGACGACCGTATAGGTATGACCGCAAGCAGTACAATACCATGCAGTAGGAAGCCACTTTCGATTTCCTTCAATGCTTTTGTTTCGGTAGAGCTTTACTGCTTTTGCCCCACACTCTGGACACTTTTTTTTAATCCCTCATCACCACTAATAGATTGACACGTATCCCTCATGTTACTTTTTATCTTGTAAATCAATAACCATTTTGTGAATGTAGGGCAGTTCGATTATAAACTTGCTTCCTTTTCGTACTTGGCTTTCTGCCCAGATTTTGCCATTATGTTTACCAATGATCTCTTTACAGATGAAAAGCCCTAGCCCCGTTCCTTCATTATTGCGATCTGCACCTGTATATGCTTGATAAAATTTGTTAAATATCTTTCCAATCTCATCATGAGAAACACCAATTCCCGTATCTTCGATGGTAATGCGAAGATGATCATTTTTCCTTGTTGTCAAAAGTGAGATCGATCCATTGTCAGTGAACTTTAATGCATTGCCTAAGAGATTTTTCAATACTTGAGAGAGGCGATTTTTATCGCCCATAATGTTTGGGAGATTTTTGGGTATATCTACAATAAATTTCAGATCTTTGCCAACGACTGCAGGCTTCATGTCCTCTACCACGTCTTTGAGAAATGATGTTGTATCTAGTTTTTCCATCTCAAATCTCATCGTATCGCTATCAAGCCTAGAGACATCTAGAATGTCATTAACCAGCTTTAATAGCCGTTCAGCATTTCGTAAACATATATGTGCCCATTTTTTGATTTGTTCACTTGCATGTTTGTCTTGAATAATCAAGTCAAGATATCCCTTAATGGGGGTCACGGGAGATTTCAACTCATGGGCAGCAATATTCATAAATTCTGTTTTTAGTCGCTCTGATTTCTTGAGTTCATCTTCAATATTACGTCGTTCAGTAATGTCTCGTAGCGTCAGAACCATACCTGCAAATTCATTCTCTTTTTTTAACGGGGCAATATTTGCCTCAACAGGAATGATCAAATCGTCAATGTGGACCAACTCTAACTCAATGTTTTCCATTTTTTTATTTTTCTTTCGCACTTCCAGGCTAACCTGTTGGAAGAAGTAGACCGAGTCTTCTAACAGATAATCTCTAAGCAATGTCGCTAAAATCTGGCTTTTTCTTCTTCCGCACATCCTTTCAAAGGAGGGATTGACGTACGTTAATCGACCAAGTGTATCAATGGTAATGACCCCGTCTGCCGATGTCTCTGCAAGAACTCGATATTTTTCTTCGAGTTTAACAAGTTCATCCCATGCCCGCTGGCGTTGGGTGACATCTCTTGCTCGCACAAGAACTCCTTTGACCACTTCCCGTTCTTTAATAATATCATGTGAAAACAAGAAACGATGGTTTGTTTCATCATGTGTTTCTAAATCACATTCATAATCGCTCACGTTTTCTCCCTGAGCAGCTTTTTTAATAAACTCAAGATGCCGCTTCATCTCTTTCTTTGAAAACAAATGATCAATGCTAGAAAATGGTTTTTTGAGGATATGTTCTTTTTCCACTCCTATCATTTTTAGAGCAGCGTTGTTAATGTCCATGATATTTCCCTTTGTATCCAAATAAAACAGGAGGTCACTCATGGCATTGAATATTTCTCTAAACTTTTTTTCAGTTGGTTCAACATCTTCTTCTGTTGATGGTATGTCTTTTTCAAAAAACTGGGCTGTTCGACTCTCGGTTTTTTTTGTTGAATCTTCGGGCATTCCCTCTGCAGTCATTTGTTCCTGATATGCTGTCTGCACTCTACTTTGTAGTGTACCAATGCTTTCCTCTTCTCGCAATATTTTTATAATTTCAGGAAGATCTTTCATGCCCTCCCCTCAAAAAACAATCGTAAACGATCCCTGTCACCAAGTAATCTGGTTCTTTTTCGGCATCCCATGAGATATCCCATCAAGGTGTCCTAAACGACCTCTTCTTAAAAAGTGAAATACGTTTTTACTATATTAATTCTGTTAATTTAAGAGTAATAGCGGACGCGGCGGGATTCGAACCCGCGATCACCAACTTAGAAGGCTGGTGCCATATCCAGGCTTGGCCACGCGCCCATGGTCAACTCTACATCTACAAGCAGTTCTGTATTGGCTAAAAATAGATAAACATATGGGAAAGTGTCCCTTATTCGTACGGTGCAGCTTCCCCAAGAAGATCAACATGTGTTAAAATCATGCGCCTACAGCAATATCGATCAACGCCGAGTGCATCTAAAATCTGTTGAGGCGTTTCTTTAGGTTTCTCACCTGCATCGGTAGCTTTTTGATACTCTTCGTACCGTTTTTTATATTCTTCGTAAATATCGCCAATGATTTTTCCGCAGGTAAAACATCTTACTGGAATTATCACATCATCACCTATATGATTTCTGCCGTCTTTTTCTGGCTCCTCTTCCTAGAGGTTTTTTCGGTTCCTTTCTTCTTGAATCGCTTACCAGCAAACTTCGATCATGATCAAGAAACGCAATCTTTAAACTAGGATCTCCTGTGAATTCGAGTATTCCTTGGGCAATTGCTGTACGAATGGCATTTGCCTGACTCATAAACCCACCACCAGAAACACTCACATCAATATTGATGCCCGCCATGTGCTTTTCCGCAATTTTTAGTGGCTCCATGATTTTCCACCGAGCAATTTCCGGTTCGTAAATTTCAACAGGCGTTTTGTTGACCCGCACCAGTCCTTTTCCTTTTTGAATGGTTGCTCGTGCAACTGCTGTTTTGCGTTTCCCTGAACTGTTAACCACTTTTTTAACCATTATACGTTCGCCCCTAGTGATCTTGAAAGTTCTTCAATAGTTATGAAGTCAACTGGTTGCTTTTTTGCCTGTTCAATAACTTCAGCCGTTTTCCCTTCAAATTCTTTAGGAACGCCGATATAACACTTCAACCTTTTAAATGCTGCTCTGCCATGAGGGGTTTGATAAGGAATCATCCCTCGAACGGTTCGTTTCACAAGTCTATCAGGCATTCGTGGGAAAAAAGGACCTTTACGGTATGTCCCTAGTTCACGTTTTGCTTTGTATTGTTTCTTCACCGATGCCTTTTTACCAGAGATAATGGCTTTTTCTGCGTTAATAATGGCAATTTCTTCTCCGTTGAGGAGACGTTTTGCGGTATATGTGCTTAATCGTCCCAACAGGGCACCGTCGGCATCAATAATGGCGGTCATAGTTATCCCAATATCCTAACATCTTTTCCTTTTGGATTTGTTTTTATGATCTCTTCAATAGAGAGGCATTTGCCACCAGCCTTTTTAATCTTCTCTTCGGTTTTCTCAGAAAAGGACCAGGCTGCAATAGAAACTTTTTTTGTTAATTCCCCTGTCGATAAAACCTTCCCCGGTATTAATGCGATTTCTTTTGGGTTGGTATGTCTGCTGATTCTATTTAGATTGACTTCTGCCCAATTTCTTGAGGGTTTTTCCAGACGTGTTGCAATGTCTTTCCATATAACTGCATCGTGTTCATAGGAGGCCTTTTTTAAGGTATGGATTAATGAAAGTAATGCAGGATTTGTCTTTTGATTTTTCTTGACCATGGGGTATTTCTCCCGGCTTGCGGATTGTAGTGAAAGGGAGGGGTATTTATAATATTTGTGGGAGAAATCATTAAAAACAACTGACCATTAAAGCGTTTCGATGAAACGTATTATATCCGTTTGTGGGAGTGATGGCTCCGATGAGGATCTCTCTTCTTATGCCTTACAAACGGCTGAACAGATTGGTATGTTAATTGCACAACATGACGCCGTCGTTGTGTGTGGTGGTCGTGGGGGGATCATGGAGGCAACATGTAAAGGTGCAAAAAAGAACAACGGGGTGACGGTTGGTTTATTGCCAGCATCAAAGCAAGAAGCAAATGCATATATTGATATCGCCCTTCCTACAAATTTAGGGTCTATGAGAAATTTTCTCGTGGTTAACGTTGCTGATGTTGTTATTGCTATTGCGGGTCGATGGGGAACACGCAACGAAATATCATTTGCAAAAATCTTGCATAAGCCTCTTATTCTGATACAAGGGACAGGAGGGTGTGTTGATTCTCTCGTCCAAAATAACATGGTGACCAACTCTCCGCCATGTCATATTGTAAACTCTGGAAAAGAGGCGATGAGCAAAGCACTTGAATATCTGAAATAAAGATGTGATTTATCCTATGATGAAGATTTTTGTTATGGCCAGTGGTCGTTCGGGAACAAAATATCTCTCTGAGTTATTTCAACATAATGTTGGGCGGTGTGTTGCTAAGCATGAGCCATATCTTAGTATGTTTGGCAAACCAATTTATTGGTATCAACAGGGAGACATCGAACGAATTAGACAACGCTTTTCCCTCAAGAAAAAACTCATCAAGCGTTATCGGGCGCAGGTATACATCGAAACAAACCATGCGTTTCTCAAATCATTCTCTGATGTGGCATTAGAAGCATTTCCTGATGCGAAACTCATTCATCTCATTCGCAATCCGTTAGAAGTGGCAAAAAGTCAATATCATCGTCCCGTTTGGATTGGGGAGCCAGATTCGTTATGGTTTCGACTCTTTCACACGTATGTGGGGGAAGATAACAAGCGATATTTGGATTGGACACTTACTGGGAATGAGCAAATATTCAAAGATATTTCACTGAATCTAACACGATATCAACAATTACTTGTGCAATGGATTGAACTTGAAAATAGGGCAATGCATCTCTTAGAAACTTATCATAAACACTGCGATTACTTTGCTTTAGAAACTCCCAAAGACCTTAACAATGAAGAAAAAATGCTAGAGATGTTTTCGTTTTTTGGAATTACACTTAAACACCATGACATTGTTTTTCAAGGAAAGAAGAATATTGCGAAAATACCAACCCGGGTGACAACTTGGGATAAGCATCAGCTTCATGAATTGATTGATCACACTCCTGCCCGATATCTTGAAATCTTTCATCAAAACCCCTATAATAGTGTAGCGTGGGGGGAGTTATTGCAAAAATAAGAAACAATTGCCGGGTAGAGAACTATTATATATTGAGTCTAATATTAAATGTAATTATGTGATAGCATGAATCTTAAGGGAAAAACTGTTTTGGTTTCTGGTGCCACTGGTGGCATGGGAGAAGCATTAGCAAAACAATGCGCTCAGGAAGGATGCAAAATCGCTCTCTTTGCTCGTCGAGAGGAACAATTGAAAATCTTATGTAAGCAACTTGCAAAAAAGACGTCCTGCGTATATAAAAAATGTGATGTAACAAACCCCAAGGAGGTAAAAAATGCTGTGTTATTCACTCAAAAAAAATTTGGAGGGATTGATATTGCCCTTCTTTCGGCAGGAGTCCTCATGCCTAATCCAATCGAAACGATCAATAGTAGCATTATTACCAAATCAATGCAAATCAACTTTTTTGGAAACGTGTACTTCATTGAACAGTTAATGCCCGTCATGAAAAAACAACATACAGGAACGATTGCTGTGGTTTCAACATTGCCTGATCGACGAGGAATTCCTGGGTGGGGGGCCTATGGTGCAAGTAAGGCGGCACTGAGTTGGTTAATGGAAAGTTTACGTGCTGAAGGAAAGCAAAAATACAATATCAATTTTATCACGATAAAACCAGGCTCTGTCGAAACCCCAATGATTGAGGAGTACCATCGTGCTGGGGCAATTTCTCCAGAAAAAGCAGCAGCAATTATTATCAAAGGTATTAAAAGAGGAAAAAAAGTCATCCAATTTCCTTTGTCGCAGGTCATGATGATCAGATTGGGCGATTTGTTTCCTGTTGCTGCGTATGACATGATACCCGTGGAGATGCAGAAAGGCGATGGATTTCCTAACCCTGAGGAGTAATAGTTGATTAGCCATGAATCCGTTTTTTAATCCTCTAAACTCTCTTCCGCTCCTTGGAAGTTATTTTTTTGATCCACCACGACTAGTGCACATGAATGCTGCCGAATTAAAGCGGTATCAAAATAAGGCATTTAAACGCATTGTAAAATACGCGTACGAGACACCTCTCTATCATCAAAAATATAAGAAGGCAGGTATCCATGCGAATGATATTACAGGAATCGACGACATCGTGAAATTGCCCTTTATTACGAAACAAGATATCAGAAACTCTTTTCTTGATGGCGTTATCCCAAGAGGATATGATGGAAACAAAGGGCATATGGTGAGTACGGGAGGGACAACAGGAAAATCCGTTTCCATTTATACTGATTTTTGTACTATTGCAAAAGCAGCAAGCCCCGTGTTACGAGAACTACAACGTTTTCATTTAAATTGGCTCAAAGCACGATTTATCCATATTGGAAATTTTAACCCCAATCGTATCGATCTTGTTGCACAAGAGAGCTTTCATAAACCACTCACATCAATCATTCCCATGGACAACAAACTCAACCTTGATATCAATATTCCGATGACCAAGCTTATCAATACGATTAACGAATTTAGGCCAGATTTAATTCTGACATACCCTGCGGTCTTTCAGCATCTGGCATATTTGAAAAGAAAAGGCTATGGGGAACACATTACGCCGACTGTGTTTTGGACAGCCGGGGCTATGCTTGATGAGTACACTCGACGATATGTTGAGGGTGCTTTCAATTGTCCTCTTAGAAATATTTACACCTCTGTTGAATCACAGGCAGATATTGCCTTTGAGTGTCTAGAAAAAACATGGCACATTCATGCAGATTTTTTTCATCTTGAAGCAATTGATAAAAATCATGAATTGGTTTCAGCAGGGGAGCAGGGCCATCTGGCCATCACACGTCTTTTTGGAAGGGGGACACCAATTATTCGATATACTGGCATGGATGATTGGGTGAGATTACGCCCGTCAAAAGACTGCATCTGTGGATTATCTACGCCTGTAATTGAGGGCGGTGTTGAAGGAAGAATGAGAGCAAATATTATACTTCCTGGTGGAAAAGTATTTCCTCCTGGAGCGTTTTGTTTTATTGAATCTGCCCTGCAAGGCTTTGATACCTTCAAAATAAAACAATACCAAATCATTCAACACCGAATAGATGCCATTGAAATCCTTCTGGTTATTGATGAAGAGTTGAGGGATGTTGGTCCATCCGTCTCTGTTATCATGAACCGTATTATGAAAGCGTATCAAAAGAAAGTAGGACCAGATGTTACCATCCTTGTGAAAGAAGTTGATACAATAAAGTACCCTAAGAATGCACGGAAGCCACCGCCAATCGTTGTTTCTCATGTGAAACTTGAGGAAGGATATCGTGAGTTAGGCGTATAAATCCAAAAATTAATATTTCGTTGTTTGATGTCAACACGTGGGTTGCTATGAGAGAATATCGAATAAAACGGGGACATGAGGTAGATGTCGGGAAACTAATATCAACGTATTTTGGCGCAAAAGGAGACATCTACAAAGGCGTTCATTTTGAAGTGGACGGCATCGGTAAAGTTGATATGAGGCAAGACAAAAGCTCGTTGTTTGTTGAGATAGAACCTCCAAAAAAAGTTTGTGGTGATTACAGCATTATCAAAAAATGGAACCAATTTCTGTTCGAAGCAACGGGAAAAGATACTAAAGAAAGAAAAAAAGATTTTGGAAAGATAAAATAAGTTATTTTTTTACCTTTTTCCAGTCATCTAAAAACTTTTTGATTCCCGCATCAGTTAACGAATGCGTTACCATTTTTCTAATGATTCCTGGTGGAACAGTCGCAATATCTGCACCAAGGCGTGCTGCTTCTATGACATGGATGGGGTGTCGAATACTGGCAACAATCACTTCAGTTTCGATGTCATAGTTAACAAAAATTTCCATGATTTCTTCGATAATCTGCATCCCTTCTTGGCCGATATCATCAAGTCGTCCGATAAAGGGACTGACAAACGTTGCACCGGCTTTTGCTGCGAGCAATGCTTGATTTGCGGAAAAAACAAGCGTGACATTGGTTTTAATTCCTTCTTCACTCAGGATTTTTACCGCCTTTAATCCTTCAGCAGTCATAGGAATTTTAATAGTGACATTTTTGCGATATTTTTGTGGAATACTTGCAACAAGCTTCTTTGCTTCTTTTACCATGTCGGGTGCCTGCTCACTCACTACTTCCAGACTTATTGGGCCATCAACTAACGTAAAAATTTTCTTGATAACTTCTGTAAACGAATATCCACTTTTTGCAACCAGCGTTGGATTGGTCGTTACGCCATCAAGAATTCCCCATGAGGCAAGCTCTTTGATTTCATTCAAATCTGCGGTGTCAACAAATATTTTCATCAGACTTCAACCCCAGCAGGTGTAATATATTATTGTTCATAAGAGTTTGGTTTGTTGTTGGTCTTTGTCTGCTCATTTGTTCAGATATAAGAAATATATTTAGATATATTTGAAAAAACCAAAACATATATATATTTACGTATACATTACTTTGACTGGTGGATGGGAGATGCCTCTAACTAGGAAAGCCCGAGTAGTGGGTAGTAGTCTGGTGGTGACTATACCCAGTCAGTTAGCAAAAGCCCACGATATCCAGGATGGGGATGATATTGAAATAATCCCCCTGGGAATCGGGGAATTTAAAATTAGAAAATTGGGAAAATAATGTAACTTGGTGGGAATACCTGCTTTCGATTTAGATTAATAGTAATAAGATGAAGTAGATTACGTTTACAATCCGGATACTAAATCATGTATCACTTGCTTTTTATCTTTCGCCTTGACAATGCCACTAGCGAGAAGCACACCGTCGGCACCGAGCTCTATAGATTTGGCTACATCTCTTCCGTTTTTAACACCTGCCCCACAGAGTACACGTACCTGCCCATTGATAGCTTTTACCGCCTTCACTGAATCACTTACAATGTCAGGATCCGCGGTAGTGACAGAAATATCACCACCAATCAGTTCAGGTGGCTCAACAGCAACAAAATTTGGAGAAAATACAGCTGCGGCTTTTGAGGTAGCAACGTTATTGGTACAGACAATGTGGTCAAGATGAAGCTCCTTTGCACGGGTTATACAGCTATCAATATCTGCCATCAAAAGTCGATGTTCACTATGGTTGATGAGTGTTCCAACTGCACCTGCAGCTTTGACTGCTTCAGGTAATGTCCATCCCGTGTGGCTACCTGGCATAATGGGATCAATATGCTCGGCAAAGACAGGTATCGTTACCTTTTCAGCACACTGGAAAATGTCTGTTGCCTGAACAGCTATAGCCATGCTGGCTCCTGTCTCGTTTGCTATAGTGTCCATCAGACAAGCAAGCTCTATCGCTTTTTTGCTGGTTGCTTCGGCATAGGTTTTGACATTAAGAACGATAACGGGTGTCTTCAACATGCGAAATCCTCAATTCCCTCTTGTAACAAGGTATAGTTCATCGTTCATATAATACCTTCCTTTACAGTCAACTCTTTGGTGTTTTGCACAACATAATTTCCTGCGAAATGTTTAAATAGTGAATGTGTATTATATGTTAAATTGTAATAATTACAATTTAGAAATTATTACAAAAATGGGGAGATCATGCTAGAAAAATATGTAGAACTCTTGAAAGAACATTCGCTTAAAATTACGCCCCAGCGATTACAAATTCTAAAATATCTTGATACCCATAACACCCATCCAACAGTTGAAGAAATTTATTCAGAATTGAAAAAAAGATCCCCTTCGCTTTCAAAAACAACGGTGTATAACTCACTAGAAACGCTGCAAAAGCATAGCCTTATTCAATTACTCACAATTTCTGGTACCCAGGCACGATATGATTTCAAGCACGACATGCATCATCACTTTCTCTGTACCAATTGTGGTAAGATTATCGATATTGATATTAAATGTCCAAACATTGAAAAAATAGTAAAGGAAGGATATGAGATAGAAGAAGTGCACGGCTATTTTAAAGGTCTTTGCAAGCAGTGCGTGCAACAACAAAGGGGGAGACGTCGTGAATCCTAAAACATTGCATAAAATATCTTATGGGCTCTTCGTCATCTGTTCCAAAAATAATGATAGGATGAATGGACAGATTGCTAATGTGCTATTTCAAGTGACATCTCAACCACCAGCTGTTGCCGTGTGTATTAATAAACAAAACCTCACCCATGACTATATCGCCAAAAGCAAAACATTCACAGCATCTATCCTTTCAGAACAGACACCGATGACTTTTATCGGTACCTTTGGCTTTAAGTCGGGAAGAGATATTGATAAGTTTGCTGACGTGAAGTATAAGATTGGAAAAACTAAGGCCCCTATTGTTCTCGATTATACCGTTGCCTACATTGAAGCAACAGTTACTGATAGTTTAGATGTGGGAACCCACACTCTTTTTGTAGCAAAGGTGGTTGATGGCGACATCTTAACTGATGATCCATCCATGACGTATGAATATTATCATAAATATAAAGGAGGGTATTCACCAAAAACGGCACCGACGTATAGCGGCATGGTAGATAAAGAACAGAAAAAGAAGGAGGAAAAAAAGATGGATAAATATGTGTGCAAAGTCTGTGGATATGTGTACGATCCAGAAAAAGGAGATCCAGACAATGGAGTAAAGCCAGGAACGCCATTTGACAAAGTTCCAAATGATTGGGTCTGTCCTGTCTGTGGTGCACCGAAAAGCGAATTCGAAAAGGAGTGATTCTGCTGCAAGCTCATCAAATAAAACCAAAGGTATACTGGGTTGGCGGTATCGACTGGGATATCCGTAACTTTCATGGATATACTACCCATCGAGGGACAACTTACAATGCTTATCTGATAATCGATAAAAAAATCGTGTTAGTCGATACGGTAAAGCATTATCTTTTTGATGAAATGCTTGCACGTATACGCACCGTTATTGATCCTGCAAAGATTGACTACATTATTTCAAATCATGTAGAGATGGATCACTCTGGGTCACTACCAAAACTTGTAGACGTTGCTCCTAATGCAACAATTGTGACATCAACGCGAGGAGAAAAAGGACTACAGCGACACTACAAGAAAAACTGGAAGTTTCATGTTGTACAATCAAGAGATGCCTTGAATATTGGAAAACGAACACTTCATTTTGTTCATATCCCCATGGTCCACTGGCCAGATTCCATGGTGACTTACGTTCCTTCTGATAAACTCTTACTTCCTAATGATGCCTTTGGGCAACATATTGCAAGCCCTGAACGGTTCGATGATGAGTTAGGTTGGGCGGTTGTTCGAGAAGAAGCAGCAAAATATTACGCCAATATCGTTTTACCCTATGGCGGACAAGTACAAAAGGCGTTAGCAGCAGTAACTGCTCTCGATATTGATATGATTGCCCCAAGTCATGGTGTTATCTGGCGATCACATATTGCTGATATCATCAAGGAGTATACGCACTGGGCATCACATGAAACCAAACAACGAGCAGTGATTGTGTATGATTCAATGTGGGGGTCAACAGAACGAATTGCTCATGCCCTTTGGGAAGGAATGGAAGCGGAGGGCATTCCAGTTACCATGCGAAATCTCAAGACCACACATATTTCTGATGTTATTACTGATGTTCTCTTGTCAAAGATGGTCCTACTTGGTTCGCCAACATTGAACAATGGTATGTTACCAACAATGGGTGCCTTTTTGACGTATCTCAAAGGCCTTCGCCCTCAGAATCGCATTGGATTTGTCTTCGGTTCTTATGGGTGGGGCGGCCAGGCTGTAGGAGATATAGAAAAGATACTGAATGACCTTTCGTGGGATCTACCTGAGAAAAGTGTCAATATCAATTATGTTCCTGACGGATCTGAATTGAACGAGGTAAAGAATATTGGGAAAAAAATAGCAAGATATACGAAAGTACAAAAAAGCAAAAATAAAATAAATGAAAGATAAGAGGTGAAAAATAATGGTTAAACAAAAAGAAAAAAAAGTGAAGGTAAAAGCAAACAAAAACGAAACGATGCCGATAGAGCACCAAACAACACCAGCTTTGTGGAATCCTTTTGATTTCGTCGATACTGTGGATCGCTGGTTGTGGGATGACCCCTGGAGACCGGGCTGGCCAAGACGATGGGGATCGTTATCTCCAAGAGAATTTATGCAACATCGCTGGCTTGAAGCGGACGCGAAAATTGCTCCCTTAGACCTTGTAGATACTGGAAAGGAATACAAACTAGTTGCCGAGATGCCCGGCGTCTCAAAAAAAGATTTGGAAATCAATGTTACTCCTAATGGAATCAGGATTTGTGGAGAGACAACAACAGAGACTAAAGAAGCAGAAAAGGGCTATCTTCGTCGAGAACGAAGCTATTCGACCTTATGCAGAAACATGAACTTTCCTGAGGAGGTCAATCCTGACGGTGCAGAAGCCTTTTTGAAAGACGGCATTCTTGAAATAACATTACCAAAAAAGACACCAACAAAAGGGAGAAAACTACCTATAAAATAGGAGGGAAAGCATGTTATCAAAAATACCAATAGATTTAAACAAAGTAAAACCAGAAGAAATTGATAAAGAAATACTTAGAGCAGCACTCATTGCAGAGCTTGATGCGATAAACCTTTATGAAGAAATGGCAGCGCTTGTAAAAAATAACCACATCAAGACCGTTTTATTAGATGTTGCCAAGGAAGAAAAAGAACATGTTGGTGAATTTCAAACATTGCTTCTAATGTTTGATAAAGAACAAGTTGAGGAATTGCAAAAAGGAAAAGAAGAAGTTGAAGAATTAATGTAATGTGGGGGAAGAAAAATGGAAGAAATGAAAATGCCACTGATTGGTGATAAGTTTCCGACGCTGGAAGTACAAACGACACATGGTAAAAAAAAGCTACCCGATGTTTTCAAAGGGAAATGGTTCATCCTATTTAGCCATCCCGCCGATTTTACACCAGTATGTACAACAGAATTTGTCGCATTTCAGAAACGGTACAACGAGTTTAAAAAACTAAACACCGAACTCATCGGTCTGAGCGTCGATCAAGTATTCTCTCATATCAAATGGGAAGAATGGATAAAAGAAAAGCTCAAAATAGAAATAAAATTCCCCATTATTGCCGATACGGGAAAGGTTGCCAACACTCTAGGTCTTATTCATCCTGGTAAAGGAACAAATACAGTACGGGCAATATTCATGGTTGATCCTAAGGGAGTCATCCGAGCAATCCTCTATTACCCACAAGAGCTAGGTCGAAACATGGATGAATTTCTACGGATGATTAAAGGCTTTCAAGTAGCAGAAAAACACGGTGTTGCCATTCCAGCGAATTGGCCAAAAAATGAACTTATTAAAGACAGGGTTATCATCCCACCAGCATCAGATGTTGCAACTGCTAAAAAAAGACTTAAAGAATATGAGTGTTATGATTGGTGGTTCTGTCATAAAAAAATACAATTTTGAACGATTAGGTGAAGAAACTATGGCAAAAGTAAAAGTATTTAGATGCAGAATATGTGGTGACCCATACATCGGAACTGAGGCACCTACACGATGCCCATTCTGTGGTGCAAAAACAACCTATTTTGTAGAAGCAGACAAGTGGGATACTAATGAATTTAACGTAAATCTGAGTGACGTCTCGCGAAAAAATCTTGAAGCAGCATTACAGCTTGAACTCGATAATGCAGCGTTTTATGATTGTGCAAAAAAAGCTGCAGAAAAGGCAAATGATCACTATAGCTTTGCTAAATTTAAGGCATTGACGAAGGTGGAACGAGAACATGCATCTGCCATTTCAAAATTTTTAAAGATTTCAGCACCAGAGCTAGAAAAGAAAACCTGTCATGCAAATGCACAAGCAAACACAAAGGAAGGGTGGCAACGGGAAGATAGAGCAATAAAGTCATATGCAACATTTAGAGATGAAGCAACAGAGTCTCGATTACAAGAATTTTTTACCGCTCTCGTTGAAATAGAAACCGATCACTTGGATTTGCATGCAAAATACCTGAAATAATGGAGGACACGAAAACATGATTGGAAAAATGAGTAAAGAAGAATTAAATGCCGTTCTTGAAACCCTTCCCATCGAATTTTCGGTGCTTGACAAACATGATAAGGTACTGGCGTGGAATAAACACCAAACGAGAATATTCAAGCGACCAGAAGGAGCAATCGGTAGAGACGTTCGGAATTGTCATCCAAAAAAGAGTCTTGCAAAAGTTGAGCAGATTCTAAGCGAAATGAAGGCAGGAAAACGAGACATGGCTCAGTTTTGGATTGATCTCCCGCTCGGTAAAAGCGGCGAGAAGCACAAAGTTATGATTCGATATTTTGCCCTGCGCGATGAGCAGGGTGTCTACCTTGGTTGCTTAGAAGCATCGCAAGATATTTCGCACATACAGAATCTAAAAGGAGAAAAACGATTACTTGATTGAGGTGAATTGGATGGAATTGAAAAGTCTAAAAGGAACGCAAACAGAAAAAAATCTTCTTGCTGCATTTGCAGGGGAATCACAAGCACGAAACAGATACACCTTTTTTGCCTCAAAAGCAAAAAAAGAAGGCTACGAACAGATTGCAGGTATCTTTCAGGAAACTGCAGATAATGAGAAAGAACATGCTGAAATCTTTTTCAAACATCTTCAAGGAGGCGATGTTGAAATCATTGCGGTATATCCTGCGGGGATGATTGGAACAACCAAAGAAAATTTATTGGCGGCTGCTGAAGGTGAAAAAATGGAGTGGGGAACACTGTATCCTGACTTTGCACAGACGGCAGAAACGGAAGGATTTCCCGAGGTTGCAAGAAGTTTCAAAGAAATTGCAAAAGTTGAAGCGCATCATGAACGACGCTATAGAAAACTGTTAGAGGATGTCGAAAAAGGTCGAGTCTTCAAAAAAGACAAAGTTATCAAATGGAAATGTCGAAATTGTGGATATATTCATGAAGGAAAGGAAGCGCCGAGAAAATGCCCTGCTTGCCAACATCCGCAGAGTTACTATGAGGTGTGGATCGAAAATTACTAACCGCCTTTTTCTTCTTTTTAAAGAGAAATACGGTGGAGAAGAGACAACAGTGGGTACAAAACCAGCCATAAAAATGGAAAAAGAATGCTATGCATTTTACAACAAAGTGGCACTACAAATCAGTATTGATGTGGTGGGTAGACTGTTGTAGTAAAGGTATTGTTTGGAATCTATTGAATGTGAATAAAATTATATAATCTGGAGGTAAAGTATGACAAAAGTAAGAGAAATATACAAATGTAATGTATGTGGTAATATTGTTGAAGTAGTGCATGCAGGTATAGGCGAGCTCGTCTGTTGCGGAGAGCCTATGGAACAGATGAAAGAAAAGATGGAGGATTCTACCGTTGAAAAACATGTTCCATACATAGAAACGACGAAAAAGGGCATATTAGTCAAAGTGGGACAGAACCAGACACACCCCATGGAAGAGAAACATTATATCGAGTGGATTCAAGTTATTGCTGGTGATGCTTCTTACAGAAAGTTTTTGAAACCTGGTGACAAACCACAGGCAGAGTTTGCCATGAACGCAGAGAAGATAACAGCAAGAGAATACTGTAATATTCACGGTCTTTGGAAGAGTTAAATCCCTCTCCCGATTTCTCTACGCAGAGATTAACAGAAGACGAAACAACCGATTTAGTCATCAAAGGACTCTTAAGCTGACGGCCATTATCTAGAGTGACTACGTCATGGATTTATTCATACCTACTCTTGAATCGGTCGCAATCCTTCTTGGTATCGGTCTCATTGGATTTTACGTCATAAAAAAGAAGATTCTTCCAGGAAAAGTACTGGACGTTCTTTCTCCGCTGGCATTAGAAATTGCATTACCGAGTCTTATTTTTGCACGAATTGTAACCACATTCACACTAGAAGACTATCCAGACTGGTGGCAGTTACCATTATGGTGGGCATTTTTCACAAGCATCTCTTTGTGTTTAACCTTACTGTTTATGTTTGTTTCAGAAAAATCAACAAGGAGAGAGTTTGCACTCAGTCTTTTTTATCAAAACGCCATCTTTTTCCCTCTTGCCATTCTTGTAGGCATGTTTCCGGAAGATCCATCCTATCTTGTCTATCTGTTTTTCTTTACCATCCTGTACCCGCCGTTATTTTTCAGTACCTATTCCTTCTTTTTTAAGCCAAAAGAGAAAATATCGATTAACTTGAGAAGAATAGTACATCCGGTGTTACTTGCCACCATTATTGCTGTCATTATTGCATCATTAGGTTTTGGGCTTTCGGAAGATAATGTTGTTGTTAGGATCTTCAGCCTTCTAGGGGGAATGACGATTCCTTTGCTTTTTATTATCCTGGGGGGAAACATCTATACTGATTTCAAAGCAAAAGGCCAACTCAAACTCTTTGAAGTAACCAAATTTGTCATTATAAAAAATGTGGCATATCCTTTGATATTTCTCGTAATCCTTCTCGTTCTCAAGGATTTCATTGCCTATCATATTGCATTAATCCTTATCATTCAGGCAGCGGTGCCACCAGTTACTGCCGTGCCTATTGCCACTCAACGTGCAGGAGGAAATCGGGTCATTGTAAACCAGTTTATCGTCGGCAGCTTTCTTGCATCGCTTATCACTATACCTATCATGATTTCGCTGTTTAGCCTTTACTTTGTAATGTAGATTCAGTGAGTATTACAGAAACTCTTATTCTCGCTGAGGAATATCTTTAATATATTCCTTGCCATGTCACTGTCGATAATCCATGGATGTTCTGCCACAGGCAAGCTTATTTTTAGGAATCATCCCTGCTCTTCTTTTATTGTATATTGTCCTCAAAGGGTATGAAGGGATGTATAAGGATAAAACCGTCTTTTTGACCTTTGTTGTTGGTATTATCTTAGGATTTATTGCTGCAGTTGTACGTTCGTTTACCTTGCCAGGAATGATTGCCTATATTGTATTACTAGCCTTTTTTGAACAGTTATTAAAAACGATTGTCTTGAATATGAGGCGATTTCAGAGAAAACAAGAAACAACCATCTATGGTCTATCACTTGGTTTAGGTTTCGGATCGGTGTTTACTCCTTTTCTCATTGTTGCTGGTAGTGCATCCATTGTTGGCGATACGACGGCATTTGCTGCAGTTGCTGCCGGGTCGCTTGGAATCATTTTGTTTCATGCGGCAATGGGAGTATTTATTGGCTATGGCATCTATGAGGGAAAGCTGCTGAAATTTCTGTTTATTGCTATAGGTCTACAACTACCATTTAATGCACTGATGGATTGGTCACGATTTTATCCCAATGTCTACTTCTTCTATGCACAGCTTGCACTTATTCTCTATGGGCTTTTTGTCTTTTGGTATGTGGTCAAAAAGGTTATGCCGCAACTACTTGTAAAAGGTAAAAAGAGAAAACGATCAAATACATAAAAAAAGAAAAAGGAGGGGTTATGCCCCTTATGCTTTTGCCGGGGTAAACTTGTCCCAGAGCCATCCCAAAGCGGCTCCAAATATTACCCAAGATATTAGTCCTGTCACAATATTTGTTCCATAGTATGTCATTCCATAAAAGCCGCTACTTGTCCATCCATAAGCAACCGAGAATAAGAGCCATGGAATCAACGACAGTACTATGCCTTTTATAATGCTTGATGATCCTGGTAGCGAATTGTAGATTGCAGCATATATCAATCCAAATACTATTCCGACACCGATTGCGATTCCGAAGATAATCGGAGCGCCCATTAACATTGCGGTAATACCTAATCCACCAAACATCGTCATTAATGGTCCTAATATTGTGTAGAGAAGGATAATGGAAAGTATAAGCGAAATTACACCTTCAACTATTCCAGCGACAATACCAGCCTTTATTCCCCTTACAAAATCTGCCATATCTTTCTTCTCTCCCATTTATCCAATTTTCTTTCTGATGTAATTTCGTCGATAGTTTAAATAGGTTTTGAAATATTATGGCTCAACCATGGCAGAAGATATCGATGTCGGATTCATACTCAAAAAAGCCTTCAAATCTCTTATTCACGACCCCGGATATATCATCCTTTTTCTGGTCCCATCCGTAGTGACTCTAGTGTTTGGTGTTATCTCGTGGCTTGTTATGGGTATTGACTTCCAAACTCTTGTGCAAGCATCTGCAAATCCCCAACTGTTAACAACCATCTTTCAAGATAAGATTCCTTTATTAATTGTGATAGGTATTGTTAGTTTTATTGTTACGATTGTAGCATCTGTTACTGTTATTGCGGCTGCCATTAAAAAGGTTGAAGCTCAAGAAGCAGGAAAAAAACTGAATGTCCCTCAATCATTATCGGTAGGTTTTTCATATTTTCCAAGACTGTTTGGAGCGACGCTTCTTTTTATTATTATTGTTGTACTGCCTATACTTGGAATGGTTGGACTTATTATGCTGGGTGCCGTTTCTTATAATGCCTCTTTGATATGCTTGTCAACGGCACTGTTAATAATTCTTCTCATCCCCCTTATTTATTTCATCATCCGTCTTTGTTTGTTTTCTCAAACATGTGTCGTCGAGAAACTTGGGGCAGTAGATTCCCTTAAGCGGAGTTGGAATATCACCAAAGGAAAGGTTATCTTATTATTTGTTACATTTTTAATTATTGGCATCATCGCCTTCGCTGTTATGATCCCCTTTACTGCAATAAATGCAGTAAGTAGTTATAATGCATATTCGTCTAATATGTTTAATGCTACTTCGATGCCAACGACTACTCAATCATATAGTCCCATTGGTACTATTGCAAATTTCATAGGACAACTTCTTATGCAATTGATTATTGCTCCCCTTTCGTTAATTACGTTAACACTCTTCTACCTTGGTATTACAAAAAAACACAATCCTCTAGAACCACACAAAATACTTTCCTCGTCTTCAAATACCCAACTTTAATTGCTTGGCTTTACCTGTCGTATTGCATTTATTTCATCAATAATAACGCCGATGGTAACGCCACAAACCGTACCTGTGAGCAAACCTGTTGCAACGCGTATGCTATTTGTACTTTGCCATAATTGTAGTTGCTGCCCTACCCCATCAACAGCTAACGGAATAATTCCGAACAAAATCAACACTAAAATTTTCTCATCTAACTCTATGGTATACAAGAGCACAATCCCTAAACCAATCATAAACCCAAACCAAATGGCAGTACACCGACTGCAGAAGGGCATTTGATTACCATTTATGAAAAGCGATCGTTCTGCTATTTGATGGCATAATCGATCACCGCACCCATAGATTGCATTCCAGGGAACTGGCATCTGCTCGATAAGATGATCGTTGTCTGCGACACCCACTACGCCAGTCAAGTCCTCTGCTGTGTGTGGAGAAATAGCAAGTGGAGCAAGAATCTGGAGAATGTTCCACAGCATAAAACAGAGAAACAAAACAAGAATCAGTCTAGAATGTTCTTCCCTTTTTTCCATTGTGAAACTCTTCTCTACATCGCATAATGATGAAAAAGGCAATAATGCTCAGTATCGATCCGATAAAGAAAAAACCAAAGGAGAGTGCACCAATTAATGACCCAGCAACGGCAATGTCAAAATTCTTTCGTTGATAGATGGAGACTGCGCCAAGCAGGGCAAATACTGAAAAAATCATAAAGATAGTTGCACATCCAATGCCATTGAATTTTCGTGTTTCTTTTCCAACCCCCTCTTGCATATGGATATCACGAGATGGTGAGAGCAGTGGCGTGACCAATATTTCACACTCAAGCGTCTTATATCCGCGATATGAAAATTCTACGGTTTGGATGCCCAACGAGACATTACTTGAAGAAAAAAACCCTACTTCATTTGTTTTTTGTTGCACGCCGTTAATTGTAATGTTGACGAAAGACAGTGATGCATTAGTGGTGTTGAGAATGGTAAATTCTAGAGATCCTTTTGCTCCTAAGTCTGAAAGAGCACCTAATGATGATTCAACAAAGGGTTCAGCGAAGAATGCGGTAAATGTTCCTATTACGAAGACTGCAACAAGCAAAATTGCTGCAATTGTTGGCTTTCCGGTTCTTGGTTTGATTGCAGAGAGAATGGTCTTCCGAGGTTCTCCATGTTCCTCCCATGAACATTCCTCACTATTTTTGTTTTTACAATCCTTTGTTTTAATGGTAAATTCGTGGGCACAATGAGGGCATGTTACACTATGTGTCTCTGTATTATCAGGTACATCAACCACGAATTCTTGGTTACATTGTGGACAGGTGGTTCTCCCCTTCACGTCTTCTTCGCCACGCAGAAATAGAAACAGGTAGTTAAGTAGATTTCTATAATTCGTACCTTGCCCCTAAGAAGGAAACGTACGCGTTGCACGGTTTTATCAGAAAATGCCGACTACAGTATATTTAAATAATATTTGTTTATTCCGATACACTGCATAGGCGGTTATTATCATGGCAAGATTCCCAGAAGCAGAACAACGGATATTACACAAACAAGTATGTATGAAATGTGGTGCAATTAACGCTCCAAAGGCAGAGCGATGCAGACGGTGCCGATCAAAAGAACTTCGCATTAAAGCAAAGGAAGGTCGAGGTGTCTAAGGAGAGAAGCCAACCGTCATCTTTAAGAGTATTTTTTCTTTTGTCATTTGCAGGATGAATCTGCATGCCCGAAACAAAATACAAGAAAACCGAGGATTTTAACGAATGGTACAACGAAATTGTTGAACTTGCTGATTTATGTGATAAACGTTACCCTATCAAAGGTATGAACGTTTGGCGTCCCTATGGTTGGAAAGTGATGAATCATATCGACCGACTGATTCGGGAGCAGATGGATGCAACTAACCATCAGGAAGTTTCGTTTCCCTTATTAATTCCTGAATCTTCCTTCCAAAAAGAAGCAGATCATATCGAAGGATTTGGTAGCGAAGTCTACTGGATAACGCATGCAGGTGCTAATAAACTTGAGGAGCGATGGCTCTTACGACCAACCTCAGAAACTGCCATGTATCCGATGTTTTCATTATGGATTCGATCACACACGGATCTTCCCTTGAAAACGTATCAAATCGTGAATACGTTCAGATACGAAACCAAACAAACACGTGCCTTTATTCGCGTTCGTGAAATTCACTTCTTTGAGGCACATACCTGCCATGTCGATTTTGAAGACGCAGAACAACAAATTCGTGAGGACAAAGAGATTGCCGGCAGACTGTTAAAAAAATTATGCTTACCCTATCTCTTTTGTAAGCGACCAGATTGGGATAAATTTGCGGGAGCACACTATACTATTAGTATCGATGTGCTTATGCCATCATTTCGAACGTTACAATTGGGGTCGATCCATCAATATCGAGATAATTTTTCTAAACCTTATGAAATTTCGTATGAAACAGAGACGGGGAAACACGTATATTGTCATCAGACGACGTATGGTATGAGCGAACGCATTCTTGGTGCTCTCATTGGCATTCACGGCGACAACAAAGGACTGGTAATACCTCCAGAAGTTGCGCCCATACAAGTGGTGATTATTCCCATTATCTTCAAAGGAAAGGAAGGGCCTGTCATGAAAGCATGTGAAGTGATTGAAAAGGAACTTGCTGATGCAGGTCTCAGAGTGCACCTCGATGCACGAGAAATTACGCCCGGTAATAAGTATTACGATTGGGAATTGAAAGGAGTGCCCTTGCGAATTGAAATTGGCCCTAAAGACGTTGAAAAAAAGGCGGTTGTCATCGTGAGAAGAGATACCAGCGAAAAGCACTCCATTTCACAGAAGGAAGCAAAACAGCAGGTTCTCAGTCAACTGGATACAATTGCGGCCACATTGTATGCTAATGCCCAGAAACTGTTGGATGAGCACGTCTATCGATTACAAACTGCTGAAGAGGTACAAGAGAAAAAAGGTATTATTGAATTGCCCTGGTGTGGAACAGAAGATTGTGCGTTAGAAATAGAAAATCTTTTAGACGGCAATACATTAGGGGAGCCTGTTGAAGATACAACAACGAAAGCATCCGCTTGTCCGGTGTGTGGAAAACCGGCGAAAACTTGGATGAGATATGCAAAAACGTATTGAATGGTGAGAAAGATGGCAGGAAAACTAGCATTATTGTTGAGGGAGTATGTTTTTCCATTGAGTATACTACTGACAATTGCCGGAATCATTGTCTTATTTTTAGGAATCGCAGGGACTTGGTTTCAGGACCTTCTTAAAGATATTTTTGGTTTTTCCGGTGACGTTTTACAATGGAGTCCTTACCTCTTGGTTCTTGGTTTTATCGTTTTTATCGCAGGGGTGTGGTATTTGTATACCTATGTAAAAAATCGGAAATATGTATTGGGGGAGCTTGAGACCAACAAACGATCCGAGTTTTTGAAATCTCATATCAAGTTAAAAGCTCTTGTGAAACGCATGCCGTCAAAGTATAAAACGATGTTACAAGAGAAAGAAAAAGAATTAAACGTGAAGTAACGATTCTTTTGGATGGTGGAGACATATTCCTGCATTTTCTATTGTGCTTGTTGAACCAAAATATGGGGGAAACATCGGTGCTATTGCTCGAGCAATGATGAATTTTGATTTCACCTCATTATATCTAGTTAATCCCTGCACTCTCGATGATGAATGTTATGCTCGTGCCATGCATGCACAACCCATTCTTGACAACGCATGTCTGTTTTCATCATTTACCGACGCTATTGCCAATATTGATTATCTTATTGCTACCTCATCGATTGAAAGTCTTAATGAAAAACGCCATCTGAGAAATGCGTTTGTTTTACATGAGTTGGCAGAAAAAATCGGTCATCTTGAAGGCACCGTTGGTCTTGTCTTCGGTCGAGAAGATTATGGGTTGTACAATGAGGAGATTGCAGCATGTGATGCGTTACTGAAAATACCCACCAGTGAGGCGTACTCCTCAATGAATCTTTCTCATGCCGTTAGTCTCGTCTTGTATACGTTATATATCCAAACCATATCTCCCAAAAAACGACGGACCATTGGCAAACTTGAGAAAGAAAAACTCTACGATTTTTTTACGGATTTGCTTGAAGAAATACGCTATCCTAAACACAAGAAAGAAAATACTGAGATAATGTTTAAGCGAATCATGGGGAGAGCAATGCCTTCAACCTGGGAATATCATACACTTATGGGCGTTTTTAGTAGAGCCGTAGAACAACTGAAACACAAGAAAAAATAACGCTCTTTTTCAACTGGTTTCAATACTAAAATAGACATTACTCTGTTTTAAGGCAGCATGTACCTTATCTGCAAACCATACAAGCTGGTCGACATTTGCTTCATCTTCATCCCAATCGTACACAAAGTCATAGTTGCCTTTAGTTGCCTTGAATCCCATGTTCATTAACTGATCTCGTATGTCTGATGGCGTGTTTCCTTCGGAGTTAAACAGGATTTTTAGATAAGTTTTCATGGTATTCACTTCTATAAGAAATCAATTTTGGAGTATTAAAGAGTTGCGTTTTCTTTGATGGGCTCTCTAGAAGAATTTCACTGGTTTATTTTTATTACACGGATAAGGGCAATGGTGCAAAACAAAGAATAAAAATGACAATTGCAAGAACACCAATCATAATTGTTTTAGTATTAAGTGGCGTTATTTCATTAAGAGGCGGTTGATGTTGGGTGCCAATCATGAAAAGAATAATAATCGCAAAAAATAACCACCCTGTGTAAAATAATCCTAATGCTACAATCACAGCAGTCACCACCCAACTCGCGTATTTGTGTTTTTCTTTCAAAAGCGCTCGTGCTACATGACCGCCATCAAGTTGTCCTATGGGTAACAAATTGATTGCCGTGAGAAACAACCCAACCCATCCTGCAAACAATGTAGGATGAATGATTGCTTCCGCAGGGATAGTGAAAAACGTGCTTAAGCCCTGAAGAAGAAGGGGGAATGTTAAAATTATCGTACCTTCTGTTGTTGCAGGCGCAGAAATGGGGTTTTGTTGCATGAGATATAACCCAATAAGACAGACAGGTATGGCAACTAAAAATCCACAGATTGGTCCTGCCGCGCCTACTTCAAGTAGCGTTTTTCGATTGGGAATGGGTTCTCGTGTTGAAATTAATGCACCAAACGTTCCTAGAATGAATGGTGGCGGCAAGGGAATAAAAAAGGGAAGGGAGGTGTCCAGGTGGTGACGTTTTGAAATAAAATAATGTCCCATTTCATGGATTCCCAGAATGGCGAGGAGGGGTATTGAGAAGAATACCAAACCGTTCCAGAGGTAGAACGGAGTTGTCGCTGCTCCTAAAATATCTGTGAGAGAAGAAATACTTGGTTCATAGATACTCACCCACTGTATTGCACCGGCGAGTGTCGTCGTACCTATTGTCGCAATCAATAATGCAATGTTAATCCACACCGGTTTTGTTTTCGCCTTTGGCTTTTTAATAATATAGATGATGTGTTCTCCCCTTTCATATCGTATCATAGGAATATAGCCGCTTGATGAAAGCGATCTTCGTAAAGTATCAAACTTTTCGTCAACTGTTTCAGAATCGATACGACAAAAAAAGATGACGGCATGAGGGTTTACTTTCATATCATAAAATGGAAATTGCTGTCCCACTTCCCGCTTTAAGAGTTCAAGATCTGCGGAGGACCGTTGGTATGTTGAATCAAATTGATGCCAATCGTCTGTCATTGTTCTCGCCGAAAACAGATATCTCTTATAAATGCTTCGTTGACTCACAAGTGTATCTATTGCCAATCACTATAGCGAGAGGGGTTTCCAGGGACCCATTTAGGTGGAACTCTATACGCTCGATAAACAGGAGTCATATTCTGGATGATAAACTTCCATACAATCTCGTTCTCTGAAGTTACTTCGAAAATCCTACCATAACTTCCTTCAGTTATCAAGGTGTTACCATTTGGTAGGCGCTGAGCAGAACTAATCAGGGGGCTAAAAAAACGATCACTATTCCTGCTTGTTTTAAAAGGCAATCCTCTCTTATTTGAATACCCCCAAATAATGTCAAGAGTAATCGGATCGAACTCAATTACTCGCGAATACCCTCTAAATCGATTACAAGTTCCAAAAATGCTGTAGCCTGCCCAACCGCCATTATCAAACAAAAGAATGTTTCCTTCGCCCGGAAGTCCTGAAGGTATCATATGGGCAAAATGGGGGCCGATAATCTGTCCCAATTTACATCCCTCTGCCGTACGCTTTGTATACTGTGGTCCTATTTTCCAGACTAATTTTCCCGTCTCTCTGTTTATGATGGCAACAGTATTTGTATGGCGTGAGCAAATCATAATATTCTCTGGGTTAAATTGTTCATATCCTTCATTGTAAAATCGATTTTCTCCCAGTAATGAAATAGTGTTGATATGGAACAAGTCGCCATTCCCAATAGTATTACGTTGATAGTAAAGACCCGGTTTTAAAAAAATACCGATTCTCTGTCGTAGATTGAATCCAAATTCATCAATATGATCAATAGCGTGCCATTCAAAACCCGTTAGATTCCCGTCCCAATCTACTTCATAGATAACATCATCTATCAATTCTTTTCGACTTATTTGCGGAAGAAGCATATTCTCTCTTGAAAGAATTAATGTCTTCCCCAAGGATAGACCTTCTTGTCCTGGGGCATAATATCCGACGGGGTTCCCTTCTCGTTGAAAATCATGATGCATTCTAGCAGACAGTTCTTGATGGACTATCGTCCAATTACAAAAATTCCAAACAATGTTCCCATCCCAATCTATCTGAGTTACTGCGTTAGTATATTCAAGACTGCCATTAGTTATAAAACCCCCTCCAATAAGGTTGCCATTCGGTAGCATTTTAGCGGGGCTAGGGTCAAGGTTCCATCTCTTTATCTCTGTTCCATTCATATCAATAAGTAATGTGTACATTAAGTTTGAATCAAGAACATTTAGCAGTGTATATCCTTCACAGCAACTATTTTTATAGATGCTCACACCATATTCTAGACCAATATTTTTTGAAAATTCGTATATTTGTAGATTGGGAACTAGTGATGCTCCTGCAAGGTGTGCCATTATTATAATTATAACGCCTAAGCTTGCCCCCAACATTCTGATTTTGAGTTTCTTCATGGATTTGTCCTTTAGTATATTAAAATTATATTTTGTAATTTATAAATCTTTCTCCATGACCACTCTTCCGACTTAACCGCTACTCATCATGCATCAGCTTTATCTATTTCTTTTCTTATGTCATGTAAGTGAAAAACGATGACGGTTAACTTAGTAATTGGGACGCAGTGGGGAGATGAAGGTAAAGGAAAAATCGTTGATTTTTATGCAAAACATGCAGATTACGTAGTTCGTTTTCAAGGTGGAAGTGTTACAGGAGACACACCTGTTTTTATAAAAAATTGTAAACTATCAAATATTGTAAAAATAAAAGATTTCATAGATTCATTTTTTGAAAAAGATGAAGAAGGATATAAACCAATTAAAAATACTTCAACACTTGGAGCAAATATTTCAGATAATCCTGGTATTAAAGGTTTTGATATTTCAAATACGCAAGGTGTATACAGACATAAGGTGGATGAAATATATAAAATCAAATATAATGGAGGAAATATTTCATTAACTGCCGATCATTCTATTTTCATTTACGATAAAAATAATGGGAGACCTATATGTAAAAAAACATTGGATGTGAAAAAAGGAGATATATTAGTTAGTTTCCCTCATAAAAATCTATTTAGAGGACATAATAAAAAAAATGTTTATTTTTCAGATATTTCTGAAAAAGAAGAGTTAAAAATCGAATTTAAAAAAGATAATTTA
>JAFGDG010000120.1 GCA_016932245.1 Thermoplasmatota archaeon
CTGTTGGCAAATGCGTAGTATCAATCTCAAAGATGTTTGATTTTGCGTGATGTTCAACTGCTTCGCAGAGGATGACGTCGAGTACTTCTGCCTCAACATTCTCTTTGATTTTCTCCATGTTCCATTGCCTAGTAGAAAGCCGTTGTTGTAAGTTGGTAGGATGACAACGGAGGATAATAACCTTGTCAACACCATTAATCAGATGAGAGACATGGCTATCTAGGATAACAAGATCCTGTTGTGCATATGTTTCTTCGATATGGGCGTTAAGTTTCTTAAAATCAATAATTTTTGAATTTCGTTTCGCATCGATACTACTATATAAGTGATATTCAGAAACTACAGCATTGATATCAACAACGGTGTACCCTTTTACCTTCAGCATCTGTGAAACTGCACTTTTTCCCACGCCCGGAGTTCCGGTCAGTGCAACAAGCATGTTACACCAGAGTATGATAATCGTAGCCTCGAAATCCTTCTTTAAAACAGTAGTGTAGAGTTTGGTAGTCCTTGCGAAATTCCTTGATGTCTTCCTTAATTTTCTGGGGAGTTTCTTTTTTCAGCAGAACTCTTTGATAAAATTCAGCAATCTGGTCCATGGCTGATTCCTTCATTCCAATACGCGTTAACTCAGGGGTGCCTAGTCGCAATCCCGATGGATTTAACGGATCGGTATCGCCGGGAATAGTATTCATGTTGGTGACAATGCCTGCGCCTTCCAGTAGCTTCGAAGCTTCTTTTCCTTTGCCCGGTCCAATCTCAAGCAAGATTTGATGAGACTGGGTAAATCCCAGTTTTTCTGCAAAAACCGAAAACCCTTGTTCATGCAACGCTTGCCCTAATCGCTGGGCATTTTTAATGGTCTGCTTTGCGTACGCTTCGCCAAATTCGAGATGCTCAGCATAGGCGATTGCCTTTGCTGCTACATGATGTAGATGATACGAGGAGGTGACTCCAGGGAACACACCAAACCCTAGTTTTCGTAAAAAGGATTTATCTTCGTCAGTATCTCCTTTATGGTCAGAGACAATCATTCCTCCCTGAGGCCCAGGCAGTGTCTTATGAGTGCTTCCGCTCATCACATCGGCGCCTTCACGGAGAGGATCTTGGAACTGTTTCCCCCCGATAAGTCCCAGCACATGAGCCGCGTCATAGACGAGATACGCACCAACATCATGTGCTGCTTCCGCTAGTTCTTTGATAGGGCTAGGAAATAAGAAGACAGACCGTCCGTTTAGGGCAAGCTTTGGTTTTACTTGCTTAATGAGTTTTACAGCGCCATCGACATCGATGTTCATTTCTTCATCATTGAAGGGATACGACACCAGATTGATCCCACGAACACCAGCGCCACCCCATTTTCCAAAGGAGATATGGGCGCCATTGGCCAGATCAAGCACTGTTGCTGTTTCTCCTGGTTTCATCAATGCTTTAAGAATGGCAATGTTTGCGGTTGTGCCTGCAGTCGGTCGCACATCAGCATACGAGCAGTTAAAGAGTTTTTTTGCCAGCTCCATTGCTTTTTCTTCCACTAGATCAAAGATGTTGCATCCTTCATAATAGCGATGCCCTGGTGTTCCTTCGGCATAGCGACCATGAAAATCAGAAATCAACATCTCGCGACACAGCGGAGACAAGACATTCTCACTAGCAATCATGGGAAGAGAGTTAGCAAAAAATTCATTATTTTTTTCCGCTTGTTTACGAATATATTCTGCTTCGTTGTACCAGTTCATAGAAACCCCACACACCCTTAATCTATAAAGCTCATAAAAAGCTAATGGAATTTCTTGCCTAAATTCGTCTGAATGCTTTTGATGCCGTCGTCAAGAATTCAACACCCTGTTTTTTGATAAGTACATCATCTTCTATGCGAACACCGCCAATTCCAGGAAGGTAGACGCCAGGTTCAATGGTCAGTACCATATGTTCTTGTAATATGTCTGTGCATTCGTCAGTGAAACCTATGCCACCGTCATGAACGGCAAGACCAAGCGAGTGTCCTGTTGAGTGAATGAACCGACCGGCAAATGGTGATTTTTCTATATATTTACTCACTGCTCGATGGACGTCACAGGCGTTGATGCCTGCTCGTGCAGTCTCAATGCCAATTTCTTGTGCTTCAAGAACAGTATCGTACATGTCTTGTTGCTGTTTACTGGGGCTGCCAAAGATAAATGCTCTAGTGATGTCTGAGTTGTATTTCTTGAAACAAGCGCCAAAGTCACATAATACAAGGTCGCCACGATGTAGCCGAGTTTTTCCATGGGTATAATGTGGTTCTGCGGTGTGCGCGCCAAACGATGAAATGATGTCAAAGGCTGGCTTATCGGCGCCATGCTTTTGTAAGAGGTATCCAATTTCTGCTGCCAGTTCGTATTCATAGAGACTTTCCCGTGTAAGTTCGGGAATTTTTTCCATGACTTGATCAGCAATATGGCACGCTCTTTTGATGTGGGCAAGCTCGGTAGCATCTTTGATAGCACGACTTTTAGTGAATGCGTCAGACACATCGATGAACTGTTTGGATGGAAATTGCTCGAGTAATTTCATAAATTGTTGATGGGCAATTCCTGCAAAGTTGATACCGATGGTTGTTGCGGATGCTAACTGAGGTTGAAAGAGTCCGTTACTTGTCTCTTTTTTTTTGTATGTGTGAAGATGCGCATCGGTATGCTTTGCTGTTTCTGCTTCAAGTTCAGATACAATAAGATCGAGACCACCGTCAGGATAAAGAAGTGCAGTACTTCCTTCGAAAAGACCTTGGTCAAGACCAGTCACATAAAAAAAATTATCGTCGATGAATGGTTCACTTGCGTTTTGTAAAAGAATAAGATCTGGTTGCACGGTAAGATGAGAAAACACACGTTTCACTCGGTGTTCCACTGATACATCACTACTCCTTGCCAAGATGCAGCTACCCGTTACCACTTAGCAGTTAAAAGCAACCATTCTCTCTCGTATGTATGCAATGAAAAAGGATTACCTATTATAATCTTTGATAAGGGTTTGTAGTTGGGTGAGATCATTTTTTATGGTTTCCACTTGTTTCATTTTTTCGCTTTCAAAACTCTTCAGAATATCTGGCAGTTGTTTCGTAAGCTTATAGATGTGGACTGGCCGTCCTTTTCCCTTCTTTTTTAGATCTCTTTTCTTTGCCCATCCTCTCCGTCGCATCTCCTGCATAGCTACACTGACTTCAGGCTGTCTAAGATCTGCGCCCTGTTCGACTTCCGCGGAGCGACATTCGTCAACTTGTGAAATGTACATTAAGGTTTTAGCAAGATTTTTTGGCATCCCAAGCTCAGCGAATAATTGCACTGCTTTGTCGTCTTTCTCATCTAACACAAAAGATCTTTTTCGCTTCATGTTCTCCTCACCATTCTTAATCATTCGAGAGTATTTATATTTTTCTCATTTTTTCGATATCAGGTATGTTTTTGCGTTTTTTTCTCCTTAATATGGTTAAATTTTCTGATTTTTATTTTACTTTCAACAAGCATTGTTTTTGCAAGGTCATCTGGGTAGTTTCCAGCGAACACAATCTCTTTTACACCGGCATTAATCAGCATTTTTACACAGACCACACACGGTGTGTTCGTACAATATAACACGGAATCCCTTATCGAGGTTCCAAATACTGCAGCTTGAATAATGGCATTTTGCTCTGCGTGCAGTCCCCGGCATAACTCATGCCGCTCTCCAGAAGGAACATTTAACTGCTCTCGCAGACAACCTACTTCAGAACAATGCTTCAATCCCTTAGGAGCTCCGTTGTAGCCAGTGCTTAGGATGTGTTTATCTTTCACTAGAATGGCTCCTACTTTTCTACGAAGACAGGTACTTCGTTTTGAAACGACATGGGCCATTTCCATGAAATATTCATCGTACGACGGCCGCTCTCCCATAAAAACCAATAAGGAATGGTAAGAGGTGCTTAATATAATTATGATTTTTTAGTGCTATCCATCAATACCATTAAAAACGCAAACATCATATATGGCCACCAGCATTGTTTTTCATAAGACAGAGGGATAAAAATGACACATCGATATGGAATTTATCAATCGTCACCCGCGAGTTGTGTATTTTACAAGCAAGATGAAGACGGCAATCAGTCAACCTTCAATATTTTTGCTATGCCTGTTTCACCTGCAGAAAAGAAAAAAGCGCTTTTTGCGTTTATTGACAATGAGGGATTTAAAAAGGAAAGTTGGTCAGGAACAAAAGAAACTGACATCAAAAAAGTTATCGATTCTTTTGGCGCATGGGCCGCTGATGCACCCATTGTCTTTGAACTGGAGGCAAAAAAAAGCATGGGCGAATGTTTACGCTCAGTTATGCAGGAAGAGTAACACGTTCATTTCTTTAGCGGAACGATGAATTCTTGAAAATCCTTCGCGACATATGAATATTTAAAAATTTTCCGTGCCTCGTCTTCTAAGACATGATAGTCAAGATAGCGCGGGCTGATGTGTGTTAAAAATAATTGATCAACCTTTGCCTCTTTTGCTATTGTTGCTGCTTGCTGTGCCGTGGTGTGGCCATACTCATGTGCCAACTCCTCGAGACTTGCATCAAAAGTAGCGTCATGAATCAATACATCTGCTTCTTTAGCAAATGCAATTAAGGATTCACAAGGAACAGTATCTCCAGAGATGACAATTTTCCTTCCTTTCCTAGGCTTCCCCAGTACCATAGCTGGCGTGATGGTTGTCCCGTTCTTGAGCGTAACGGTCTGCCCCTTCTGCAACGTACTAAACAAATGGCCTTCGGGTACTCTAAGAGCGAGAGCTTTCGGTTTGTTAAATTTTCCTGGTCGCATATCCTCTTCAAGGGCATAGGCCAGTGTAGGAATGTTATTATGTTTAACTTGTAATGTCTTGATACTATATCCTTCAAACTTGACGGTGTCCCCGTCACAGAGCTCATGAGCAACAATATTGTAATTGGGCCTGAAATAGCCAAGAGACAGCAGCTCCGAGGTCAATTGGTTGATTCCCATAGGGCCGTAGATATGCAGTGGTTTTTCTCTATCATTCAGTTGCATGGTTTGTATAAGTCCAGGCAACCCAAGAAAATGATCCCCATGAAAATGACTAATGAATATTTTTGATATCTGCATATAACTGAGAGCAGATTTCTGGAATTGCCGTTGTGTTCCTTCGCCGCAGTCGAATACGATGACCTCACCGCCTCGTTTTATTGCTACTGACGAAACGTTACGTTTCACGGTGGGCCAACTCCCTCCTGTTCCCAGAAAGATGATGCTGAGTTGTGTCATCTTCATCATGGATGAAACAATATGCTAAAAGGATTGTGGTTACTTTTCAAAGACCGCAAAGCAACGCGTAAGACTCCGGTGTGCTCTCCAAGTATGGGTTTCTTTCAATGAAAAATACTGCTTTCCTATTGAAAGCATATCGTTATGTCCCATTCCGATGACTGCACGCCCATTTGTTTTAAGAATTTCTGAGAGGTGATGAAATGCTCGATCATAGAGGTTTGTAATCGGTTCCCCTTTTGTCGTTGTTGCTTTTCCGTACGGGAGATCAGTTACGATGGCATCGACGCAGCTTACGTTTTTACCAATGGAACTAACATCGGTGCAAAAAATGTTATCATGAGGGATATGATAGAATGCGAGTGTTTGTCTGCACCCATCGACCATCTTTTGTTCAATATCACTGCCGATAACCTTGGCACCGATACGTCCTGCTTCAAGTAAAATCCCTCCGGTTCCACAAAAAGGATCAAGCAGGGTTTCCTTTGCTCTAATGCCAGATAAATTTACTAATGCCCGTGCGATTTTTGGATGAAGGGAAATGGGAGAAAAAAATGGTCGGTATTGTACCTTTCGTTGTTCGAATTGGGTCCGGTTAATCTCTACCAGCTTACGACCTACGTAGAGAACCTTATCGGTGATGTATGCCCGTATTTCTATATCTGGATTGTTAAGCACCACGTTCCGCCCCCTGCTAAATACTGATGCCAAAGCTTGTACAAGAGGTTGCGAATCAATCGTTTCAGATCGATTTTTATGGCGTATGGCAAGAGAACCATTCTGCTCTATCTTTTGTTTTTTTGCATGTTCAGTTACATTTCCTATCGTTGGTGAACAAGAAAACAAAAACGTGTCAATATAGAACGTAAAAGCCATTCGCTGCCCGACACTTGCAATTTTGCTTTCGCTGATTGAGGTATCGATGACAAGGACATCATTGTTCTTTTCGATGATGATAAACGGAAGGCGTTCTGCATGGAGGCAGGATATAAGCTCGGCAGATGGGAGAGTATGGTGTTCTTTTGAGAGTTCAAACAGATATTTCATATCAGTGCTACGAATGAGCTTTTATGTTTTAAACGTAGTCTTGACCAATAACGGCGTAATCACTGTGGTGACGATGGTCAAAAGAATGGTGGTCGCTAGAATTTGATTGGCAACTGACGTTTCAACCATACCATGCGAAATGGCAGCCGTTGCAATAACAAGTGCAAGTTCCATACGGGGAATCATTCCCACCCCAACCTGCAAGGATTCTATAGAGGTCATGCCGGCAAGTTTTGCACCAATGCCGCAACCGGCAATTTTTCCGAGTATGCTTACGATGATAACCACAACAGCAAATACGCCAACAATGGTAAATGCGGTGAGATTAACATTTGTCCCCACCCATACAAAAAAGATGGGGATAAAAAATCCATATCCAATTGCCCGTACATCAGTAACAATCTTTTGTGACCGTATAGTCTGTCCAATGAGTAACCCTGCTACAAACGCCCCGATGATGCCTGCGATGCCTGCCTGATCAGCAAAGAATGAATAGAGCAGGAAGAGGGCTAGGGCGATACTGAGAAAAGCCTTTGGGAGATGCACCTTTTCCCCTAAGTCCAAGATTTTATCAATAATTCTCAATCCAAGGTATAAGAAAATGAGGAAAAAGAGCACGACCTTTAATCCAACAAATAAGGGTGGGTCGGTCCCCAGTACAAATGCTAGTAGTAACACTCCTATCACATCGTCAATCACGGCAGCACCAAGAATAGTTGCACCAACATTGGTGTCAAGAACGTTAATGTCCATCAGTGTTCGTACGGTAACTCCTACCGATGTAGCGACCAAGATAAGACCAATAATGACACTTTCAACAAGAGAAAAGCCAAATACAATGCCAACAACAATCCCCAGAAGACAGGGAACAACAACTCCTCCAATAGCAACAAGGGCCGAGGCTCTTTCCATTTTCTTTAATTGCGATAAACTGGTTTCAAGCCCGGTGATAAATAATAAAAAGAGAATACCGAGATCTGCAAAGAGCTCAAACTCTTGAGAATCATAGACGAGTGCGGGCATAGTAATAGGTATGCTGAATAGCGAGAGTTCTTGCCCGCACAGCACATACATCCCTATAAGTCCAAGTAGAACCCCTGCAAGAATCTCTCCAATGACTGCAGGCTGTTTTAACCTATCAAAGAGGTGACCAAGCGCACGGCCACCAATCAGTGCCAAGGCAACAGAAAAAAGCACGTTGGACAGCGTAACTATCAACCTTCTTCATCTTCTACCATGGGGCGGTATTGTGTTGCCCCATAGAATTTTCGAATTAATTGATGCAGTGTCAGTTCACCAACAATATGTTTATTTTCAACAACAGGTAGCCTTCGTAGTTTGTACTTCACCATTTTCACGAGTGCATCAAGAATTTTTTCGTCAGGTGCACAGGTAATAACTCGATGGCACATGATAGTCCCTGCCGTTTTTGCAGTACCGTGTTGAATGGATCGAATATCAGGCATACCAAAGACATAGGACGTGGATTGTTTGGGGGCCAGAATTGACAAAACATCGTGTTCGGTGATGACCCCCACGAGCTCTTTTTCTTGTTTTGTTTTTACCACCCAAATATGACTTTTTCCCCCAAGAATAGACAACACGTGGTGTATGTCTTCTTGTTCTTCGATTAACGGAAGATCCCATACGCGCTTATCCATCAGCTGACTGACCTCTAGCTCATAAAAATCAGATACCAATTTGTCCCTTTTTACCATCTTGCTAGCACTAAAGGAACAAGCAATATTTAAACACTGCTTTTTACAAAAACAGATGGCTACTTGCCGTCTTCGTCTTTTTTATCTTTCTTTTTTACTTTCTCATCAATTTTTGCTCTAATATCGTCAATTCCTTCAAACCACTTATCCTTTCCCTCTTCATCGATTTCTCCTGTTAATCTGTCAATTTCATAGCGAACACGGTCAGTTCCTTCAAACCATTTGTCTTCATCAGGAAGTTCTGGTTTTCTTTTTTCAAGCTCTTTGTCTACCGGTTTAACGGCAAATATTTCTTTATCCTTACGTGGTCTACTGATGCGAATTTCTTCTACTTTTGCTCCTCGTTTGGGTTCAACTTGAACGGTTTCTTCGTTTGATGGTGGGGAGACGATGGTACCATGTGCCGTTGATCGACTAACTGGTTTGGTGCTTTGCTCATTTTGTTTCAGATATTCTGTCTTTTTTTGCCGAAAATGAACAATGACAATCGATGCAAGTAATAGAGCAATGGCCACACCAATTAAGGTATATTCACTTCCAAGGATTATTTCAAATAGGCTGGGATAACTTTGTAATTCTATGGTTTCTGTGCCAGGAAAATACCCCTCTTTTTCCGCTCGTATAACGAGTTCTTCTCTATTTTCAGGTGCTGTTAAGGTTGCACGACCATTTGCTTTTGTTACTGTGCTACTTCCTTCCCCAGCATATCCTTGAATTGCTACAATTGCGCCAGCGATTGCTGTGCCCTGGTCATCAGTAACCGCGACGGAAAATGGTTTGTTTTTCTCCACGATATAATCATCAGGAGTTACAGTAAGTTGCCCTTTATTTCTAACTAGAATGGTCGTGGTATTGCTTACATATCCTATCTTTGATGCGGTGATATTCATTTCAGTATCTTCGAGCACTGCCGGTGCTTGGATCGTTTTTTCTGCAGAATCATCAGTGATTTGGTAGATTTCACCATCAAATTCAACTGTAACATCGAGTAAAAATTGGAGGGTCCCCGTTTCATTATATGTGTAAACACTCACAATAAACGCATCGTTTTCATATACTTCAGGTACCACATCAAAGATAAGCTCTCCTTCAGAATCAGCTGGTACGGTAGAACTACACAGCGTTAGCACTATACTTATGCCTATCAGGTAAAGAGTCCACGAAGTACTGTGTGTACCTGCTGATTTTCTTGCTCTCCTCATGTACCACCTTTCTTGAGAGTGCGCTCATAGTCAGATAATTTACCATATATTTATGTCTTTTTAGATATGAAAGGAGATCTTCTTTATCTGTACTTTTACTGTTGATTGGTTATTTGTTCGATCTATAATCGCAATATTTATTAAATAACAAACATATTATAGTAATGTAGTATATAAAAATGATACCTGAAGGATACACAAAAAATGGTAATTATTGTAAACAAAGATTTATATAATAATACCACCAACATAATCAATAAAGGTGCGACTGCATGTCACTGACCAGAACATTTAAAGCATGTTTCCTTTCATCTCTGTTACTGTTTAGTTTATTTTCCATACTTTTTGTAGCTCCTGCGCAAGTTCGAGCCGAATCGACAGGGTCAACAACTCTCTATTTCCATGATTATTTTACTACAGAGTTAATCAATGAGACTGCACCCACAAAAAATAATGATTCTCAATGGCCACCAAAGATTACGAATACTGAGGAATTTATAGAATGGTTCTTGATTTGGCTTTCATACAAAGGCATCTTAAGCGAATTTAACGAATCAGAATTGGAAGAATTTGGTGATTTTTTAGATGAATTAGAGTATTTGAATCCGTTCTTTATTGCTGAGTACTATGATTATTATGGTGAAGAAGATCTTGATATCGTAGGGGATGTCGTATTTGATTTGTATTTCTCGTCAACCCTCTTTTCAAGGATACTAAAAGACGAAGTTAACGTTGGTATCAGTCTCAATGGTCTTGGAAACGATTACAACAAAACGGCAACTATTAAATCATCGTTAACTGGCAAAAAAATCCAGAAAACACAGATTACGATTCCTGATGTAGATATGACACTTTCTCCTGGTGATTATCTCGTCTTTTCTATTGAACTCATGCCCAGTGACAAGCTTATTGGTGATCTTATTGAAATGCAGGATGAGGAACAAATCTTAAACATTACTGAACAACTTGCTGATTTCCTCCTTAATCAGACCTACATTCCTAAGTTAGCAGAAATTGGGCAACTAATGAAAGACGTACTGAACGAAAGTGAAGCAGGATTGGAAAACTTTTCCTTAGCAGATGTTGCAGACCTCGTAAATGCCGTCAGTTCTTCTGCATTTGTGTATGATTCTGTTCAGCACCCTTCCTCGGTCACTCTTCCTGGAGAAACTATGGGAGAGAATGAGAATGTTAAAACCTATTATCTCCGAGAAGGAAAGACCATGGATGATGGTGAAAAGCCAACCAATGATAAACCCATACAGGCAGACCTCAAATCTACCGTCTCCTTTGAAGGTCCTGATCTTGCACGAAGTAAAATAGTAAAAGAGGCAACTGCAAGTTTATATATCGATCATCAGGATTTGCTCCGTCTTTTCAATTTCTTAAAAGGAAATATTGCAGTATCGGCATCATTAGTGTATGATGGAGAAATCATTGCCTCAGACACGAAGACATTTGGAAAGACCACTATCCTTGATATGTTTCTTAAGCCAGATGAACCCACAATCTTTACCTTTACCGATGTAGAGTATGAAATTCCTTATGGTGAGCATCTCACACTGGAAATAGGAACAGGTAATGGTACTTCATTCGGCCGTCTTAATTTTAGACGCAATGTGAAATTACTTTATGATAGTACTGATTTTCCCTCCTCGTTAACCGTAATCTATGGGGAAACTGATCACATTCAAATAACTCCTGATTCCTCAGATGATGTTGTGCAAACTGTCCTTGCCGGTCAGGTTCACTACACCCTTGATGTTACCAGTGAGTTCAAAGAAGATATTGCAATTGGTAGTTATGGTTTTTCTTCGGATGAATCTAAGAAATGGGATATCAAGATTACGCCAACGACTCTTTCCCTTGATGCAGGAGGCAATGGTACCGTTGAGGTGAAAATTACTTCAACAGATGATGATCTTAATTCCTATGGAGATTCGTTAGATGTTACGTTTACAGCATCAGGAAAGACGGGAAGAGCACTGTTCCCTGCAACCATTGAGCTCTCCGAAGATGCAGTTATCTACGATATCACTGTTATTAAACCAAAAAATAAAGATGTCAAATATGGTACCAATGCTACCTATCACATTGAAATCCAAAATAATAACACAGGGTATTGGCCAGATGATTATACAATTGATATATCCTCAAAAAATGACTGGAACTATGATATTTCGGAAAAAACCGTCTCAGATCTTTCATCATACGTACTCACTAAAGAAAGCGTTATGATTAATGTCACGGTTCATGTGCCGAAAGATTTTGAAGTTTCTTCAGATAAATTGACGTTCAAAGTTAAATCTAAAAACAGCAATGAAATTGCCACCATCAATATTACCACAACAGTAATTGGTCCAAATATTCTTGAAGCACTCTATGACTTCTTCGAATCATCTTCAGACGGCATGGGCCTTTCTGATGCACTTGGCTCTTCATCTCTTGGAGCAATACTTTTAGCATCGATTGTGTTTATCATCATCTTCTTTGTTATTATTATCATTGTCTACCTACTGACCATTAAATACGTTGAACTTGTATGTCTGGAACGAATCGGTGAAATCACTTCCGATGAGGAGGCAACCTATGAAATCACGATTCGTAATCCATACAAATATCCGCTTACCTACACCTTATCTGCACAGGAAGCCTCCTTGTCATCTGGGTGGGAGGTTTTGCTTGATACCACAAACGTGATGCTTGAAGCAAGGCAATCTACTATTGTTCGCCTTACGGTTAAACCGACAATGTTCGTCAAGCAAGATGATTGGGCCGAGGTTATAGTCACGGCAACTGTTGCGGAAAAGCAAAAAGCAAAAGATATCACCACGGTTACTACGATTAAAGATGGTGAGGTCGAGGTAGCCATTCGCGGTATGTTTCATTGGCCAACTGTGTTTAAAAAGGGCGAACGAATAACTACTTCCTTTAAGCTATTCAATACCGGTAATGTTTCGGCAAGTAATATCAGTGTTATTCTATATATAAATGGTGAGGAAAAAAATAAAGTAGAAGATATTACTATCCCTCGTGAAGGGTACGCTGAAATTGAGATGCCTTGGATAGCTAAAAAAGGGAAAAACGAGATTAATATAGTAGTGAAGTAATACCGTCTCGCTTCAAATAGCTCTTATCGTGTTTCTTATGCAAAAAAGTAATGACCAAAAAAAAGACATTGAACAGCTGAGAGATGCAGAAAAGAAATATCAGTCGTACATTGAGAAACGAAACGAATTAAACGATATGGCAAAGCTCGTCCGCGAAGAGCGAGACATGATTAACGAGAAACGCAAAGGTCTCAAAGAAAAGATGCAGACGGTCAAGGAAGAACGCGATAAATTTGTTGCTCAAATGCGTCAACACAAAGACATGCGCAACAAACTGCAGGAGCAAGCAAAAAAACTAATTGAAGCGCGCCGCAAGAAAAAAGGCGAGGTCTTTAGAAATTTACCCTTACGTGTAGAGGAGCTCAAAGCGGATGTGCAAATGCTTGAGTACCGTCAAGAAACAGTTCCCATGAGTTCTGGCGCTGAGAACGAACTTATTGAAACCATTCGGGAAAAACGAGCGGAATATGAAAAGACAAAAAAAATTCTTGAGAAACAACAAGAAATAGAGATCGATATCTCTGATAAGGACAATGCAATCGACGAACTGTTTAAAAAAGCAGACGAGGAACATAACAAAATGCAACAGTTGTATGGGGAGAATCAAAAAAAGCACAAGCAATACATGAAACTTGTTAATGAACTTTCAGTTTCTATTAATGAAGCAAATAAAAAGCACAAGAAATATATAGAAATCAGAGAAGAGGCTCAAAAGATCCATGAGAAAGCCTTTGAGATGAAATCAAAGATTATTGGTATCAAAGGTGAATGGCGCAAACGACGAGAAGAAGCAAAGCGCATGATCAAAGAGCAAAACATTAAAGCGCGAAGTGCCGTTCTTGATGAAAAGAAATTAGAAGAGATGGCAGATAAATCAATAGATGCCTTGAAGAAGGGAGAGAAGATTTCTCTAAAGGGATGAGGCTTTTCGTCAATACACGAGAAATAAATCGGCAATTTTATATATCCTCTCGCTTTTCTTTTTTTGGTAAGAGTACTATGAGACCAGTAGGTATTGTTAGTTATGGTGCGCATATCCCTCGATATCGAATAAAATCATCAACGATTGCTGCTGCGTGGGGAAAAGATCCCGAAACCATTGCAAGTGGTCTTGGAATCCTTGAAAAATCCGTTCCTTCTCCTGATCAAGATGTAGCCACCATAAGTGTAGAAGCAGCTCGTGCAGCCATTGATCGATGTACTATTAATCCGCAAGACATTGGTGCTATTTATGTGGGAAGCGAATCTCATCCATATGCGGTGAAGCCAACAGGGACGATTGTTGGTGAAGCAATTGGTGCAACACCACATGTTATGGTTGCTGATTATGAATTTGCATGTAAAGCAGGAACAGCAGCGATCCAATCTTGTATGGCAATGGTGAAAGCAAACATGGTCACCTATGGCCTTGCTATTGGTGCAGATACTTCACAATCGGCACCAGGCGATGCGTTGGAGTACGCGGCAAGTGCAGGAGGTGCTGCATTTGTCATAGGGAAAAAAAACATCATTGTATCGATAAATGATACCTGCTCATTTACAACTGACACTCCAGATTTTTGGCGTCGAGAGGGAAGAAAATACCCTGCGCATGGTGGACGATTCACTGGTGCCCCTGCCTATTTTAGACATGTCACCAGTAATTCCAAAAAGCTCATGGAACGACAGGCAACAAAGCCTGAGGATTATACCTATGCAATTTTCCATCAGCCAAATGGTAAATTTCCATTGAAAGTCGCAAAGATGCTGGGATTCACCAAAGAGCAAGTTCAACAAGGGCTCCTTTGTCCTATGATTGGCAATACGTATTCGGGAGCATCCATGGTGGGTCTTGCATCGGTGCTCGATGTAGCCAAAACGGGAGATCGCATCTTTCTCACTAGTTATGGTTCTGGTGCAGGAAGTGACTCATTTGATATGACGGTGACTGATCAGATTGAAACTCTTGATCGTAACAGAGCACCGTTGGTGTCACATCTTGTGGAAAACAAAGAGTACGTAGATTATACAACTTATGCCAAATATAGGGATTTATTATATTGGGAGTGAGCAGATATGAGGGATGTTGCTGTTATTGGTATTGGTGTGACAAAGTTTGGGGAATTGTGGGAAAAATCATTTCGGCAGCTTATTGCTGAGGCAGGAGCTAAGGCAATTCTTGATGCAGGAATAAGTGGAAGCGAAATTGATGCACTCTATGTAGGTTCTATGAGTGCAGGACGATTTGTTGGCCAAGAGCACGTGGGAGCGCTTGTTGCGGACTGTGCAGGTTTTTCGCATATGCACATTCCTGCGATACGCGTGGAAAGTGCCTGTGCATCAGGAGGTCTTGCACTCCGGCAAGGATTTTTTTCAGTTGCATCAGGAATGAATGATGTCGTCGTTGTTGGCGGTGTTGAGAAGATGACCGATGTTGTGGGAAGCGAGGCGACGGATACCCTAGCAACTGCACTTGATCAGGAATGGGAAGCCTTTTTTGGCGCTACCTTTCCGGGGGTGTATGCAATGATCGCCACCCGGCACATGCATGAGTATGGAACCACCCGAGAACAATTAGCACAAGTCGCGGTAAAAAACCATGCCAATGGTGCACTGAACCCCTATGCTCAATTTAAACGCCCTATTTCTCTTGAAGCAGTAATGAATGCACCACTGTCAGCATATCCCTTAGGAATGTTGGATTGTTCTCCAGTGAGTGATGGTGCGGCTGCTGTTATTTTGTGTGCTGGAGAAAAAGCAAAGAAATATTCTGATAAACCCGTGAGAATTAAAGGATCAGGACAAGCATCAGATACATTGGCGCTTCATGGAAGAAATGAGATTTGTACCTTTGAGTCAACGGCTCATGCAGCAGCAATGGCGTACAAGCAGGCAAAGATTACACCAAAAGACGTTCATGTCGCCGAAGTACATGATTGTTTTACCATTGCTGAGATTCTTGCGATTGAAGATTTAGGATTTGTTAAAAAAGGTGAAGGCGGTAAGGCGATAGAACGGAAGGTTACGACATTGGATGGGAGCCTCCCTGTTAATCCTAGTGGCGGACTCAAGGCAAAAGGACATCCTATTGGTGCTACTGGCGTTGCGCAGATTGCTGAACTTGTTATGCAGCTGCGAGGAGAGGCTGACAAACGACAAGTGCCAGACGCACGCATTGGACTGGCGCAAAATGTTGGCGGCGGCGGAGCATCATGCCTTGTTCATATCTTAGAGGCGATGTAATATGGTTGATAGTGCTGTCCCTCGGTTTTGGAGAGAAATCCCTCAGAGATATAACCTCATTGGTAATCAATGTGGTGCGTGTAATACTATCTATTTCCCTCCGAGAGAAGCATGCCCTCAATGCCGAAGAAAAAGCATGGATAATATGAAACCGATAAAACTGAAAGGAAAGGGGAAGGTCATTACCTATTCAATCATTCATGTTGCCCCTGAGCGCTTTGAAGGACAAGCCCCATATCCTATTGCTATTATTGAACTGGAAGAGGGTCCACGAGTCACGGCCCAACTTGTTGATTGTGATCCTGAAGACGTGAATGTTGGCATGCTGGTAGAATCCACGTTCCGAAAGATTCAGGAAGATGGCTATATTGGTGCCATTTATTACGGCTATAAATTTCGGCCGGTGAAATAACATGAATATTAAAAACGCATTATCTGAAAAGATAGCAGGAGAAATTACCCTTAGCCCTAAACCCGGACAAACGATCCGGAAATGGCGCAATATCTTTGAAGTTTCCCAAACGGATTTGGCAGAGCACCTTGAGTTGTCGCCCAGTGTGATTTCTGATTATGAGTCCGGACGACGGAAATCGCCAGGCATTCAGACGGTTCGAAAACTCATTAGTGCCTTTCTTTCCATCGATGAACAACGTGGAAGTAAAATTCTCCATCAATATACCTCGATGATTGATACGCGAGAAGGCATTCTTGAGATTATGGAGTATCCTTTTTCCGTATCTGCAGACGCGTTCATTAAAAAAATTGATGGACATATTTTAACCTCTGGAGAACCTGGACTGAAAAAAAATGTCAAAGGCTTTACTCTTGTTGACAGTGTAAAAACCATAGAAAGTATTACGGCGACAGATTACACCCAGCTCTATGGCTGGAGCACAGAACGGGCCTTGATTTTCACTGGAATCAGATATGGGCGCAGTCCGATGATTGCTGTTCGTGTACACCCTGTAAAACCGACGGTAGTGGTGTATCATCGACCAGGTTCCGTTGATTCATTAGCCATAAAATTAGCAGAGCGTGAAAATATTCCCCTTGTGACGACGGAGTTGCCTATCGATGAATTGAAGAGTAAACTCCTCAATATTGCAGAGGGAGACTAATGGATCTTATGGGTCTTTGTTCAATCTGCGGAAAACCAGGTGCGCTATTTACCTGTCATTTCTGCGGAAAACTGGTATGCACAAACTGTTTTGATCAAGAGCATGGTGTGTGCCAAA
>JAFGDG010000121.1 GCA_016932245.1 Thermoplasmatota archaeon
AATTTAGCATATTTTATGTATTTATTTTAAATTTAACAAAAATAAAACATATATAGCAAACGTTAAATAATATAGTATGTAATACTGTTAGTATGAAAAACACGGTAGGGATCGTGTGGAAGTTTTTAGACAGCAATCCGTGCATTAAACAAGAGTTGAGTCGAGGATTAATTAATGCTCGAGCGTTGGCAAAATATATCCTCAAACAAGAAAAATTAGACACCAGCCTAGATGCTATCATTAGTGCCATACGACGCTACGAGGTGGGAAAAAAGGATGATGTGTTTAATATTGCCGCTAAGCTCATTGGCCAAACAGTTAATCTTTCCACCAGAAGCGGACTTGCGGAAATTTCATTAATAAAAGACGAAGAAGTGCAGCATTTGTTACCAGAGTTATTCAGCCTTATCGAATATGTTCGTGGCGAAGTGCTGCGAGTTATGCAGGCCAATGAATCCATCCGGGTGCTTGTTGATGAAAAAAATCTCGAAGGTGTCATGGAACTCTTTCCAAAAGGAAAAATATTGAAGGTTGAAACTCAAATCGCAGAAATTAATATGAACATGCATCCGAAAATGCAAACCACGCACGGTATTTTGGCAGTGATAGCAAACGAGTTGGCGATCAATAACATTAACATCATCGAAATGATGAGTTGCTTTCCAGAGATGTTATTCTTTGTCAAAGAAAAAGATGTGCTAAAGGCACATCAGGTGTTGTACCATCTCTGTCATTTGAATGGCAGCAGTGGGTAACAGAGATAGCTGCATTAAAAAACCTTTTTATGCTCTTGTTTGCTGTCGGGATGTACGATGAAGCGGTTATTACTCAACTGTAATCCTCTCGATAGGTTATTGGGAGGCGGCGTAGAAGAAGGCACCATTACGGAAATTTATGGTGAAGCGGGTAGCGGGAAGACAAATTTCTGTCTCCAGGCTACTCGGGAATGCATTGCCTCGGGAGAAAAGGTAGCATACATTGATGCAGATGGCATTTCGATTGAGCGTCTCCGGCAACTCTGCGATGGGTATGACTACAAAAAAATTCTCTCACATACCCTTTTTTTTACGCCAACCTCATTTGAAGAGCAAGAACAGATGGTTACAAAAGCCATCAACATAGACGGTATCGGGATGGTCATCATTGATAGTTTCAATATGTTTTATCGCATGGCACTTGAATATGACGAAGAAGGAGTGAATCGTGCGCTCAATAGACAAATTACGACACTCCAAGTAGCTGCCCGTACAAAGGGTTTTTATGTGATATTGGCCGGACAAGTATATTCAACTGAAGATCATGACGTCTTACCCTTTGCAGGTCGAGGTATTGAACATATAGCAAAAACAATCGTTAAATTTGAACGAGTGGGCATTGGAAAACGACAAGCGACTATTATGAAACATCGATCACAGCCCGAAGGAAAAACAGCGATGTTTACCATTACACAGCATGGTTTGGAATAAGAGATGAGCAAGATACGCACTTGGCTTAACGAGAGCATATATCTTGCCCCTCTTTCGCCAGCCTGCAAGATGTGCGCCCAAGGGGCAAAGCTGGTAGTACTAATCACTGGTCAATGTCCTGCTTCCTGTTTCTATTGCCCGCTAAGTTTTGAAAAAGGTGGAACCGATCGTATTTTTGCTGATGAGTGGGAACTAGACCACGAGAATGACACTGAAAAACTTATTCAAGAAGCAACATACATCGATGCCAAAGGAGCAGGTATTACAGGAGGAGATCCACTTATTGTGTGGCAACGAACATGCAAGTATATCTCATTACTGAAGGATGCGTTTGGTTCATCGTTTCACATTCATCTTTATACTTCAGGATTACAGAATGCAGAACATATCGATGATCTTGTTGATGCAGGCCTTGATGAGATACGATTCCATCCTACTCCTTCGCATTGGAGTAACATGCAAAATAGTTCTCTTTGCTCAGTGATCGAACATACGGCATCTCTTGCAGTAGATACTGCACTTGAAATCCCCATATTACCTGAAAAAAAACAAGAAATACTTGCGCTCATACAATGGGGAAACCAGCAAGAACTACAATGGATAAATATGAATGAACTTGAATTTTCTGAGCGCAATGCAGAAGCACTGACTGCTAAACACTGCACTGTAAAAGATGACATTTCTGCGGCAGTAAAAGGAAGTCAAGAGTGTGCATATGACATTCTTGAACGCGTAGCCAATAAAGATCTTGATATAGGTGTTCACTACTGCTCTTCTTCGTTTAAGGATGGTGTACAACTGACTAACAGAATCAAACGGCGAGCGCGACATGTTGCTCAACCTCACGAAATTATTAGCGATGATGGCACCTTACTCAGAGGAGTGGTGTATTCGTCGCATGAATCATTGCTACACCTCCGTGCACGTATACAGCAAGAATTCCAAATAGCAGATGAACACATCGTGGTAAACAGCAAAAAGCAACGAATCGAACTTGCACTATGGATTCTGGAAACGATTGCAACACACTTAAAAGAGAAAGGATATGACTGCTTTCTGGTGGAAGAATATCCAACCGCAGACGGATTAGAAGTCGAACGAGTACCGCTTCCTCTCTGATGCAGCCTATGCACCTTCATCTAATGCTGTCAGTAGTTCCGAATGTAAAAAAATGAGAATGAAAACAAGTTTTACAGGAGAAAAATGGCACTAAGAACTATGAGTTTTTGGCATTATCGGTGAGGTTTTTTGAGAAGGAGTGAACTTTTTTCTTTACTTGATGGTTTCACATCAAAAACCTTGGACATATTACTCAATTCTTGGTAACTAAAAATCTTAGATTTCTTACTCTGTATCAATGATTGTAAAGCAATTTTATTCTTATCAGATAAATAATAGACTGAACGTCTCTTAATTCCTGCTCGTTCGATCATAGGAAGATACTTTTTAAGTCTGCGGAGTCGTTGAGAAGTTTCATCTGTTGAATTAACATATCCTTTTTCCAGTAACTCTCATAATAACTGTAAAGACTTACCTTGAATGCCTCTCTTAGGATAAACATGGTTTGGCAGATCTCTAATATAGTAATATACTCGTTGAAAACGTACATTCATCTCTTTGGCTACCTGATACTTTGATTTACCTTTAATTACTTCTTCTCTGATTTGTTATATAGTTTCATCTGAGAGTTGTCTGAACCACTTTCCACTTGGGATATCTTTAGTATATTTGTAGATAGTAGTTGTCCCCAAAAAATCAGATCTTTGGCATTAACCTAAAAAGGGTAATTATATTCAAATTGGGATTTGGTCTTAATTTTAGGCTATTTTAAAATCATACTTTACCAAAAAGTTCCTTTATAATGATTGGTAGATGGACATCCAAAACAACGATTTTCGTAATATGCTTGGCATTCTTTATACTTAACTCCACAAGGAGGTGTTGCCAAAGGCCTCTCGACCATTTTGATAGGCATTACAAAATCCTTTATACTCGATATCATAATGTTAAAATCCGCACTTTGGACATCTTCATCTGGACGAAGGCGTTCATCAATCATTGATTCAAGAGATGCTAAGTCTTCACCAGCTAATAACAACATTAAGTTTCTATCTCCCGATACAACAAATCCATTTAAGAAAAATGGACAGTTACGAAACATATTCAAAATTTTTGTAGTATTGGTAGTTCTTACAAATACTATTGCTACATATATCCCAATTTTATTGAGATTTACTCCAATAATTTGATCTATGACGCCTTTTTCTTTTAATTTTTTTATTCTCATAGCCACAGACGGTTGAGATAAATGAATTTTTTGTGCAATTTCCTCTTGACATATATCTTGATTGTCATGAAGTAAGGTGATTATTTTTCTGTCTTTCTCATCCGGTTTCATGATTTGTTTTGTCATATTTCAACCTCATAGAATAGCAATATATTATTTGATATTGAATTGAAACATATAAACATTTTTAATAAATATTAACAAAAACTTGTTTCTTACTTATAATTATTAAAATAATGTTTATGAATATGTTCTCATACATACTTCTATGGTTTTATGGCAACAAATTAGGATTAATGT
>JAFGDG010000016.1 GCA_016932245.1 Thermoplasmatota archaeon
ATCGATTTCATTAGCAACAGTTTGTAATCGCTCTTTAAGAGAACCAATATGTTCAATATCTTCTACCATATTACTTTCCTCTGTCATAATTATTATGCCCCCCAGTTAAGTAGACGGAAAGGAATAAGCTTGTTGCTATATAAGGGTTATCATTTTAATTGATACCCCCATCTTGAGTAATAACCTCATATTTTTATTTTTTTCTTTCTTTTAAAATATTAAACCATTAGATTAATAAACACCGACCAGCATATCTTTTTGCATATATAACCTCATTGCTAGGAGGAGAAGATGGATGGGATTATTTGGAAGACGTAGTTTTAGTGCAATTATCCAACGTATTTTTGGAAAAAAACATGCAAAAATCGGTATTTATGGCCCCCCTAATGTCGGTAAAACCACCCTGGCAAATCGTATTCTGCGAGATTGGACAGGAGATATTATGGGGAGTGTCTCAGAAATTCCCCATGAGACGCGCCGTGCAAAATGGAAGAAAGATGTCAAGGTAGAAAATGGCAACTCTTCACTCTTTATGGATATCGTGGATACACCTGGAATTTCGACGAAGGTAGATTTTAAAGAATTTATGAATACCTATGGATTGTCAAAAGAGGAATCAAAGCGGCGGGCAAAAGAGGCAACCGAAGGAGTTATTGAATCTATCCGATGGCTTGAGGATATTGATGGTGTACTTCTCGTCATGGATGCAACACAAGATCCGTTTACCCAAGTCAATGTTACCATCCTTGGCAACCTGGAAGCTCGTAATCTTCCCGTGCTTGTTGCTGCCAATAAGATTGATATGGAGGATTCAAGTCCAGCAACCTTAAAATCTGCATTTCCTCAACATCCAGTCATTCCGATTAGTGCATTGACAGGGTACAATGCTGATAATCTGTACTCGACCATGGTCTCTCATTTCAGTAAAAAGCGACGAAAGAAGAAGAGGTAGTTTCATGTCAAAGAAAGATAATGGTATTGTGGTGAATCTTGTTTCTCGACAAAAACTGGACGAGCTCACCTCTGATGAAAAATTAACGTTTATTTTAAAAGAAGTTCAAAAGGGTAAGATTTTAGTTCTTGAGCAAGGACTCACTCCCGTGGAACAGGCAACACTTATTGAGAATACTATGAAGGAAATTGAGCAGGATACGTTCATTGGTATTGAAATGGAAGGGTATTCAGAGGACAAACCAAGCTTTGTTCAGCGAATATTAGGTATCATAAAAAAACCTCGCATGACCCTGATAGGTCCTGCTGATCTGTTAAAAACAGTACGAAAAGATAGTAATATAATTCAAACCATGATTGTCCCTGGAAAAGGAGCAAGATAATGCCTCATCAATGTCTTAAATGTGGGTTGGTATTTGAGGAGGGTTCCGCCCAACTGCTCAAAGGATGTCCAGAATGTGGCGGCAATCGCTTTTTCTTCACCAAGGCACCCTTGGATGAAAAAGAACGAGAGGCAATCACCAAAGAGGTGGGCCAGGATATCAATGACAAACTTATAGGTCTGCTCGGTAGCGATACAAAAGAAGTTATTGATAAATCAGGAAAATGGGTTACCCTTAAACCAAAAGATGTTCGTAAAGCAGTAGAGCAACACTTGCCTGAAAAAAAAATAGCGCCTGAAAATAAAGAGGATATCGACATTGTTACGGATGAGGCATACCGCAAAGCAGCACTTGAAAAACTTGAAGCAGAAGCTCAAGAATCCAATACACCCGAGACCATAGATATTCAGCAGCCAGGAAAATACAAAATCGATTTAAAAGGATTATTGGAAGAGGAACCAATCATTATTCAAAAAGATGGTTCTTATACGATTCATCTTCCTTCTATTTTTAAAATGATAGATAAAGAAAAGGAATAAACAACCTTTTTCTTCTTTTTATAGTCGTAATCTTCGATGGAGTTTTACCACTGCTTCAACAGCTGATTTTGCCCTATCAATTCTATCTTGTGCTTGGAGCCTTGTCATGCCGGGACCAGAAATACCCAGACCAACCGGTTTACCGTATTCAATAGACAAATCAGCAATTTTACGTGATGCATGCTGAATGACTATATCGTCATGCTCAGTTTCACCTTCAATGACAGCCCCAAGAGCTACAACACCGTCAACATCTTTTTTTTCAAGCAGTTTTTTTATAGGTAGACCCATGTCAAAAACACCAGGGACTTTCACGGTTCGTGTAATTTCGGCACCAAGAAACTGGGCATGTTCTTTTGCACGCTCAAGCATCATCATGGTGATGTCATAGTTAAACTCTGAAACCACAGCACCAATTCTCATTTTTTCTTCTTTAACCATATGTCTTCCTCCTATTTTCTTATAGCTCCTGCATCTTCAAATCCTTGTCTCAAACCACTCCCTGCATGTTTAGTGAGGTGCTCTGATCTGAAGAGTAAATCTAATACATTGCGTGCATGCTCGCGTGCACGTTGCTCAGCAAGCCATGCAAGTTCTTTTTCATTTGTTGCTTCATCTTCATGGACAAATACTTCGATAATATGTTTCGTACACAGCAACTGAGTCTGGATCAACCCTGTACTTGCTTCATGGGCGCATTGTTTATCAATCGGTTGCGCTCCAGGCATGCCAAGAGCCATGACAATATCACAGTGTTGTTCTTCAAATAATTTCTTACACGCAACAGGCAAATCCTTGACGCCTGGAACCGTGTACCGTACTAGCTTAAAACCAGTACCATTCGATTTCATCTCATCCATGGCAGCTTTTGCCATATCGTACCGCGCAAAGGTAGTGTCTGCAATACCGATGGTTTTCATTCTTCTTCGATCTTCTCCATTACTTTTTGAAATTCGTATGCAGCAATAATTTTGCCAATGATCTTCCGCGTTCCGTTCAAATCTTCCATGCCTGTATATTCTGGTAGTCGCACAACTTTACTGTTCAGTTTCCGCTTCTTCAACTCTTCGTTTATCTTTTTCTCATCGTGAATCTGATCGTATCCGAGGGCAATAATATCCGGCTGCAACTCTTCCACAACAACATACATATCTTTTTCATGACCCAGCACTGCCTTGTCAACAATTTTTAATTCTTTGATGAGTTCAACTCTCATTTTCTCAGGAGTAACAGGTTCATGTTTGAGCTTTCGTACAGTATTATCTCGAGCAACAACGACCACTAACTCATCACCAAGTTTTTTCGCCTCCTTCAGAAAATAAATGTGTCCGATATGAAGGAGATCGAAAGCGCCAGTGGCCATCACTCTGGCCATGTTTTCCACGCCTCGAGAATTTCTTTTCCTTTCAAAAAAATGAGATTGTGCTTCTTGGCGTATTGTTGCACCCGATCCTTCGGAAGAGCTTTGCCGTTATCGCCCATGATTTCACAGCCACTTCCTACAGGCAGTAACTTGGCCATTTTCAATAAAGAAACGGCGAGCTCAGTATGTCCCTTTCGTTCATTCAGTAGCTGTTTTGCGGCCACACAAATGGGGATGTGACCTGGAGATCGAAATTGTGTGCCGAATAACTTGGTTGCCTGACCGTTGTCGATCGTGCTAATGGCTTTTGATAATTCGGCAAATTGTTTCATGGTTAAACTTCGGTCAATATCGGTAATCCCCGTGAAGGTATTGCGATGATTGATGTACAAAGAAAATGATGATTTGGTATCATAGGGAATATCATTTGCGGTCAGTTCTTTTAGCACGGGATACTTCCCTTCAATGTCCGTATATAAATCAGCTAAATAGGGTAATTGTAATTTTTCAGCAATTTCATGCGATGTCATTAAGAAGATGAGACCGCCACCATCTTTTCTCATAGTTCGTATTGAATGTGGCTCGATAAATTCTGATGACATGATAAGATCGGTCTCGCCCTCTCGGTTATCGTCATCGAAAATTAGGACAAATTTTCCTTTCCGTAGATCTGCAATGGCCTGGTCTATTGTAGGCATATGTTCACCCACTGGCAGATTCATCTCCCTTAAAATAAATTTTGGGTTGTTACTCAGAACTGGGTGGTGTCATCTTTCTCCTGTTTTGAGATGCAAGGTATCGTGTAACATATCCTGCAATACGATTTCTCAGTAAATTACTCGAAACAGTACTCAGCTCTGAAACCTTTTTTTTGTTGTGTTGAAAATCATCATGTTTAAACTGTTTTGGATAGATCTTGACTAACTCTATGGCAAGATTTTTTATATAGGTCTGTCTGATGTTTCCCAGGATATCACCTTGTAAATGTCGGGGAGTGGGAATATCTTTTTGTTATAAAAGGCTATCTATGCGTGTTGGAGGCTGTCAACTTAAGCAATCTTAACGAATGTTTTCCCCCAGGAACTCATGTTGAAAACGTCTTAGGTTGACAATCATGTGTTAAAACACAAAAAGAACCCATCTTAACTATTATAAACCCCTGTTTTTATGTATCAAACTACACGGGGCGAGGCCTATAGCAAGAAAACAATCATCACTTAAAACACTTGCAGGAAAAAAGCTCGATACGTTAGAAAAATATGCGATACGCAGTAGCATTGCACGAAAACTTGCGACAATGGTATATTCTTCTGACATCTATTCGTATTTTTCAAAAAGAATAAACAAATTTCGTGATATGAAGCTGGTAGAGCAAATTAAAAGACAACCAATGCTGCAGCACGTCGCCGTTATCATGGATGGCAATCGTCGGTATGCTGCTGGTTTGGGGTTGAGTCCTAGTGCAGGTCATCTCTTTGGACGAGATAAAATTCGGGAAATGTTGGAATGGTGTTTTGAATTAGGAATCAAAAATCTCACCTTATATGCCTTTTCGACAGAAAATTTTCGGCGAGATAGTAATGAAGTAGAAGCACTTATGAATCTTTGTAAAGAAGAGCTTGCTAAAGCCAAAAAGGATTCGCGTATTCATAAAAATCAAGTAAGAATCCGCATTCTTGGCAAACTTGAATCATTACCAAAAGATATCTGGGAGTCTGCTCAAGAAATTATGGATCAAACAAAGCATTATGAATGTTACTCTTTGAATATTGCACTTGCCTATGGTGGGCGGGAGGAACTCTTGCAAGCGATACAAAAAATCGCACATGAAGTACAACAAGGTAGATTATCAATCGACGAGATTAAAGAACCAATTATTTCAAAATATCTCTACACTAACGGCATCCCAGACCCTGATTTAATTTTACGAACGTCTGGTGAAGAACGCATATCTAATTTTCTTTTGTGGCAGCTTGCCTACTCTGAATTATATTTTTCAGATGTATACTGGCCAGCTTTTCAAAAACGAGATTTTTTACAAGCCATACAGACGTGCCAGCAACGAAAACGACGATTTGGCGTGTAAGACTTGTTTTCTGCAGATTTTATTTAGTCTCTTTTCCACACTCAACATCATCTGCAATTTTTGCTAATTTAGAAAATTGAGAAGAGATGAAAAATGCCAGTACCCCTCCACCAATACAGAGAATGGCAAATGCCAGTATGCTTCCCTGCACTGTTACATCCATACTGAGGAGGTGACTCGCCTGTTCAATAAGATAAATAACCAGCAAAATCGCTCCAACTATTACTAGCAGTTTATAGAGAAAACCTGTCCTGAAATCATGGTGAGCAGAATACATACGTTTTTTTATCATGTATATCCAGCATTAATCGGCATCGTCTTCGTTATTTGACATATTTAGTGCATTCTGTACTTTACTCTGCAACTCATTCAATTTTTCTTTTGTTCTCCCTTCTTGCTTTTCAAGGGTTGTTTTTCGTAGTTCTAATGACTCTTTGTTTTCTTTGAGTTCTTTGGTAACTTCACTTTTTCCTTTTGTTTTGATCAGTAGTGAACCAACACTTTTATAAACAGGTGTTTTCGCATCAGTTTTTTCTAACTCTTGTGTTGCTTCTGCTACTTCTTTTAATCTCATTTCAACTTGTTGACGTTGTTGAGTCAAGGTTTGCAATTGCATGCGTAACTGTTGTAATCTTGTGATCTGATCTCTTAGCTGTGGAGACATCTCTTCGCCAGTCATAATCTCTTACTCCTTTTTCAGCGTAATATGCTTTTTCCTTATTAAGGTATTGAATTCGTTACTATTGATGTGAGTCAGACTGCTAAATATTTATATCTAGGACAATATTATTATATGGAAAGCATTATATAGAAAGATGTAAATACTATATATGCAGAATATTATAAAGAATGGGGGATAAAAAATGAAAAAGAACGATAAGATAATTGTTGTACTTGGAGTAGCGATACTTATTCTTGCTTCGATTGGCATTTATTATTGGGCTCCTGAGACGAAAATTGTTGGTTATGCAACTGTTGAAGATTTTGCCACTATATGCGGAGAAATGAAGGATAAACCAGATGCGGCAACAGTTTCTGATAGCTGTCCGTTTTATCCTCTGATTGCAACGCCATTAACCATAAGCTATGATAAAGATGGTGAGCAGTACAAAGCTCCCCTATATGTCCAAAATTTTGACAACCCATCTACTGCAGTAACTCGAACTAGAGACATGATAGATGATCCATTGAATGAAGTTATTATTCAATCGGGTTCTCCTCACAACGTATCTTTAGCAGTCGCACAAACATATTGGAAGAATAGTGAAGGCGCTCTTCTCATTAAAAACAATCAAACTGGCTATGAGATAGGTGTGTTGGCCACTCCCTTGGCGTCATACCTCAGAATTCCAGTAATAGTAGTCGATGAATTAAGTGAAGAAGTTAAAGAAGTTCTCCGCAATCTTGACGTAAAATATACTCTTGTCTGTGGTGATATTGAAGGGTACGGAGACTCATACATATTCAAGGACGTTGATGATGTCGCTGATTTTTCTGTAGAGATCGTTCGGGAAAAATTTGGAGATATCGATTATATCACAGTAACAAACCCTATTGATGCCTGGCCTCCTACGGTGTTAGATAGCGTTCAATTTAGTTTTGGTCCCAAGACCATTAAATCCTCTTCCATTAGCCAATTAGTAAATACACTCACCGGTGCTATATCTGGAGCAAATAGTGTCTCTTGGAGATTTACGATACCAAACGATTACAAGTATGCATTGATTAAATTTACAGGAATAAATCACGATGCAGATGAGGTTGATAAATTTGGAGATACTGCCAATTTTAATGTGGCATCAGATACACCCGAGACTCCCGAAGGTCTTGTTGTTACAGGGAATACCGGTGGCGGTGGTGTACCTGAAAGAGACGCTAAGGGAAATATCGTAACAGATAAACTTTATCAGGAAGCTGTTGTGTATGATCGAGGCGGCATAGACTATATTGTTACTTCAACTGGATCATGGATGGGTAGAAAGGAAGGCACAGTTTCAGCAAGCGTGGAAATTGAAAAACTTGAACATCCTGTTTACCCCATGATGAAGCAACTCTCCTCTATGGCTCCTTATCTGACTGCGTATCACAAAGGTATTGTCTTTGGTGACCCAGACTTTGCATTTACTGCAGATGATGATGTTATTACTAATACTGGACAAACATGCCCAGGATTTTACGTCCCCCGAAGAAATCCGAAACTGACTCCTATGCTCAATAGACATATCTTTGATAATATCCACAAACCCTTAAATTCTCTCCTAGCAAGACTTGCAGATATCTCTTTGAGAGGAGATACAGACATTAAATATCTGCAAGATTATTATAGAGCCCACCCCGTATACATTGCATTGGTGGGCGGAAATACGGTTCTTCCCAACTACATTTACCAGAATCATGTTGAACCTGTGGGAGATATTGATGGTGATGGAAAGGATGATACGCCATATTGGGTAGGTGGCGGTACTCCTAGCGATGTTATTTATGGCAATATTGATCCCGTTCCATATGATTGGTCTAATCTTGCCAATGATGTGTACACCGAATATCCCTTCCAAGAAAACATTGTTGGTCGTATTACTGGGTGGGACGCTCAAGATGCCAGTGCATTGGTTATTAGAGCAATCTTTTATGATGAGATTGTCGAAAACTTGGACGAATGGAAAGACAATTTTGCTCTCCTTATTGGCGGGGGACAAGATTTTCAAAAACCGTTAGCACGCCAGATTATATTTGGCAACTTATTAGGGGTGCACAATCCGGCAGAACCCATGAAACTTGCCAACGGGTATTCTAAAATGATTCTTCAAAGAACGCAGGTGCAGGCCGCAGATCCATTAGGATTTAACGTGTTCACGGCATATGATACAGAAGCAATGAGAGAAGGACTCAGTAATGATGCTATTAAAGAGCTGAAGACGTCTAATCTACTCAACCTCTTGTTTTTCAGCAGACCCCAAGTCACAAGACTTGCTGGAGAAGGCAATGTAAAAGGTGGTGAAATCATGGAGTCAAGTAATTTCATTTTTGCAAATGGTCATGGATGCCAGAATTTCTATGGCATGGCAGGTAATTCGTTAACTGCTGCTGGCTTGGGCGGTCCTGTAATTCATTTTCTCCTTCAAAAACTCATTGTACCACCACTTGGAGGTTTTATGGGGCCTGGAGCAGATCTAAGTAAAATCGGCGATTACAATACCAGATCGGTGTCAGATATGAAATTTGGCCCATCATTTCTCTGGATTGAAAGTTGCATCTGCGGAAAGATAGATGGTATGTATCCAAAGGCAAATATTGGTCAGGCATATCTCCATGCTGGAATAACATCGCTCGTCGCGTCATCAACAGGATCTAACATTGGAGGTGGCTACATTGAGCCAAAGAATATGAAATATGATTTGCCTATCACTACCATTCCAAAATATCTAAAAGCTAAGAGACAATGGAATAACAATAATTTTCCTTCTCCACACTTTGGCTTCAGATTATATACTGATTTAAACACAAATTTAAAGGAAGATGATGCCAACATTGGGCTAGCGTTAAGAAATGCCAGAAATAGCTATTTCGTTCCTGAGGAAGTAGATTGGCAAGTGTGGTGGACACCGCCATTGGTTACGACGGGAGACTCACTTTTAGATGCCAGTGTGTCACTGATGAACACAAAGAGCACTTCAGCTAACACTCTCAGTAAATGTATGGAATCTAAATATGTGACCTATCAAGAATACGTGCTCTTTGGTGACCCTGCACTCAATCTGTATGAACCGGTAAACGAAGGGTAATAAGTTAAACCCTTCAACCCTTTTTCTCTGTTTTTAAATGACGTAGAGTTAGGAATACCCTCCAATTTTTAGAGAAGGATCGCCGAGCAGTACCCATTGTTGCAGCGATTTGGCATGATCCTGATTTTCCATGTCAAATGTTGAGACATACGATCGTAACGTCTGAGTATATGCATCACCAAGGATGTGATGTCCTTCTTGTCCGTATTGTTTGAAAAATTCAATACAGATGCCTCCGTCAAGTCCATCAATCGTACACGTTTTCCCCATGGTGCCATAGCCCAGTCCTGTGTTTCCAATAGTAGCAATGGCACCTTTCTTTGGTAACTTGATCAAATACCAGCTGAAACATTCAGGTACTGCACTACCATGAGTCCACAAGCTTTTTTTATTCTTCACATCCAAAAATGCTGGAATCATGGAGACATTAAATTGGCTATTATGACAGCCCCCAATTAGCACAATTGGCGGTTTATCGGTATTTCGCAATTTATCCATGGGAAATACAGGAAACCGAACAAAGGGCGGATAGATGCCGATACTAGTTACCTTCAATCCAGTAACGCTACCTGGCCCCCTATTGCCCGGAACCCCTGGGTAGTGATCTGCCCATACGTTGGGGCTCCCATGTCCTGATAAAAAGGCAAACCCGCATCCGGGATTCAACGCATCGATAACATCTTGTTGTCCTGTCAATTTTCCATTTGATGTCCAAATGATCTCTCGCTCAAAATCAGAAGGCATATAATACAGAGCGCCACCACCACCTTCTAGCACCTTTTCTCCACAGAGCCATTCCCCCTCATAGTACATCTCGGTATCATTTCTCCACTTGGAAAAGATAATGTTGTGGTTGGTGTCTTCAATCCAGACATGAATGTCCGTCATGTTTCCGTATGGCCGTGGATCATATGATTTTCCCCGTATGTGCATGATTCCATTGATATATTCAATATTGGCCCATCCATTGAACTCGTTACAATAGGCAACGCCTTCTCCTGGTTCTTCGTAGTAATCGGTATTGCCCAGTATATCACCGTCCGAAGGAGAGGTAATTTCTGCGATGGGCGGTGCCGGGTATCCATCGATTTTGAGATGATCATCGTGATTAAAGGAGAGTGAGGTTGATTTTTTCCGGTTGATGGTAACGCGAACCTTATCGATAGGTCCTGCAATATTATCCGCATTGATACTTTGGGCACAAATGGTATATCCCCCCTCTGAAACATTCTTGATGTCCCATTGGATGTCAAGATCCTCCTGATCTAGGAATCCATCACCAGAGATTACGACCATTCGTTTAAACCACGAGGGATCAGCAGGCTGTTCTTCGTAGGTAATGATTTTGTCAACCACTGCTTTGACTTCGCGTTTATTTCTGCAGGCAAGCCGTCCAAGGCTGACATCAGGATAAAAATCAATGCCGGTATCATTTTCTGCAGTAGGATGACCCCATGCAGCAAATAATCCATCTCCATTGGGATCCCAATCTTCAAAGACGCCCCCTTCTTTGTAAATATCGGCATAGTAGAGATCGCTAATGACGCCAGGGTCATTGATGGCACTACTTAACGGGTGCTCAGGATTATCAAAACAATTGGTATACCGTACAGGTACATACCAATCCCTTGATCCTTGGTTGGCGTCATCTCGAGGTTGAGCTCGTAGTAATGAATTCAATCCTCCGACCAAGAGGACGTAGGTAATTCCCCAGTTTTCTATGGCGTCTTTAATAAAATACTTAATTTGTTCAGGCTTATCTATTCCACCATATTGTTCATAAATTTCTTCGGTTGTTTTCAGCAATGTATCAACGCCAAATCTGTTTTTATGTTCAACTAAGGGTTGTAAATCACGAGAAAATATGGAGGGGGCAATGATTACAAGATCATACTGCGTACTCGGCGTAGGGACAGTCATGCTACCCTCATCGTAGGTTACCGTTATTTCGAGTGCTTCAGCAACATACAATTTACCCAATCCTGGAGAATATCGTAGTGGATAGGTATGAACGCTTACATGGGTTACGCGCTTGTTTTCGTTATTGAGCCCACATCCAACATGAGTCGAGTACCAGGATGTGGGAAATAGTTCGTTACTTTCATAGACTGCATTATCTTTCTCAGATGAAAACGAGAGATCTGTTCTATCTGCAATAAGGGGGATATGAGCTGGCGAAGGTTGCAGTTCACTATCAAGATCATGCTCTTGTACATTGTTTGGTAGAACAGTAACGTGTACATTTGTTGCGCCAAAGGGTAACTCAAAGGATGTCGTTGTTTGAGGAATCATCGGTTTTCCTGGCATGGTCGTATGTGACGAAATTTCTTTGACACTAACTTCTAGATATGTCTGGTCAGATTTTTTTATTGTAGGTGATGAAAACGTAACAGTTTTTGTTACTATGTGCTTTTCCGTGTTATCGTCTTCTCTTTCAACAGAAAATCCATATGCTCCTACGGCACTCAACACCAACAAGCTTACAACTACTATCGGTAAAATTTTTTTCATTTCTACTGCCCCCATGAATTCTAATAAGAAAGAAAGATATAAATGTTTTTTAAAAATCTATATGAAAAAATGAATCAGTGCGTTATTCTTCTTCAGTCTCGCAAGACTCTTCTTCATCATTTTCCATTATTTTTGCTACGGAGACAACCTTGTCCCCTTCGTTTAACCTCATAATTCGGACACCCATTGTATTTCTACCTTGTATTCTTATATCTCTTACCGGAACACGTACCATCATACCATCCTTACTTGTTAACATGATTTCATCGTCATCAACAACTTCTCTAACATACATGACTTTTCCGTTGCGCTCGTTGGTGATAATGGTTCGTACACCTTTACTCCCTCGATGTGTTTTGCGGTACTCTTGTATGGGTGACCGCTTCCCAAATCCATTCTCCGTTATTGTTAACAAATTCCCTTCCTCTCCAACAATGGCCATGGAGACAACGTTATCTCCTTTATTCAGTCGAATGCCGATAACTCCTCTCGTTACTCTGCCCATCGGACGAACTTCCTCTTCGTAAAAGCGACAGGCTTGGCCACCTGCAGAAGCAATCATGATTGTTTGCTTTCCATCAGAAAGCCGGGTACTAATAAGTTCGTCGTCTTCATCTAGGTTAATCGCTCGAATACCATTGACTCGTATGTTGCTATAGGAGGAGAGTACGGTTTTTTTAATGATGCCTTTTTTGGTTGCAAATACCAGATGGTGCTCATCATCAAATTCATGAATAGGGATGGCTGTTTCTACATATTCTCCTTCTTCTAATCGTGGAAGCAGATTGATAATCGCCTTTCCTTTTCCGTATCGTTCTCCTTCAGGAATCTTATATCCCTTCAACCAGAAGCATTTGCCTTTATTGGTGAAAAACATGATGTAGTCATGCGTTGAGGTAATAAAAGAATCGACAACGATGTCCTCTTCTTTGGTTTTCATGCCAATGAGACCTTTACCGCCACGTCGTTGGGTTCGGTATGCCTCACACGGGATGCGTTTTATGTAGCCACTATCAGTAATGGTTATAACGACGTCCTGCACAGAAATAAGATCTTCCATGTCAATATCGATTTCTCCTTCGACAATCTGGGTTCGCCGTTCATCACCGAATTTCTCCTTGATCTCAAGTAACTCTCGTTTAATTTCATCCAAAATATGTTGTTTGTCACTCAGCAGGTGTTCTAAATTTTTAATTAGTTCTGCAGTCTCCTGGTGTTCTTGTTTTACCCCTTCAATTTCCATACCAGTCAACTTTTGCAGTCGCAAGTCAAGTATGGCTTTGACCTGCAGTTCTGATAGCTCAAATCGTTGTATTAATCGCTGTTTTGCCTCATCTGCTTCTTTGCTCCCTCGAATGATTTTAATGACTTCATCGATGTTTTTGAGAGCAATCATTAATCCTTCGAGAATGTGCATTTTTTCTTGCGCTTTCTTTAAATCATAATTTGTTCTGCGAGTAATAACTAGAACCCGGTATTCTATGAAATGCTGAATTATCTCTTTAAGGGTTAATGTCTTCGGCTCGCCATTTACTATTGCAAGGTTGTTTACACCAAAAGTAGTCTGCATCTCTGTATGTTTGAAAAGCTGAGATAAAACGACATCCTCAATTGCATCACGTTTCAAATCGATTACTACCCGCATCCCATCCCGGTCTGATTCATCACGTAGGTCGCTTATCCCTTCTATTTTTTTGTTTTTTACAAGATCTGCTATAGTTTTCAAAAGATTTGCTTTGTTTACCTGATACGGGAGTTCTGTAATGATTATTTTCTTTTTCTCGTCTCCTTCAAAATGTGTTTTTGCACGAACTCGCACGAGTCCCCGTCCCTCAGAATACGCCTGAAGGATTCCCCCTCGGCCGTAAATGACCCCTCCTGTTGGAAAGTCGGGACCCTGAATTGTTTCCATGAGGCCTGCTGTGCTTATCTCCGGGTTATCAATAACTTGAATTGTTCCATCAATTACTTCGGTGATATTATGTGGTGCCATATTGGTTGCCATTCCAACTGCGATACCAGAGGCGCCATTCACCAACAGCTGAGGAAGAACTGCTGGAAGTACTACCGGTTCTTTGAGACTACCATCAAAATTGTCAATCCATTCAACGGTGTCTTTCTCTATATCTTGAAGCATATACTGAGAGATTTTTGCAAGTCTACTTTCCGTATATCTCATGGCTGCTGCACTGTCGCCATCTATGCTACCAAAATTACCTTGACCATCTACTAATGGATAGCGAAGTGAGAAATCCTGAGCCATTCGAACCATTGAGTCATATACTGCTTGATCACCATGTGGATGATATTTTCCAAGCACCTCTCCAGTAACTCTTGCAGATTTTTTATAAGAGCTTCTACTTGTAAGGCCCATATCATTCATTGCATACAAAATACGTCTATGAACTGGTTTAAGTCCGTCGCGAATGTCAGGTAGGGCTCTGCTCATGATAACGCTCATAGAGTAGTCTATAAACGCTCGTTTCATCTCTGACTCAAGTGTTCGAGTGTATTCTTTTTGTGGTTCTTCTCCATCTGTCATACTGTCACCTTAAATATCTAAATTAGTCACCTCTTTTGCATGAATTTCAATAAACTCACGACGTGGTTCGACTTTTTCACCCATTAAAATTGTAAAAAGTTCGTCAGCTTCAACTGCATCATCAACCGTGACTTGTACCGTCAATCGGTTCTCGGGATCCATGGTGGTCTCCCAAAGTTGGGTAGGATTCATCTCTCCGAGCCCCTTATATCTCTGGATACTGATGCCAGATTCTCCCAATTCTTTGGTTTTTTTCAGCCGCTCTCTTTCCGAATAGGCATAGACAACTTGTTTTCCTTTGACAATCTTGTAGAGTGGAGGCTGTGCAATATACAGATACCCTTCTTCAATTAACGGGCGCATGTATCTGAAGAAAAAGGTGAGTAGTAGCGTTCTGATATGTTCACCATCAACATCTGCATCAGTCATCAGGATAATCTTATGGTATCGTGCGTTTTCAATATCAAATTCTTCACCAATGCCTGTACCAATGGCAGTGATAAGGGCAAGAATTTCGTTGTTCTTCAGAATTTTATCCATGCGCGCTTTTTCAACATTGATAATTTTCCCTCGTAAAGGAAGGATAGCTTGAAATCCGCGATCTCGCCCCATCTTGGCACTATTATGAACAAATATTCCAGATGCAAGTGCAAAATTATGTGTGTGAGGTACTTCAATATCATAGACATCGATTCTTTGGGTCATCTTTTCGATCCCTATGATTTTGTGATTGTAATTGGCTATCGCATCTCCTGCATTTTTTCCACTGTTGTTAAAAAACCTTTGAACAAATGTATCATATTTCAGTAGGGTTTTATCGTTTTTTTCTTTTCTATAATCATCATATTTCTCAATATCAATGTATTTGTATCGCGTGTATATTTCATGGAGCGCTTGTATTGTTTTGTTGAAATATGTCTTGTTATATGCTTGTTTCCTTTTTCTTCTGAAGTCTGGTGTCCATTGCTCCTTTGTTTTTTCACTTCGCCACAATCTTAATTCAGAATCTTTCCATTGTTGTTTAGCTTGTTGTGAAAGTAGTTGCCGTTTTTCCGGATGGGCTTCAAAGTATTTTTTGGTTTTTTGCGACTGTTTTTCTTTGTTTTCTTGTTTACTCCAATACATTTTCTGTTGTTGATAGAGACGATTCAGTGATTCTTTTCGGTAATTCTCGTTACTGTTATAAAAATCTAAAAATTTCTTTTTCATAAATTCTTTATACTCAGGATTTTTCCACTGTTCTTTCGCCTGTCTACTTAGGAGTCTTCTTGTTTTTGGTTTTTTCATTGTTTGACTCATAGCCTCTCTGAATTCTTTTGATTGACGCAAGAGCCGACATTTTTCTTTAACTTCTTCTGTGTGTAGGGTTTTATGAGCAAGATCACGATGAAGTTGGAGATGTTCTTCTTTATGAAGTCTTGTTAGATTTGTTGGATTATTGTTTGTTTTATTAAAATCAATATGATGTTTATGCGATCCCAATTCAGAAGTATAGATGTTGTTTTCTCTATTCCATTTATCTGACAAAAGATGAGTGAACATCCACCGATGTTCTTCATTGTCATATACAAGTTCATATCCTTCAATAGTGATTCTTCTCCCTTTTCTTGACAGTTGTTTTCTTAACGGCATAAGAGAATCTGAACTAGTAAGATATTCTGCCTTCCTATATGTACCATCCCGAAGCATCATGGGATGATCTGGCGTGCAAACGACTTCTTTTCCCTTGTCCACTATTAATTTGATTACCTCAGCATTTCTTTTTGTAATCCTTGGATTTTTAATCTCTTCGATGCCTATCGTTCTATCTTTCTTAATTGTATAACAGAAGTTACGTTTTCCTTGTTTGTCCTCTTCAACCAGTTGTTTAAAGGAAATATTTCTACCATCAAGAAGTGCAACTTTTGTATCTCCTGAAAAACATCCACCTGCGCTGTCACCTTCAACAATATATAACTCTGATTTGCTAGGATCTCTTGTTGAACAATCAGCAAGTTTACCGGGTAAGGCAGAGGATTCTAACAATCCTTTTCTTCTGGTTAATTCTCTTGCCTTTCGTGCTGCCTCTCGTGCACGACTTGCCGTCATTGCCTTATCAATAACGATTTTGGCAATGGATGGATTTTCTTCAAAAAATTCTCCTAGTTTTTCATTGACAAGGCTCTCAATAACCCCTTTGACTTCTGAATTGCCCAGTTTAGTTTTGGTTTGCCCTTCAAATTGTGGGCGACGTACCTTACAGGATATCACGGTGATAATTCCTTCGCGGCAATCTTCTCCAGAAAGGGCAAAGTCATTATCAAAAAGATTATTCTTTTTGCCATAATCATTTAACGTTCGGGTTAATGCCGCCTTAAATCCAGAGAGGTGTGTTCCTCCTTCATGAGTATTGATGTTGTTGGCAAACGTGAAGATGTTTTCTGTATAGCCATCAGTGTATTGGATTGCCAGCTCCGCTTCAAAATCTTGACGCTCTGCTTTTAAATAAATAGGATCAGGATGTAGTGGTGTTTTATTTCTATTAATATATTGGACAAATTCACGGATTCCCCCGTCATACTTAAAAGTCTCTGTAGTCCCGGTACGTTTATCAGTAATTTCAATTGCTAATCCTGCATTTAAAAATGCCAATTCACGTAGCCGTGTGGCAATGGTTTCGTATTTGTAGGTGGTTGTTTCAAATACCTCAGGATCTGGAAGAAAGGTAACGGTTGTTCCAGTGCTATCTGTTTTCCCAATTTGTTTGAGTGGCTCAACAGCCACACCATGATCATATTTTTGATAATATTCGTCTCCCCTCCGTCGCACTTTTACCTCAAGCCATGAGGAAAGTGCATTAACGACAGAAACGCCAACACCATGTAGCCCTCCAGAGACTTTATATGCTTGGTTATCAAATTTCCCTCCGGCGTGTAGGGTGGTCATGACCAGTTCGACACCTGACTTGTTGTATTTTTTATGGATGGTTACTGGAATCCCTCGACCGTTATCTTCAACGGTTACCGTTCCATCATTGTTCAACGACACTCGAATAGTATTACAGTACCCCGCTAATGCCTCATCAATAGCGTTATCAACAACTTCATACACAAGATGATGCAGTCCCCGCTCGTCAGTACTTCCGATATACATCGCAGGATTCTGCTTGACTGCTTTTAAGCCTTCGAGCACCTGAATGGAGTCAGTGTCGTAACCTCCATCGGCTGGCGTTTTTTCATCGGTCATAATTTATCACATCTGGTTCAAAACATACGCTAATTCTGCTAGTTTCTTTCAGGAATGTAGTATCCCATCTCCCAGGTTACTTTTTGGGTACTTTTCATATGGGATGTTACCTAATAAAGGTTGCTATTTATGGGTTGTTTTTTAAAAAACTATTAAAAATAGCACACTCTATTACACTACCACGTTTGGGGAGGTATGTTATGAGAAAAGTAATAGGTAAAAAAAGAGGATGTTTTGTAAAGATCATACTTTTTTTTATGATAGGATTGGTAGTGATGCCCCTACTTTCAACAACGGGGCTTGCCGCAGATGAGGATTTGGCACGTCAGTATGCACCAATATTCTATTTTGAAGCAGAGGAAACGTGCTTTCCTGTTGATATATCCTATCATGTTGATGCGTCTTACCTATATCAGATTGTTGATGATGAAGCGCAACTTGTGACGGCAACACCTTCTGAGGCTGATTTATCATTTTACAGTTCTGATGACTATTATTTGGATAATCAGCAAGGAACGGTTGATGATGTAGGCATTATTACTGATTACCAAAGCAAATTGTCAACGTTAGGATATACGGTATATGCGCGGGTTGTTTCTGATGGCGGGTACACTCTCATTCAATATTGGCTGTTTTATGCCTTCAATAAGGGGGAACTCAATCAACATGAAGGCGATTGGGAAATGGTACAACTGGTGCTTTCTGGAAACACGCCAGAGCAAGTAATGTACAGTCAGCACTATAGTGGGCAACAGACAACCTGGGAACAGGTTGAACGTACGGGTGACCATATGCATGTGTACGTTGCCAGAGGCAGTCATGCCAATTACTTCCGATACTACTCTGGTAAATTAGGTGCTGCAAATGATTATGTAGGGGCAAATGGGCGAGTCCTGCAACCCACTGAGTACTCGATAGAACTCTTGGAATCACAACCGTGGCTTTCCTACGCTGGTCGTTGGGGTTGGGCTGGTGCAGATGAAGCACAAGTCTATGAATCCATGTTTTTAGGCCAACTTGGTCCACAGGGTCCGATGTACCGCGCGGAAGGGGGATATTCGATGTGGGAAGATCCTCTTACGTGGGGGGCAAGTCTTGGACAATTGGACAACAACTTGTCGCTTGTTGAATTGCTCTTATATCATTTTGTC
>JAFGDG010000122.1 GCA_016932245.1 Thermoplasmatota archaeon
GCTCAGTTAAAACATAATTTTCAAAAAGTTTTCCATTTAATTTTACATTAAAATCTTTACTAATACTATTTCTAAGGCCGGTATCTACAAAATACAGCTTAGGTTGTTTAATGATTTCCTTTTTTTTATTTGTAAAATATGGTAGAACTCTGTAAATTAAATAGCTTTTTTCCATCGCATCAAGATATTTTTTAACAGTTTGAAATGACATATTCAAATTACTACTAATCGTATCATATGAAAGAATATCTCCAATGGAAAAAGCAAGATATTTGGAAAACTCTTCTAAAGATCTAATATCATCGATTGAAAATGTACGTGCAACATCCTTTAGTAACATTGTATCGTAAAGATCACTGAGAATTGTTTTTTTTATCTCAACATCATCTGTTAAAACAACTTTTGGATAGCCACCATAGGTTGCATGTTCCCATATCATGCGATCAAGGATTTTTGTGGTTAGTTCTTTCTGAGTTCTTGCAACTAAGAATTCCTTAAAAGAAAATGGGAATAATTTAATGATTGACACTCTCCCTACAAGAAAAGAAAGTATTTCTTTGGAAAGGATAATCTCTGAAGAAGAGGTAATCCAAAGTTTATGATCTGAATCAACGAGGTACTTTAATTTTCTACCCGCATCTTTGCAGTATTGAACTTCATCCAAAACAGCAATATTGTAACTTGAAATAAACTGTCTTTCAAATTTTTTAATATCCTCTTCAAATAGAGATCTAGCATCAGGATCATCAAATAAGATATATGAAGCGTTTTTATTTTCAATTTGTTTTTTCAAAAAAGTAGTTTTACCCGCTTGCCTTGCACCAACTACTGCAACCATGTTATAGCTATTTGATATTTTATCAAATTTGGATTTTATATCTCTTTTAACATACATATACTATTGTTATGTGTTAGGACTATAAATATTTTACTAAAATTGAATCATAGTTTAATAATAGCATGACTAAAATTAAACTAGTGTTAAATAAAAGTTACAATGCCCTTTAATTTCTATTAGTTAGGACATTAATTTTTTACGGACCTGGGGGGATTTGAACCCCCGACCTACAGCTTAGGAGGCTGTCGCCCAATCCAGACTAGGCCACAGGCCCAATATAAAAAAGAAAACCACTAGTTTTTCTTAAATATTTAGATAACTACAACTATTTATAAAAACAATCTCACTATCAATTATATATTGCTGTGTTATCTGCTGAAGTTCTGAAATTGTATAATTATTGACATTTACGCCTTGAACCTGGATATTTTCAATATCAAACGGATTTACAGATGGATATCTATCTTTATTAAATCGCCAAGGAGGCGGAATATCATATGGTGTATCCCAAACACCATTCAATGGTTCTGCATCTGGATATTTATCAGTGTAATCGCTCCAGTAGTTTCCCACACTACCTGTTATTTTTAATTTATACCATTTGTTATTTCCTCTGTCCTCAGCGTTTTGATAATTATCTATGAAATTATTGTAATAAATATGATTAGATGAGGTTAGAATTGTTGCATATATGCCACAATTAGTATTCTCACGAATGTTGTTACCCACTACCCAGTTTTCAAATGGATCATATTTTCTACTATTCTGTATAAAACCATATAACTCTACACCAACACTATTTTTTCCTACTTCATTTTTTGTTACAACATTAAAATATGCTTTTCCGTAAAGCATAATTCCAAATTCGTTATAATTTACAATATTATTTTTATAAGTATTCTTCCAGGACTGATCTAGAAATATGCCAAAATAACATTTATTAACGTTGTTATATGAAACAAGATTATTGCCTCCACGAGAATCCATAATATGGATTCCTATTTCAGAAATATTTGTTACAGTGTTATTAGAGCAAATACTGTTTTCAATAAAACAGAATTCTATACCATAAGAGCTATTATCAATAATGTTGCGAGAAACGTCAATATTTTTACCATATGATAAACTGATTCCTTCCCAGACGTTATCTATAATGATGTTATCTGATATTATTACGTCATCTGAATATGAAACATCTACTCCACAATTGTTATTGTTTGTAATTTTGTTTTGGTAAATAGTGCTGTTTGAAGAGGCAGAAAAAGTAATTCCAAATCGTGTGCTATTTATAATATTGTTATCAGTAATAGTTACTCTATTAGATATATAAACATCTATACCATCCTCGCAGTTATTTATCGTATTATTTGAAATAATGTTATCATCTGAGTTGGAAGAGATACTAATACCTGATAGACTTTCATTAAACCCATAAACATAATTGTTATTTATTTTGCTATTTTTAGAGTGCCTTAAGACAATACTATCCCAGCGAACTCTTATCTCATTATTGCTCACAGTACAGTTTGAGCAATTTGCAAGCCAGATGCCCCTTGAGCTGTTTTTTATAATATTGTTATTAATGATACAGTAAGAACTGTGATACAAATATATAGCGTTTATATTTAAAAACATAAAATTACTGAGTTCAAACCCACCTATTACTCTACTTAGTTCAATTGCAGACGATGGGCCGCTAAGTATCGTATTGTATTTGTCCTCGCCAATGATTTTAATTGTTTTTCTAACATAGACATGTTCTTGACTATAAAATCCATTGAAAACAAAAACTGTATCATCCTCTGATGCATTGTTAACTCCATCGATGATGGTTCTGTAAGGATGTTCTAGCGTTCCATACCATGGACCTTGAGTGTTATCATCATCTACATAGATTGTTTTAAAAGGTTCGGCATATTTAATTAATTCAGCATCTAGATTTTGTTCATTTACAATGGGTTTGAATGCCGATGATTGAAAACTTAAAATAATAATAAAAATGATTGAAATTAACAAGATAATTAATTTTTTTTTCAGATATACTCCTTTCATATATACTCCTTTATACTACTAATATATACTATAAAGCGGGAAGAATAGTATTTATAATTTTTTATCTAAAAAAAATAATATTCAACTGGATTATACCCCCTGATCTGCAGATTGGAAGACTGCCACTCTATCTACACTAGACCACAGGCCCAAGATTCTCAGTAACGCATAAAGACATAGATTTTAAAAAAATTGGTTTTGGTATCAGCGGGCGCCGTCGTGATTAAAAGACATCAAGTTCGCTCGGGATTTTGTTAATTCCACTCAGGAATTTTGCCTGATTTCTCCTATAGCTAAACAGTACATCTGCTTTTTCGTCCTGGATGTCCCAAGGACGAATAATCAGGAGGTCACCAATTCTCAGTTTCTTGATTTGTCGTCTCTTGCCGCCGGGAATACGTGCAAGTCTTGATTTTCCATCTGCACACGAGACGTCCATTCGTGATCCTCCCAATTGCCTATCCACAACAGCAAAAATTTCATTCTTTTCCTTTTTAGGAAGGGGAAGTCGTGCCGGTGGTTGTGATTTATTTTGTGAACTCATACATATCCCAACGAGGTTCCTTCCCATCTACCTGGGGACTTTATATAGTTTTTGCACGATTTAAAAATATCTTACACGTGTTGTAACGAAGCATCTAACCGCTTCAAAAACTCAGTGACCTCGCCTTTTGAAATTATGGTGGGCGGTAAAAATCTAATATATTTGCCCGTTGAAAGACTCGTTTTCACTCCTTGTTTATGTAACTGTTCAACCAGTTTTTCGACGTTTTCCTTTGACCCAACAGAAAAGGCAATCATGAGCCCTCGTCCTGTTATCTCTTCAATGATTGGATATTTGTTCTTTAGGTTTTCAAGCCCTTCTCTAAGCTCTTGTGCTCGTGCCACGACATTTCCAGTAATGTCTTTTTCTTTCATCTGACGATTGGCAATAAGGGCAGCCGTCATAGCCATAGGATTCCCTCCGAAGGTAGACCCATCATATCCTGGTTTCATGGCATCTGAAATTTGCTTAGTTGTAACCACCGCGGTAACAGGATATCCCCCGCCAAATGATTTACCAATGGTCATAATGTCGGGAACTACATCATAGCTCATACAGGCAAACCAATCTCCTTTCTTCAGTGCGGTACGACCAAATCCAGCTTGTACCTCATCATCGATAATGACGATATTATTTTCTTTTGCAAACTGCCAGAGGTCGTTGACAAACGCAGGATCTGCAGCTCGATTTCCTGCTTCTTCTCCCTGTACCAGCTCTAAAATGATGATCTTTGCACCGGTTTTCTTAACAAGTCTTTTTACCGATTTGATATCATTGAAATTAGCAAAATGGACCCAGTCTTCGTTATCAAGGCTAAATGGTTTTTTGTAATCCTCTTCCCATGTAACGGCTACTGCGCCGTGAGTTCTTCCATGAAAACCTTGTTTAAAGGAGATAACATCTTTTGATTTGGTGTATGCTTTTGCAATTTTAATGGCTTTATCAACAGCTTCACCACCAGAGTTTTGCCAATAGAAATAATGAAGACCTTCGGGCATCATGGATGAAATTTCCTTTAAAAACCGCGTTCGCGCAATCTGTACCCGATCTTCCTTCATGGAAATCAGTGTTTTTGCTTGATTGTAGAGACCCTGTGCAATTTCTTCGTTGGACATCCCCAGATTTGTTGCACTGTAATTACTGTCCATGTCTAGATACCAATTTCCTTTGGTATCCATAATCCAGCACCCATGACCTTTCACGGGAACGATATCTTGCTCAAGATGGGACACAGGAATCTTGTATTGCTTATGAATGTCAATGGCCTCCGCAGTAGAAATTTCAGAAGCATGCAATTGGTCAATAAGCGCATCTATAACGTTAGGATCAAACCCTTGGTTGTCAACAAACGAGACAATACGTTCGGCTTGCTTTTCGGTTAAGAGGGCCCGAGGACTACTAATTCCAAGTTGAGTTTGTAACGCTTTCATTTCTTTTTTGATGTTGTCTCCGAGAACATTGAAAAACACTTCCTCAATCCGTTCAAAGGTTGCATTGGTCCGTTCTGGATGGGTGGTTCTGTTGTAAATAATGGTATCTTTTAATTTGCTTTTACTCATAATTGGGTAACTCCTTTCTATCTTGTTCTACGAGGTATACTCATATAAAGGTTTGTTTTGAGACTACTCGCCATCATTCAAGTGGCTTGTATCCTATAGAAAACGATGCGGTTGAGGTATCTTTTGGTGAAGAGGTATGTGCTCGTAACGCACTAAGCCGTATGGTTTTCACTTCAAGGCCTTGATTGTTAAGTAACGTCGACAGTCCAGGTACATGCCCATCACCAACAACGGCAGCGACTTTCCCATATTGGGCTTGAGCTGTCATCAATTGCTTGACCATGAAGGCATTGCGATCATCAATCAGTACTCGTTTTATTGTAGGGAACTTCTTGCCAATTTGTTCAAGGTAACTCTCAAAAGTGTCTTCAATGTTTTTCAACTCCCGCTCGACCTTTTTTTTACTGATAAAAAAGCCAGCAAAGCCCGAAAAAAAGAGTCGTATCTTTTCACGAAGCGACATGGATCGCAGCATCTTGGAGAAGAGCTTTTGTGCATTCATGTCGATAAATCGTAGAGGCACCTGATGGGACTGGGCATAGGAAATCGCGGCAAGCATCTCATCTCCTGCTTCTACCCCATATTCATGGGCCATGCTGTCTTGAAATCGTGCCAATAATTTATAGATGGTAGGAACATCTTTCTGTAGCATCTTGTAGGATTCTTGGTCCTGCTGTTTCATCATCAAGGCGTTATAGCGCTGCCGGTCAAGCTCGACGCCGACGACATCTGGTTGTTCTTCTTCTAGCATCTCACGTACTGCTGAAGAAAGATCAAACACGTGCCCTGTCCCAAGTAAAATAATCATAGCTCCCTCGTCAATGTACTTCCAAAGAATTATCTGCTGTTAGATTAACCTTCCCCTTACATAGTGACACACTACGTGAAGTGCCGAATGGAAAAAAAGAAAAGGAGTGGTGGTGTGTTTACCACCAGTTCTGTTTCCAGTTTTGGTTCCACCAGGATTTAATGGGAACGCACGGGAGCGTCTGCCAGTTCTGCTCTTTGACATCCACCAGATGGTCCCACACATCGTTCCAGTTTTCTCCTTGAATCCAGGCAATATAATCCCATTCACCAGGGATGCTTGCGCCACTGGTTGTCCACTGCCATTTCCGTATCTTTTCGGGAGTCTCTTCAAGCTTGTCTCCTCTGAACAACACCCAGGCACCAGCCGGTTTTTCCCACCACCAATTGTCGTTTTTAAAACCACTGTAGACGCGATGCGAGCTCGTAAGTTCCACACCATCCCATGATTTTATTTCACCGACACATCGATGTACCGTATCCCAATCTTGAGCATCAAACCAGACAATGACGTCCCATTCACCTGCAACAATCCAAGCGCCGATGACATTCTCCCAGTGTTGAAATCGCTGCCAAACGTCTTGGGCCTTACCATCTTTTGTTTTAATAAAAACATATGCTGATCGTGTTTTCCAATCCATCGTACCCTCACCTCAAGTGCACCATATGTAATGGGCGTCACTTATAGTTTTCTTATGTATAAAAACAGCAGCTAGTAGCGGTAATGATCAGATTTGTATGGTCCTTTTACACTAACACCGATATACGCAGCTTGTTTAGGAGTCAAGGTGGTCAGCTTCACCCCTAGCTTCTTCAGATGCAGCCGTGCCACTTCTTCGTCAAGAACTTTTGGTAGCATGTACACACCGATATCGTGTTTCTTTTTCCACAGCTCTAGTTGCGCTAACACTTGATTGGTAAAGGAATTACTCATGACAAAGCTCGGATGGCCAGTTGCATTGCCCAAATTTACCAGTCTCCCTCGTGACAGTAGAATAATGGCATGTCCGTCGGGGAAGATAAATTTGTCCACCTGTGGTTTAATATTCAGTTCTTTTATTCCGGGATGCCGTTCCAACTTCTCAACCTGAATTTCATTGTCAAAATGCCCAATATTGCAGACAATGGCGCCATCTTTCATGTTTTTCATATGATCAATGGTAATCACCTCGCAATTACCGGTTGCCGTCACAAAGATATCGGCAATGCCAAGGGAATCTTCAACTGTGGTGACTTCGTAGCCTTCCATAACTGCTTGGAGTGCACAGATGGGGTCGATTTCGGTGACAAGTACTCGGGCACCGAATCCTTGCATGGATTGACAACAACCTTTTCCCACATCACCATAGCCACAGACCACCACGACCTTGCCCGCAATCATAACATCGGTTCCCCGCTTGATACCATCAGCGAGGCTTTCCCGGCACCCGTAGAGATTGTCAAACTTTGATTTGGTAACCGAATCATTGACATTAAAGGCAGGAAAGAGTAGCGTACCCTGTTCCATCATTTGATATAATCGATGCACCCCAGTGGTTGTTTCTTCTGAAACACCGTTGATGTCTTTGACAATACGATGCCATCGACGATTATCTTTCTTGTATATCTGTTGTAAGCATGCCATAAGTTCCCGAAAGTCTTCACCCTCGCCGCTGTATTCTTTGTCTAAGAGAGATGGTTTTTCTTCAATCTCGTATCCCTTATGAACCATCAGGGTGGCGTCACCACCATCATCAACAATGAGATGTGGTCCTTTCCCATTGCCAAAATCCAATGCTTTCTGTGTGCAGTCCCAATACTCTTTGAGTGTTTCTCCTTTCCATGCAAAAACGGGAACACCTTTTTTTGCCATGGTTGCTGCTGCATGATCTTGGGTCGAATAGATATTGCAGCTTGCCCACCGCACCTCAGCACCCAACTGGCGCAACGTCTCAATAAGTACGGCTGTTTGGATGGTCATGTGCAGACTGCCCATAATCCGTGCCCCTTTCAGGGGTTGTTGCAGTCCATATTTCTCACGAATGGCCATCAACCCCGGCATTTCTGTTTCAGCAATGTCGATTTCTTTTTGCCCAAAATCAGCAAGGCCAATATCCTTAATCGTATACGTTTCAGTTTTGGAAACCATGATATTTTCTCCTTTATTTCAGTATCATTTTGGCATCAACAACACAGATGCCATCTTCGTACACAAAGACTGGATTCAAATCCATCTGATCGATGTGCTCCATAAGCTCTTCTCCTATTTTTGATACCTTTAACAGTAAATCAATAACCAGTTGTTTATTAGCTTTCATATTCCGAAATCCTTCCAACAGCTTTTTCCCTTCTAGTTCATCAATCATTTGTTCTGCATCGTATCTGTCAATCTCTACCACTCGAAAGGAAACATCCTTGTACAATTCTGTAAAAATACCGCCGATGCCTGCCATAATGGTCAGCCCAAAGGACGGATCTTGTACCAGCCCAACGATGATTTCAACACCTTTTTTCGCCATCTGATCAACGAGGAGATGCTCCTCGGGGAATTTTTTACGAAACGCGAGAAATTCTTGCAGTAATTCTTTGTTATTTTCGATATTAAGTTTTACGCCACCCACGTCGGTTTTATGTAGAATGTTGGGGGAGCATACCTTGAGCGCAACGGGAAATTTCAAACGGATATTTCTAACATCCTCTTCAGTGTCAACGACCTCATACTTGGTTGTCGGAATATTATATGATTTCATGAGGTCTTTCACTTCATTTTCCGCAAGTGGGCCTTTTCGTTTGAGAAGCTCTTTCACGGTTTGATTCATACATCACTCCTTCTTCCGTTTGTCAATGACTCGTTTTGCTTTTAAACCTGTCTCAGGGATGGTGCTCGGTGGTAACACTGCAATACGTGGAGTAAACACGATGACTGATTGAATTTCTTTGGTCAGTGCTTCTTCAAGCGCCATGGTATCAAGCTGACTGAGCTGCTCTTTTGTTTCCACTTCAACAGTCATCATATCAACATCGTTTTCCGTGGTTAACACCATGTGCCAATTACCTCCCACTTGGTCGTGCTTCATCACGACCGACTCAATTTGTCCGGGGTAAATGTTGGTCCCTCGAATAATAATCATATCATCGCTGCGGCCTTTGATGGTTGAATGTTTGACATGCGTTCGCCCGCAGGCACAGACCTTTTCATCAAACAGTTTTGCTAAATCTCGCGTTCGATAACGTAAGAGTGGCATCCCTTCTTTTGTCAGCGTTGTAAGCACGACCTCTCCTTCTTCTTCTATGCCAACGGGCTCTAATGTTTTGGGATCAATAATTTCAATCAAAAAATGGTCCTCCCAGAGGTGATGACCGTTGTGCTGATCGCAATCGGTGGAAACCCCTGGGCCGCACATCTCTGTCAGTCCGTAAATATCATGCACATCCATGTCCCACGTGTCCATGATTCTCTGCTTGAGCCCTTTGGTGAACATTTCAGCACCAAACAAACCATTTCTTACCTTCAGCTTCTTTGGATTAATATCGAGTTCCTGAGCGACTTGTCCTAATCTAAGCATGTATGATGCCACGCCAGACACAAAAGTAGTGCCATAGTATTGCATCAATTTGATTTGCCGTTCTGATTGTCCTTTTCCTGAAGGAATGACCAGTGCACCGACTTTTTGGGCACCATAATGAAAACCAAAAGCACCAGTGAACGTTCCATAAGGAATTGGATTTTGAAAAATATCCTTTTTCGTAAGGCCCGCCATGGAGAGACATCGTGCCATGACCTCAGCCCATACTTCAATATCTTTTGGAGTATAACACACCGTCACCGGAACTCCTGTTGTACCAGAGGATGCGTGCAGTTCAATGCAGTTCTCGAGCGATGTCGCCATCATGCCATGAGGGGAATGTGTTCGTAGATCGTCTTTGGTGGTAAACGGTAATTTGGTGATATCATCAAGTGTTTTAATGTCATCTGGCGTTACTTTTAACTCTTTGAACCTTTTCTGATAAAAAGGAACGTGATCATACACGGTGTGGACGGTTTGTTTGAGCTGTTTGAGTTGTAGTTCGTTTATCTTTGCTCGCGGCAAAGTCTCTCGTTTCTTGTTAAATACCCGATCCATGAATGATTTCCCCTGAGCGGGAAAAGACAAATGCTCTTATAAAGGTTAGTGAGTCAACAACACAGAGCGCATGTTGGGTATGAAAAAAAGAAGTAATGGTGAGAAAAAACTCACCGTATTTCCCGTAGATGATGGCTTACACAGTTCCTGTAGTGAACATCCAGATGGGACTACTGGTTACTTTAGTATCACCGGTTGGTGCTGAATCCTTCGCTACAATCTTCCAGTAATACGTCGTTGTTGGTTCAAGGTTACCAAGTGCAAAGGTAGTATTAACATACCCAGAATTGACGAGTGGAGGTGGCGAGGTCGTTCCAAAGTAAACATCATAACTTAATCGATGACCGTCAGGATCACTACAATTCCAGCGTAAGTCAGTACCTAAATTCACACCAATGGCTTCGTCTGCGGGCAAAGGATTCTCTGGTTCGTTTGGTGCGCTATTGGGTTTTCGATACTTTTTCTCTTGCGTTTCCCAAACAGACTTGTATACTGGCAAAATGATGTTTTTAATACTCTCGGGGAACGGCGAAAGAATCTTGTCTACTATGGTATTTGTAGATGTTTGTACTCGTCCCAGTACGCTCCACATGGTGGTTGTTAACATGCCCTGCAACGATGTGGGTAACGAATAAAATTTTACATTCCAGAAATTATTCCACTTTGTAATTAATTGATTTCTTCGTAATGCCGTATCACTCCAACTCACACCAAAAGTTTTAATGTCACTTCCTGTGTTTCCTGCAGAATCGGTAGCGGTTAATTTTATACTGTATCCCATCCACCTGTAGGTATACAACAGTGGGAAAGTAATATTAGCTAAGTCATTCCCTTTAAATATGAATTTTGGATATTGGGTTTTTCCAAGAAATCGTACTGGCGGCTGTGTCAGTTCCCACGTATACGAAACGATCTCATCACCTTCAGGGTCATAGACCTGCCCTTCACAGTTGATCCACCCATTAAGATTTACCAACGACGAGTTTGAAGAATCTAAGATTTTAACGAGTAGGTAGATTAATCGATCAGGGAAGTAATCTAAGAGAAGTATGTGAGGTCGATTACTTTCGACTTGTGAAACTAATACTACCACTGTTGGCGGTTTGTTTGCTAAAATGACCACGTTTACCGCAGAGGTGACATTTTTGCCTTTGTCGCTGGTAATGGTCAATTTGCACGTGTAATTCCCTTCTTCAGTATAGTTGTGAACGGGATTTATCTCATCCGATGTTTCACCATCACCAAAATCCCAATGGTATTCGGGAGTTCCTTCCACATTTAATACTAATGATGAAAAATTCACGGCTAGCGGTGCCGTTCCTATGTTTTCATCAGCAAATGCTTTTACAAAAGTACCGCCTTCACTCGCCCCAAATCCTGTCGGCTCTTTTGTTTCATAGTAAAGTATAGTACCTGCAAATATCGCTAAAATAAGTATGACAACTACCATAAAAGAATAAACCAGCCTCTTCATTTTTTTTATTTCCTGATCCATTTCCTTACAATCCCCCTTCGTTTACCATAAGAGATAGTATATACTATATATAAATATACTTTACCTTTTATATATTTTTTAGTATTTTTTATGGCAGTTTTCATTGTAAGTTTATATCTAAAGATTCGCCCTTTCTTCTATTATTATATACCTGTGCTTCCCTTCTATAAAAGATTTATGTTATTATTGAAAAAAAATATATTCTCTTATTTAGCTGGGTGCTGACACTAATAAACTAGGGGGTGATTAGGGAGTTTTATACTAAGTTATTGTGTCTCAATAATAACAAAAGTATTTCGTTTTGTTATTATTTGAAATTACGATACATATCCTCTCAATCTACATTGTGGAACATAACGACAAAAGTTTTAAATAAAGAATCCCCTTCCTATGCTCCTGCCAGCTCGTAATGCCTGGTGTGTGTTAGATATGGTAAAAAGCGCGTATGACTACATCGGCGATCAATGGAAAAAACCAGACACGTCGTTTCAATCTCCTCAGCAGCAACGGCTTATTCAGTGGAGAAAAGAGGAAAATTTCACCCGTGTTGATCGACCACTTCGTATCGACCGCGCACGATCATTAGGATATAAGGCAAAACCTGGTTATATTGTAGTAAGAGCTCGAGTCCGACGGGGCGGATTACGCAAACATCAGATAAAGGGCGGGCGAAAACCATCAGCAAAGGGTATTACCAAAATAACCATGGGAAAGAGCACTAAACGCATTGCTGAAGAACGAACGGCAAAGCGATATCCCAATATGGAAGTATTGAACTCCTATTGGATTGGTGATGATGGAAAAAACCATTTCTATGAAGTGATTTTAGTCGATCCCGTCCATCCAGCAATTTTAAGGGACAATAATATTAACTGGATATCAAACGCGTCAAACACGCGCCGAGTCCTTCGTGGAAAAACAAGCGCTGGACAAAAAGGTCGTGGATTAATGCACAAAGGGAAAGGTGCAGAAAAAGTACGACCGAGTATTCGTGCGCATCAAACCAAAGGAAAATAAATTTTTTTACCGTACAACCATCACGGGCTTTGCTGCATATTGAACGACCTTATTGGCAACGCTCCCAATCAGATACTGTCCAATTTCACTGGTTCCTTTACTACCTAAGACAATCAGGTCACACTTGAGGTTATTTGCCACTTCAATAATGGTGGCAGCAGCGTCTCCCTCTTCAACCATGCCGGTGATGGTAAAATCATGTTGCCCTAAATCGCTGATGACTTGAGCAATAAGATTTTCTGCTTTTTGTTTTAACTTTTTATATGCATCAGCATCAACAAGACTCCTATCGTCAGGACTTGGAACAACCGCAAGGAGGATTAACTCCCCATTCTCTTCGATAAGCATTTGCGCTCGATTGAGCGCATGTTCGGATCCTTCTGATCCGTCAAACCCTACAAGGATTCTTTTCATATGATTCTATATTTTTCGCCACTCGGGGCCAGCATCCGTGTCTTGGATTTCAAAGCCTAATTCATGCAGACGATTGCGAATGTCATCTGCCGTCTTCCATGCTTTCTGTCTGCGTGCTTCCTCTCTTTTTTCTAGGAGAATATCCATAGCATCCTTTATAGCTCTTACCGTTGCGTCAGGGTCATAGGTTTTTACCAGTGTTTGAAGATGTTTAAGTACTGTAGGATCATCCCTTTCTTGCTTTTTTTGAAAGAGCGTAAGAATGTTACCGAGCTGAAGGAGGATTTCAAGTGCATGCTTGCATAGTCCAGCGTTTGGGCTGTCTGTTTTGTCTAGATACCTATTACTTGCATTGACAAACTCAAAGATAACAGCAAACGCCTTGGGAGTATTAAAATCATCATTCATGGCTTCTTCAAATTGGTGATGAAACTGCCCGATCTCTTCGAGATACTGGCGGTCGTCTTGTGATAGGCTTGGCTCGTCAAGAGGTTTGCTTGTTTTTGTTGCATACGATGAGAGTTTTTCTTTGACTCGATAGATGCGGTCTAATCCTTTTTTGACATCAGTTAGTGCTTTTTCAGAAAAGTCAGGGGGGCTGCGGTAATGAGCCTGGGCAAAAAACATGCGAACAATTTCTGCGTCCCACCGCTTGAGGATATCTTTCACATTGTAAAAATTACCCAGAGATTTGGACATTTTTTCTCCGTCGATAGTTAGCAGTCCGATGTGCATCCAGTAGTTGGCAAACGGTATACCCGTAGCTGCTTCTGCCTGGGCAATTTCATTTTCATGATGGGGAAAGCGCAAGTCCATCCCTCCGCCGTGAATATCAAACGGAAATCCAAGATATTTTCCGCTCATGGTGGAACATTCAATATGCCAACCCGGGCGACCCTTTCCCCATGGTGAATCCCACGAAGGTTCCCCGGGTTTTGCTGCTTTCCATAAGGCAAAATCCAGTGGACTTTGTTTCTTTTTATCAGGGTCTATGCGGGCACCTGCTTTCATTTCTTCAATATTTTGTCCTGAGAGTTTCCCATAGTCTGGAAATTTATCAACGGCAAAATAGACATCACCATCTGTCTTGTATCCATAGCCCTTCGTAATGATTTGTTTGATGAGTGTAATCATATCAGGAATGGTTTCTGATGCCTTTGGGTAGAGATCAGCACGACGGATGCCAAGCGCATCTAAATCTTGTAAGCATCGCTTAGTATATCGTTCTGAATACTCTAAGGGATCGACACTTTCTTTGGTTGCCGCAGCAATGATTTTATCGTCCACATCGGTGATGTTTTGCACGTAATTTACATCATAGCTTTTGTACTCAAAATATCGTCGAATAATGTCAAAGGCGACATACGTCCGAGCATGACCGAGATGAGCGTCACTATACACCGTCATCCCGCAGATATACATCTTGACTTTTCCCTGTTCAACAGGAACAAATTTCTCTTTTTTTCTTGAAAGAGAATTATACACTACCAAAGTCATTGTTGTCCACTTCGTTTTTCCCTAAAGGGCAGAAAAATATATAGTTTACTGAAAAACCGACTTTTTTCCAAATCCTTTATAAATATCCTATCCATACCATGAAAATGGGGTTTATTATGAAAACTACATTTAGTATTCTTAAAGCAGATGTCGGTGGTTGGCCGGGCCATGCGTCAGTCCATCCTGATCTCAAAAAAATTGCAAACAAGCAACTTGCCGTTGCCGTAAAATCAAAAGTTCTCATAGATTATCACGTTACTAGCTGTGGAGATGATCTTGAATTGATTATGACACACACCAACGGTGTCGATGCTAAAGAGGTCCATTCTCTTGCGTGGGACACCTTTTGTGAAGCAACAGAGAAGGCACGTGATCTTGGCTTGTATGGTGCTGGTCAAGATTTACTATCTGATGCATTTTCTGGAAATATCCGAGGTATGGGCCCAGGTATCGCAGAAATGGAATTTACCGAGCGAAAGGCAGAACCTGTTGTTGCGTTCATGATGGACAAAACAGAACCAGGCGCATTTAATTTTCCTATCTTTAAGATTTTTGCTGATCCTTTCAATACGGCAGGGCTTATTATTGATCCTTCCTGTCATGATGGTTTTGTCTTTGAAGTATGGGACATTCTGCAACACAAGCATGTCAAACTTAACACACCTGAAGAAATGTATGATCTACTTGCCTTAATTGGCGCAAAATCTCGTTTTGTGGTTAAACGAGTATTTCCGAAAAAAACCTCGAAACTTCCTGCTACTGAGCCTGTTGCGGTAATTTCTTCTGAAAAACTCTACCAGATTGCTGGGGAATATGTGGGGAAGGATGACCCTGCTGGCGTAGTCCGAGCCCAATCAGGTCTTCCTGCTCTTGGAGAAGTACTCGAAGGATTCTCACTTGGACATCTCGTCTCTGGCTGGATGCGAGGGTCTCATAATGGCCCACTGATGCCGGTAGCAGTAAAAGATGCCAAATGTACCCGATTTGATGGACCGCCACGGGTGATTGCCCTTGGCTTTCAATTAAAGAACGGTAAATTGACAGAACCCGTGGATCTTTTTGATGACCCCGCATTTGATCACACTCGTGTTGAAGCTCAACACATCACCGATTACATGAGACGACATGGGCCCTTTGAACCCCATCGTCTTCCCATGGAGGATATGGAATATACGACGCTCCCCAAAGTTATGAAGGCATTGGGACCACGGTTTAAAAAGACCAAATAACCTCTTTTCCATCGTCCGGCTTCATCCCGAAATAGATAATTAAGGGATGAATTATTTTTCTTTTTTAAGGATGGGATGTGCAAAAAAGAGAATTGAACCTAAAA